>JAHEBX010000154.1 GCA_024642045.1 Pseudorhodobacter sp. | reverse complement strand
TGATCGCGGCGGCAGGCCTGCCGATCTATATCAACGCGCCCAAGTTCTATGTCGACAGCTATGGCGTCAGCCTTGCCAACCTTGGCGCCATGCTGGCGACGTTGCGGCTGCTCGACGTGGTGCAGGACCCGTTCTTTGGCGGTCTGGTGGATCGCTTGGGCGCGGGGCGTAGCAAAGCGGTCGCGGCTGCGGCAGGGGTTTTGGCCGGGGCGATGTTCGGGCTTTTCGCTGTGACACCGCCCTTTGCGCCCTTGTTGTGGTTTGCATTGATGATGGTGCTGCTGTTTTCGGCCTATTCGTTCTTGTCGATTGTGTTTTATGCCCAAGGGGTTGCGCGTGCAGGGCGGCTGGCCTCGGGGCATACCGGCCTTGCGGGATGGCGCGAGACGGGCAGCCTGATCGGCATCTCGCTTGCCGCTGTGGCGCCGACAGCGCTGGTGGCGACGGGCGCGCCCTATGCGATTTTTGCGGCAGGGTTCGCGGTGCTGGCGCTGTTGGCGGTGCTGGCGATGCGGGGTGAGTGGCTGGGTCCAGTGCTGGCCACGCCCGCCCCCTTTCGCGCGATGCTGTCACGGGTAGTCGCGGATGTGCCGGCGCGGCGGCTTTTGGTGCTTGCCTTGGTGAATGCGGCCCCTGTGGCGGTGACTTCGACGCTGTTCTTGTTCTACGTCGAAAGCGTGTTGCAGCGGCCTGCGGCGGCGGGGCCATTGCTGCTGTTGTTCTTTCTGGCGGCGGCGGTAAGCGCCCCGGTCTGGAGCCGGCTTGGTCAGCGCTGGGGTGAGCGCCCGGCCTTGATGGTTGGCATGATGCTGGCGGTAACGAGCTTTGTCTGGGCCTATAGCCTTGGCGCGGGTCAGGTCACGGCCTTTGCAGTAATTTCGGCGGCATCGGGGACGGCGCTGGGGGCTGATATGGTTTTGCTGCCAGCGCTGTTTGCACGCCGACTGGCGCAGATCGGGGGCGAAGGGGCGGGCTTTGGGCTTTGGGCCTTTGCCTCGAAACTCTCGCTGGCTATTGCAGCGCTGCTGCTGCTGCCGCTGTTGCAGTGGGGCGGCTTTGTCTCGGGGGCGCAGAATTCGGCGGCGGCGCTTGCGTTGCTAGCGCTGCTTTATGCAGGGGTGCCCACAGTGTTGAAACTTGTCGCAATGGCGCTGCTTGCGCTGACGCCTTTGGAAGGGGACGCGTGATGTCGATGATCTGGAGCCTGATGTTCGTGCTGATCGTGATCGCCTCGATCGCAGTGCTGCCGCGATACTTTGGCTTTGCAAGTCAACGCCCCGGGGACTGGGCGGGCAAGGGGCCGCAGTTTGATCCACGCCGCGACTTGAACGGGCCGATCCTGTGCGAGGGAGTAATCTATGGCCCGTTTGGGCGCGTCACTTCGCGTTTTGTAGCCGAGATGCGGGGCGAATGGCAGGGCAATCGCGGTGTACTGAGCGAGGTGTTTCGTTATGACAACGGCGAGGTGCAGCGGCGTGAATGGCATCTTGAGATCGGCAACGACGGGATGATCACAGCGACGGCGGCCGATGTGGTGGGCGCTGGGCGCGGGCAGGTGGCGGGGCCAGCGGTTCAGATGCTCTATGACATCCGTCTGCCCGAGGCGGCGGGCGGGCATGTGCTGCGCGTCATCGACTGGATGTATCGGGCGGAGAACGGCACCATCATCAACCGCAGCCAGTTCCGCAAATTCGGCATCAAGGTGGCCGAATTGGTGGCCACAATGCGACAGGTGCCCGCATGAGTTTTGCAGGCAAGCGCTACTGGCTGGTTGGCGCAAGCGAAGGCTTGGGGCTGGCTTTGGCACAAGCGCTCAAGGCCGAGGGGGCAGAGGTGGTAATCTCGGCCCGCTCTGCCGAAGGGCTGGCGGCGGCATCCGAGCGGCTTGGCGGGGTCGAGACCTTGGCCGTTGACGTGGCGGATGCGGCATCAGTCCAGGCGGCGGTCGAGCGACTGGGTGCGGTCGATGGTGTGGTCTTTCTGGCGGGGGTTTACTGGCCGATGACAGCGCAAGAGATCGACGCGACAAAGTTGACGGCGATGTGCGAGGTGAACTTTACCGGCTGCGCGCGTATTGTCGCGGCGGTGCTGCCTGCGATGGTGGTGCGCGGCGCGGGACATCTGGTGATCACTGGCTCGCTCTCGGGCTTTCGTGGCCTGCCGGGTGCTGTGGGATATGCCGCCAGCAAGGCGGGAGTGATGGCGCTTGCGGAGTGTCTTTACGCCGATCTGCGCGGCACAGGGGTCAAGGTGCAACTGGCCAATCCCGGCTTTATCGCCACGCGGTTGACGGCAAAGAATGACTTTGCCATGCCCTTTTTGATGCAACCCGAAGAAGCTGCGGCGCACATGCTGCGGCTGATGAAAAGCGGGGCGTTCAAGGCCAGCTTTCCGACGGTGTTTTCGTGGTTTTTCCGGCTGGGCAACTTTCTGCCGGACTGGGCTTACTATCGGATATTCGCGCCAAAGAAGTAAGCGTCGCACAGTGCGACAGCTTTGTGTGTTATATAAATCAATAGCTTAGGTTCGCACGTTGACCAAATCTTAGGCTTTGCGCACACTTACCATGAAGAAGCCGTCCATGCCGCCCGTTTCGGCCCAATAGTCTGGGCGCAGGCGCAGCCCGCCTTGGGGCGTGATCCATGCAGGGTCGATGCCTGCCAGATCGGGGCGGATCACGGCCAACCCTGCATGACGGGCAAGCGCTGCGTCGAGCTGCGCCTCGCCTTCGTCGGGCAAGAGCGAGCAGGTGCAATAGACCAGCCGCCCACCCGGTTTCAGCCAGCCAAGCGCGCGGTCGAAAAGGGCGGCTTGCAGGGCCGTAAGTTCGGCCAACTCGCTGCCGTCTTTCAGAAATGGCAATTCTGGATGGCGACGAATGGTGCCCGTGGCGGAGCAAGGTGCATCCAGAAGGATTGCGTCAAACGGCGCTGCGGGTTGCCAATGCAGCGCATCGGCGGTCACGATCTTGGCGGTCAGGCCCGTGCGCGCAAGGTTTTCCTGCAACCTTTCAAGACGGGGGCCGGAAATGTCGAGTGCGGTGACATCCGCGCCGGTGGCGGCGATTTGCAGGCATTTCCCGCCCGGCGCTGCGCAAAGATCAAGCACCTGCTCGCCTGCCTTGGTGTCAAGCAGACGGGCGGCAATTGCGGCGGCGGCGTCCTGGACCCACCAATGGCCTTCGGCAAATCCCGCAAGGGTCGAGATTTGTGACGGTTCGGACAGGCGGATCGAGCCTGTGGGCAGCAGGGTGCCTGCGGGCAGGTGCGCGCCATGCGGCGTGATGTCGAGCGGTGGGGCCTTGGCCTGCACGTCTTCGATGGCGGTTACGATGTCACGGCCATAGGCATGCACCATCGGTTGACGCAGCCAGCGCGGCAGGCGCTGGGCGGGGCCAGCCAGTGGCGCACCTTCGGGAACTTTGCGCAGCACGGCGTTGATCAGGCCCGCCATAGCAGTGGTGCGTTTGGATTTGCGCGCGAGTTCAACGGCGGAGTTGACCACGCCATGAGCCGCCGCGCCCTCGTGCAGTTCGGTCACGGCAAGGCGCAGAATATTCATCACAGCCAAGGGCGGGTTTTTGCGCAGATGCGGTTCCAGCAAGCGGTCGACGGGTTCGAGCAAGCGGATAACTTGTAACGCAAGCCGCTGGGCGCGGGCGCGCTCTTGCGGGACGACCGATTTCAGCGGGCCATTGGGCGCGGCCAAGACTTGGGCCATGGTCTGGCCTTCTTCCATGATCGCAGTCAGCAGATCGAGCGCTGCTGCCCGTGCTGCCAAACCAACCTTAGCCTCTGCCATTTTGTCGCCCTTGTTGTTGCGTGGATTGGCCGTATATCAAAGGGGTGAGGCCTGCAAGGAAAGCACGATGAGCGAGACACCCGATCTGCCCCCCGATTTGCCTGACGCGGCAAAGCGCGCGCTGGCCGAGGCTGCCGAGCGGCGGCGTTTGGCTGGTGATCTGGAATTGCCGACAGAATTGGGCGGGCGCAAAGGGCCAGAGCCCGTGCGCTATGGCGACTGGGAGAAAAAGGGCATTGCGGTCGATTTCTGAGCCTTATTTCAGAACAAAGGCCGCCGACATGCCCGCGCCTTTGTCCGAGGTAAAACGCAACTTGCCGTCCTTTTGCTCGACCAACTGGCAATTTTGCGGGATTTCAATGTCTGACCAGATCATGGTGCGGCAGAAATAGCCGTCTTGCCACTGCCAGTTGCCCCGCACCTCTGCACCAAGCGCGCGGCCTTGGATGGTGCCTTTGGGATCAATCGTCAGCGACAAGCTATAGACAGCGATTTTCAGCGCGCGGCCCTGAACGAGATCTAGAAACGCAGCGCGATCGGTGACAGGCTCGAAGGCATGAGCGGCCTGCGGCAAGACGGTGAGCATAACGAGGGCGACTGTGCGCAGCATGGGTCCTCCTGAGCGTCCGGAAAGATTACGCGCAGAAACACCGGTTGGATCACATTTGCGTCACAGGCCCAGCACATCCATCATATCATAGCGACCGGGCTTTTGGTTTTGGCCCCACAGAGCGGCTTTGAGAGCGCCGCGGGCAAAGATGTTGCGGTCAGTGGCAATGTGGCGCAGCACGATCCGCTCGCCCGCCGCTGCAAACAGCACATCATGTTCGCCGACAATATCGCCGCCACGGATGGCCGAGAATCCGATATCGCCGCGTGTGCGCGCGCCCGTGATGCCGTCGCGGCCTGACTCTCGGTGATCGGCAAGCGTGATGCCACGACCTGCGGCAGCGGCTTCGCCCAGCATGAGGGCGGTGCCAGAGGGGGCGTCAACCTTGCGGTTGTGATGGGCTTCGATGATTTCGATATCCCAGTCGGCATCGAGGGCGGCGGCAACTTTTTGGGTCAGGCGGGTGAGAAGGTTGACGCCAAGGCTCATGTTGCCTGCCTGAATGATGACGGCGTGATGGGCCGCCAGGTCGAGCTTGGCGTGATGCGCGGGCTCTAGCCCCGTAGTACCGATGACATGAACAGCGCGGGCTTGAGCAGCAAGGGCGGCGAATTCGACAGTGGCTGCGGGTGCGGTGAAGTCGATCACAGCTTGGGACTGTGCAAAGGCCTCGAGCGGGTCGTCGGTGACGATCACGCCAAAGGGCGCCGCGCCCATGCAGGTGCCGACGTCACGTCCGATCCAGTCGTGGCCCTTGCGTTCAATGGCGCCGATAAGGCGGGTCGCTGGATTGGCGCTGATTGCGTGGATCAGCATTTGACCCATGCGACCCGAGGCGCCTGTGACGGTGATTGCAGGAATGTTGGTCATCGGTGCCTCCAGTTTAGGCAGGGTTTAGCGGCTTTGGCTGCGCGCGGAAAGCCCGCCGTTGCAAGCGGCTGCGATTCCGCTTAGGAGCAGAGCATGGCAAACACACGTTCCTATTCGGCCAAAGGGCCCTCGCAGCGTCAACTTCGGGTTGGCGAGATGATCCGTCGCACGTTGTCAGAGATTCTGGCGCGTGGCGAGGTGCATGACCCTGCGCTGCAAGACATGTCGATCACCGTGGGCGAGGTCTCGGTCTCGGTCGATCTGCGGGTGGCGACAGTCTATGTGATGCCTCTGATGGGTGGCGCGAGTGTGGATGAGGCGATTGCGGCGCTGGCCAAGAACGCTTGGGCGCTGCGAAAGCGGGTCTCGGCCGAAATGACACTGAAGCATTCGCCAGAGCTGCGCTTTCGTCCTGATGACACCTATGGTCGGTTGGAAGAAGCGCGCAGGCTGTTTGACGACCCCAAGGTGCAGCGCGATATTGCCGCCAAGGACGAACCCGAGGCCGAGCAATAACATGCTGCGGCTGGCGCTGGCGCTGATTTTGCTGCCCTTTGCAGGGATGGCGGGCTGCCGCGACATGGCCTTTGAAGGCTCCTCTTATACGGTATGTGAAATTTCAGCGGTGCAGGACTTGCGGCTGTTTCAATCGGGGCCAAATGGCGCCTATGGCAGTTTCAACGCAGTAGAAGAGGCGCTGGCGCCTTTGGGCGAGACCTTGGGATTTGCGATGAATGCGGGCATGTATCACCCCGATTTGTCGCCGGTCGGGCTCTATATCGAAGATTATGCGCAGAAAAAATCGCTGGTCACCCGTGAGGGGCCAGGTAATTTCGGGCTGCTGCCGAATGGGGTTTTTTGCATTGGCGACGGGCTGCGGGTGATCGAAACTCTGGCTTATCAAGCCAAGACACCACGCTGTCGCTATGCCACGCAATCGGGGCCGATGTTGGTTATCGACGGGGCGCTGCACCCGAAATTCATGTCAAATTCAGACTCGCGGCACATTCGTAACGGGGTTGGCAGCTCGGATGACGGGAAGACGGCCTATTTTGCGATCTCGAATGCGCCGGTAAATTTCTATGAGTTTGCGCGGCTGTTTCGCGACGGTCTTGGGGTGAAGAACGCGCTCTATCTTGACGGCAAAATCTCGCGGTTGATGGCGCCGGATCTGGCGCGGATGGATGCGGGGTTTCCGATGGGGCCAATTGTCGGTCTCGTTGTGCCACGCGGATAGAAGGAAAACGATATGGCACGCGGTAAAAAAGGCAGAGCGATTTCGGGCTGGCTTGTGGTGGACAAGCCCGCCGGGATCACATCGACCGCAGTGGTCAACAAGGTGAAATGGGCGATGGACGCGCAAAAGGCGGGCCATGCTGGCACGCTCGACCCTGCGGCGACCGGGGTGCTGGCGATTGCGCTGGGCGAGGCGACCAAGACCGTGCCCTATATCACCGACGCGCTGAAGTGCTATCGCTTTGTGGTCAATCTGGGTGCGGCGACCACGACGGATGATGCCGAGGGCGAGGTGATTGCCGCCTGCGCTGTTCGCCCGACGGATGCCGAGATTGAGATGGCGCTGGCGGCGTTTCGGGGCGATATCGAACAGGTGCCGCCCCAGTATTCGGCCGTGAAGGTCGAGGGTGAGCGCGCCTATGATCTGGCGCGCGAGGGAGAAGCGATGATCCTCGCCGCGCGACCTTTGTGGGTTGAGCGGCTGGAGATGATCTCGCGGCCCTCGGCGGATCAGGTCGCGCTAGAGATGGTCTGCGGCAAGGGGGGGTATGTGCGTTCAATCGCGCGGGATCTGGGTGCTGCGCTGGGCTGTCTGGGTCATGTGGCTTGGCTGCGGCGTGAATGGTCAGGGCCCTTTACAGCGGGCGAAGGGATTTCGATTGAAGACATCGACCGTCTTGCCAAAACAGGAGAGTTGGATGCCTACCTCAAACCGTTGGAGTTGGGGCTCGGAGACTTGCCCGAACTCCCATGCACGCCCGAGGGGGCGGTGCGGCTGAGGAACGGCAATCCGGGCATGGTTTTGGCGTCTTCGGTTGGATACGGCGACGAGGCTTGGGCAAGTTATCAAGGCCGTGCGGTGGCGGTTGGCGTCTATAAGGCGGGTGAGTTGCATCCGAGCCGCGTTTTCAACTGAACGCGCGTGCCGCGCTTGGGGGCATCGAGCCCCCGCGCGCGGCGGCTGCCGCGGGAAGGGTCTGCCGTGTGGCGTTTGGCGGTAGTCTGCGGTGCACCATTGGGCCGATATGAAGGGGCAAGCGTTTGATTGTGCGGCGGTTCTTGAAGGGGGATGCGGAGAGCGTGGCGATTTATTCGCCCTGCGAGGCCTATCGCTATGCGTTAACGCGGGTTTGGGACGCGGGCAGGCCGATGGCAGTGTTCGTGATGCTGAACCCCTCAACAGCGACCGAAGTGCAGAACGACCCAACGGTAGAGCGCTGTGAGCGACGGGCGCGGGCACTGGGTTTTGGCGGATTTCGAGTGGTCAACATTTTTGCCTATCGTGCCACGGATCCGCAGGTGATGCGGGCACAGGCTGATCCTGTCGGGCCTGAAAATGATGCAGCGCTTGTCGAGGCGGCGCGTTGGGGCGACAGGATCATCTGTGCCTGGGGACGTCACGGGGCGCATAGGGAGCGTGGCCCGCAGGTCGAAGATTTGTTG
>JAHEBX010000017.1 GCA_024642045.1 Pseudorhodobacter sp. | reverse complement strand
TCCATCGCGCCGATGATGGATTGGACGGATCGTCACTGTCGCTATTTTCACCGCCTGCTTACACGGCGGGCGATGCTTTACACCGAGATGGTGACTGCCGCCGCCGTTCTGCACGGGCCCAAAGACCGCTTGCTTGATTTCAGCGCGCAAGAACATCCACTGGCGCTGCAGCTGGGTGGTTCGGACCCGAAAGAGTTGGCAGAGGCCACGCACATTGCGCAGGACTGGGGCTATGACGAGATCAATCTTAACGTCGGGTGCCCTTCGGATCGGGTGCAGTCGGGGTGTTTTGGAGCCGTGTTGATGCAGCAGCCTGGACTTGTGGCCGATTGCGTCGCGGCAATGCAGGCGCGGTCTGCGGTGCCGGTGACGGTGAAATGCCGCATCGGCGTTGACGACCAGGACCCCGAGGTCGCCTTGCCCGCGTTTCTGGAGCAAGTGTCGGCAGCCGGAGTGCAGCATTTCATCATCCACGCCCGCAAGGCGTGGTTGCAAGGGCTTAGTCCAAAGGAAAACCGCGAAATTCCGCCGCTGAACTATGATCTGGTTTTGCGGATGAAGGCGGCATTTCCGGATCTGACCCTCTGTCTGAATGGCGGGATTACCTCGCTTGCGCAGGCGCGCGGGCTGTTGGATCAAGGGCTGGACGGGGTGATGGTGGGGCGTGCGGCTTATCACGATCCGGCTGCGATTTTGGTCGGGGCGGACAGCCTTTGGGGTGATCCGAGCGGGCTTGATATCTTTGCCGCGGTTGAGGCGATGCGGCCCTATATCGCCGAGCATATTGCAAAGGGTGGCAAGCTGCACCAGATCACCCGGCATATGCTGGGCATCTTTGCGGGAAAGCCCGGAGCGCGCGGCTGGCGTCGTGTGCTGTCCGAACACGCCAACAAGCCCTCGGCTGGGCTTGAGGTGCTGGACGCGGCCTTGTCCGAGGTGACGCGGCTTGCGGCCTAGGCCTTGCGGGTGAACCGCGACAAGGCCAGTGCCACACAAGCGCAAAGTGCGATCACGCCAATCATCGGCGTCGGGCTGGCGCTGAACACGCCGCCAAAGGCCACGATCAAAAGCCCCCCCGTCAGCATCTGCAAGGTGCCCCCAAGCGAAGAGGCAAGCCCTGCAATATCGCCGTGATCATCCAGCGCCATGACCATCGAGGTTGGAATGATCAGCCCAAGGCAGGCATTGCCCAGACCAAGCCCGATGATGCAGGTGGCGAGCCCCACCAAACCCTGCAGCGACAGCAAGAACAGACCGCAAGTCGCCAGAGCAAATCCCAAGGTCGCCCAACGCATCAGCGTCATCGCACCAAAGCGCATCCCCAGCGGGCCTGCCAGTTGCGACGCGCCGATAAAGGCGACGGCATTGGCCGCAAAGGCCAGCGAAAATCCGGTGGGACTAAGCCCAAAGCTTTCGGTATAAACAAAGGCGGCCGAGGCCAGAAACACAAAGAAACTTGCCATGCCAAAGGCCCCCAGAAAGGTCAGCGACAAGAACCCGCGGTCAGAAAGCAGCCGCTGTGCTGCCGAAAGGGTTTCGGTCAGATTGAACCGCTGACGCTGGCTTGGCGGCAGCGTTTCGGGCTGGGCAAGCGCCAGCAGGCTGACACTGGCGGCCGAGGCCAGGAGCAGGATCAGAAAGATCCAGCGCCACGAGGCGATGCTCAGTAACCCCGCCCCAACCAGCGGCGCCAACATTGGCGAGACAGAAAAGACCAGCATTACCGCCGCCATCAGCCGCGTTGCTTCGTTTCCGGTCGAGATGTCGCGAATGATCGCGCGCGGCACCACCATCAGCGCCGCCCCACCCAAGCCCTGAACCGCGCGGCCTGCGATCAGCCACGCGACGCTGGGTGCCATCGCACAAAGTGCACTGCCAAGTGCGAAAACTGCGATGCCGACATAAAGCGGTCGCTTGCGTCCCGCCTGATCTGCCCAAGGACCATAGAGCAATTGCGCAAGTCCGAAGGTCAGGAAATAGGCCGTGATGGTCGCCTGCATCGCCTGCAAGGAACTGCTTAGATCTGTCGCAATGGTCGGCATCGCTGGCAGATACATGTCAATGGCAAAGGGGCTGATGCAGGACAGCAGGCCTAAGACCAGAGCAGGGCGGGCGATGCTGCGGGACATGGTTCGGCTTTCAGAGGAACAAAGGCCTAGCATTAGACTGAGCAAGCAGGGCTGGCAAGGGCGTGGCACGCGCGCTAGAACAGAGCGAATAAGGAGAATTTCATGGCTGATTTTGCAAACGTCCTGCCGATGGTTCTGTTGTTGCTGGTGATCGGGGGATTTGCGGGGGTGATCGCGGGTCTGTTGGGCGTAGGTGGCGGGATCATTCTGGTGCCTGCCTTCTTTTATGCGTTTGCCCATTTGGGATATGACGGCCCGCAACTGATGCAGGTATGCGTCGCGACCTCGCTTGCCACTATCGTGGTGACCTCGGTGCGCTCGGTTCTGTCGCATCACAAAAAGGCTGCGGTCGACTGGCAAATGCTGCGGGCTTGGGCGGTCTTCATTGTGGGTGGCGCGGCGGCAGGGGTTGTGGTGGCCAGTCAGGTCAAATCGCTGACATTGCAGGTGATTTTCGCCGTTCTTGCGATGATTGCGGGGCTCTACCTTGCGTTCGGGCGTGCAAACTGGCGTTTGGGCAATCAGGTACCGGGGCAGCCTTTGCGCGGTATTTACGGCGTTGTGCTGGGGTTCTTCTCGGCGATGATGGGGATCGGGGGCGGGACTTTTGGCGTGCCGCTGATGAGCCTTTATGGCGTCGTTATCCATCGGGCGGTGGCGACTGCGGCGGGGTTTGGGTTGTTGATTGCGGTGCCATCCGTGATCGGATTTCTGCTGCTGCAGGTAACGGGCGCGCCGCCCTATACGATTGGCGCGGTAAATATCCCGGCCTTTTTTCTGGTGATCGCAATGACCCTGATCACGACGCCCTGGGGCGTCAAGCTGGCGCATGCGATGGACCCAAAACCCTTGAAGCGCGCCTTTGCAGCCTTCATCATAGTCGTGGCGCTGAATATGCTGCGCAAGGTGCTGATGGGGTGAAAGCCAGAGGGGCGCTAAGCAGAGACGCAGGCTGATTTTACATGATTATCAGCGGTTTGGCCAAATCGCCCTCGGGGTTGATCCGGCAGGTGCTTGCGCCATATTCCCAGACAAGGGAACCGGAGGCGCGCATGGCGAAAATGATCAAGAAGGCAGAGTTGCCGCGCAAGAGCTGTGCGCAATGTGGTCTGCCGATCGTCTGGCGCAAGAAATGGGCCCGCGATTGGGAGGCGGTGCGATTTTGCTCTGACCGCTGCCGAAGCGATGCCAAGCGGGCGGGGCGGGCATGAGGCTGCGGCTTGTTTTGGGCGATCAGCTGACGCGGGGGATATCCTCGCTGCGCGATCTGGAGTCGGGTGACGTTGTGCTGATGGCCGAAGTGGCCGAAGAGGCGGGTTATGTGCGCCACCACAAGCAAAAGCTGGCTCTGGTCTTTGCCGCGATGCGTCATTTCGCCCAAGATCTGCGGGCCGAAGGCATTCTGGTGGACTATGTGCGGCTGAATGCGCCCGATAACTCCCAAAGCCTGAGTGGTGAGCTGGCGCGGGCGGTGGCGCGTCATGGCGCTAGGTCGGTTGTGGTGACCGAGGCCGCCGAATGGCGCGTCGAGCAGATGATGCTTGGCTGGCAGGCGGCGCTTGGAGTGGCGGTTGAGATCCGCGCTGATGCGCGGTTTTTCTGCTCGCGCGCGGAGTTTGCCACGTTGAAGACGGCTCGAAAGACAGGGCGGATGGAGTATTTTTACCGCGAGATGCGCCGACGCTCGGGCCTCTTGATGCGGCAGGATCAGCCCGAAGGCGGCCAGTGGAATTTCGACCCCGAAAACCGCAAAGCGCTGCCCAAGGGCGTCCGCCCGCCCGAGCGGTTGCGCTTTGCCCCGGATGCGATCACCCGCGAGGTGATGGATCTGGTGGCCGCGCGCTTTGGCGACAACTTTGGCGATCTGGAGTCTTTTGGCTGGGCGGTGACGCGGACCGATGCTGTGGCCGCGCTGGCAGATTTCATTGACCACGCCTTGCCGCAGTTTGGCGACTATCAGGACGCAATGAAGGCGGGCGAGGATTTCCTCTATCACGGGTTGATCTCGCCCTACCTCAACTGCGGGCTTTTGCAGCCGCGCGAGGTGTGTGCGGCGGCAGAGGCCGCCTATCTGCGCGGTGACGTGCCAATCAATGCCGCCGAAGGGTTTATCCGGCAGGTGTTGGGATGGCGCGAATTCGTGCGGGGAATTTATTGGACCGAAATGCCGGGCTATCCGGCGACGAACCATCTGGGGGCGGCGCGCGATTTGCCGGCGTTTTATTGGACGGGTCAGACCAAGATGCGCTGCATGGCTGAATGTATTGGCACCACGCGGCGGACCGCTTATGCGCATCATATCCAGCGGCTGATGGTTACCGGAAATTTCGCATTGCTGGCGGGCGTGGCGCCTGCTCAAATCGAAGACTGGTATCTGGCGGTTTACGCTGATGCCTATGACTGGGTGGAGCTGCCGAATGTGCATGGCATGGTATGTCATGCTGACGGTGGGATCCTGGGGTCAAAGCCCTATGCTGCATCCGGCGCCTATATTGACCGAATGTCGGATTATTGTGGCGGCTGCACTTACGACGTCAAGAAAAAGCTGGGCGAGGGGGCTTGCCCTTTCAACTATCTTTACTGGAATTTCCTGATCGAGAACGAGGAAAAGCTCGCCCGCAATCCGCGCATGGCCTTGCCGTATCGCAATCTTGCGCGGCTCGAGCGCGGGCCGATCATGGCGCAGGCGCAGGCGTTTCTGGATGGGCAACAGGCTTGGGCAGCAGAGCAGCGGCGTCTTGACGAGGGCTGGTAACGGCTGCTGCGGGGGGCCGTCTTTGCGACCAGAGCAGGTGCGGGTCAGTCGGCTTGGCCCAGTCTTGCTGCGCGACCGCCGCGGCGTTTGGGCGCGCGGGCTTCGGCGCGGGCAGGCAGTGTGGCCATGATTTCGCGCCGCTCTTGCGGGCTCATGCGCGACCATGCTGATATTTCGTCAATCGAGCGGTGACAGCCAAGACAGAGCCTGCTTGCGGGTTCGATTACGCAAAGCTTGACGCAAGGGCTGTCGATTTCCTGCCGTTTCCAGATTTCATCCATCGTCGCGCCCCAGATAGCTCAGGCGGTCGAGCGCCCCTTGCAGAATATAGCCTGCGGCGACCTGGTCGATCACCTCGCGGCGACGCATTCGGGACATATCCGCCTCGATCAGTGCGCGTTCTGCCGCGACGGTCGAGAGCCGCTCATCCCAGAAGGTGATCGGCAGCGGCGTCAGCTTTTCCAGATTGCGCGCAAAAGCCTGCGTTGACTGTACGCGAGGGCCGGGGCTGCCGTCCATATTCAGAGGCAGGCCAAGGATAATCCCGCTCACCTCGTGTTTGGCAAGCACGCCAAGCAACTCGGCTGCGTCTTGGGTGAACTTGGTGCGTCGCACGGTATACAACGGCGTGGCGATCGAGCGTCGCAAGTCCGAGATGGCGATGCCGATCGTCTTGTCACCCAGATCAAGGCCGCAAATGGCGCGGTTGGCTTTGAGTTGGGCGCGGAAATCGGGGATATCGGCCAGGATCATGGGCTGTCGCCAGCGGCGGCGGCTTCGATCCGGGCAAGCGCTTGACCATCGCTTTCAAACGCGACCGTGGCCTTGTCATAAGCGGTTTTGGCGCGGTCCTTATCACCCAGAACCCGCAGCGAAGAGATCAGCTTGACCCATTCATCCAGCGGGCCGCCGTCACTGTAAAGACGGGTTTCCAGCTGTTCGACCATGCCACGGATCATCGCTTGGCGGTCTTCGGGGGTCATCTGGGCGGCCGCCGCGACATCGCCTGCGGTCGGGCCTTTGGCCGCAGCGGCACCCATGGGCGGGTTGGCGGCGGTTTCGAGCGCAGAGACAAGCGCTGCGTCGATGGCGGCGGTCTGATCCGGCAAGGCAGCCTTGGCTTGGGCTGCGGCCGTCTTGGCGCGATCCGCCTCGCCCAGCACGCCCAGCGCGTTGATCAGCTTGACCCATTCCTCAACGGGGCCGCCTTCGGTCGACAGGCGCGATTCCAGTTGGCCAACCATGCCTTTGATCATCTCTTGCCGATCTGCGGCAGACATCTGACCTGCGGCCGCGATGTCGCTTGAATTCGGACCTTTGCTTGCGCCCGGCAGCTGGTATTTGATGCCCGCACGGTCGGCCACGTCTTGCAGCCCCGCCTTGATTGGCGCGATCCAAGGCGCATCGGCTGGGCCTTCGCGCAACAGCGGCTCCCATAGGGCGAAGGCGCGGTCAAAGCGGCCGACTTGGGCAAACATCAGCCCCGAGAAATAGCGCGCAAGCCCGTTGCGCGGATCCCGCTCCAGCACCATAATCAACTGCTTCTCTGCCTCGGGCGAGACAAAGCCGCCTGCCGCAATGATCATGGTCTGTGCAAGGCCAAGGTGATCGTCGACCGAGGCAGCATCGCCTTTGACCTCGACCATATGCTGATAGGCCTTGCGCGAGGCAATGAAGTTGCCCAGTTGCGCTTCGTTTTTGGCAAGCAGAGCAAGGCCCTGGGTGTCATCGGGGCGGGTTTTGAGTACCTCGCGCAACTTGGTCATCAGGTCGGTGAACTGCGGGTCAGCCTTGACGGCTGCCGGTACGGGGGCGGCAGCCTCGGCTGCGTCTTGACTGGGGCGGTTGCGGTAATTCTGATCAGTCATTGCCAGTCGGGTGGCGATGGGCAGATCCGTATAGCCGGGTGCGCCAAGACGGTCATAGGCATAAAGTCCTGCACCAAGCAGCAGTGCAACAGCCGCAACGGCGGGAACAGCGCTGCCGCTGCCACCCCGCGGGGCACCCGCTTGCAAGGCTTTGTCGGCATCAAGCAGGCGGCGTGAGACCTCTGTGCGCACACGCTCGGCTTCGACGGGGGTGATGACGGCTCGGGCAAGGTCGCGGTCCACCTCGGCCAACTGATCGCGATAGACTTTCAGGGCTGCACCGTCATCCGAGGCTGCGCTTGAGCGGCGCAGGGCTTGCAGCAGGACGGCCCCTACGCCCAAGGTCATCGCGCCCGCCACGGCCCAAAATAGCCAATCCTGCATGAAACACTCCTCAATTCTTTGACCTCATGTAGGCGTTTTGCGGTTGCGGAAAAAGGGGGGATTCCGCCGCAGGCGTTATTCGACCGCTTATGTCGCAATTTTCCCGATTGTGCCGCTGGTGGGGCGAGCTAAAACACTGATCTACGCGATAAGTCGTTCAAAGACAGCAGAGGGGCCGCCCATGAAGCGCTATTCGGTTTTTGCCATCGCCAAAGAGGCTCTGTCGCATCATATGGGATGGGAGCGGGCCTGGGCCTCGCCGCTGCCGAAAAAGTCGTATGATGTGATCATCGTCGGCGCCGGTGGGCATGGGTTGGCGACGGCTTTTTACCTTGGCAAAAACTATGGCATCACCAATGTGGCGGTGATCGAAAAGGGCTGGTTGGGCGGCGGAAATACAGGGCGCAACACCACGATCATCCGCTCGAACTATCTGCAGGACCCCTCGGCGGCGATCTACGAAAAGGCGCGCAGCCTTTACGAAACGATGAGCCAGGATCTGAACTATAACGTGATGTTCTCTCCGCGTGGCCTGTTGATGCTGGCGCAAACGCATCACGAGATCCGCGGCTATCAGCGCACAGCCCATGCCAACGCCCTGCAAGGTGTGTCAACCGAGTGGATCAGCCCGCAGCGCGTCAAGGAACTGGTGCCGATCATTTCGTTGGACGGGCCGCGCTATCCGGTTCTGGGCGCGCTCTATCAGGCGCGCGGCGGCACCGCACGCCACGATGCTGTCGCCTGGGGCTATGCGCGGGCTTGCTCGGCAATGGGGATGGATATCATCCAGCAGTGCGAGGTGACGGGGGTTACCTCAGAAGGCGGCGCCGTGACGGGGGTGAATACCTCCAAAGGCTTTATCGGCTGCAAAAAGCTGGGCGTTGTCGTTGCGGGCCATTCGGGGCAGGTTGCGGATATGGCGGGCTTCCGTCTGCCGGTCGAGGCTGTGGCGCTGCAAGCGCTGGTGTCCGAGCCGATCAAGCCTTGCATGGATGTCGTGGTGATGGCCAACACCGTGCACGGCTATATGTCGCAATCCGACAAGGGCGAGATGGTGATCGGGGGCGGCACGGATGGGTTCAACAACTTCACCCAGCGCGGCTCGTTCCATCATATCGAAGAGACCTTGCGCGCGTTGATCGAAACCTTTCCGATGATCAGCCGCCTCAAGATGCTGCGCCAATGGGGCGGGATCGTGGATATGACCGGCGACCGCTCGCCAATCATTTCGAAAACGCCTTTGGGGAATTGTTTCATCAACTGTGGTTGGGGCACCGGCGGGTTCAAGGCCATTCCGGGGTCGGGCTGGGCGATGGCGGAACTGGTCGCCAAGGGCGAGCCGGGTCCGCTGGCCGAGGCGTTCAACATGTGGCGGTTCAAAGAGGGCCAGTTCATTGACGAGTCTGTGGCCGCTGGGGTGGCGCATTGATGATGTTTTACCTTGGCAAAAATACTCAGGGCAAACGCCAAACGGATCTGTGGGCCAAGTGGTCTTTGGGTAACACCCCCCGCATGTTGCAAACATATGAGGCACAACAATGCTAATCCTTGAATGCCCCTATTGCGGCGTCAAAGCCGAGGAAACCGAACTGTCGCCCGGCTATGAGGCGCATCTCAAGCGGTTTGGGCCGGGGTCTTCGGATACGGAATTCGAGGACTATATGTTCGCGCGCAAAAACCCCAAAGGGGTGCATTTTGAGCGGTGGCGGCATGTCTATGGCTGCGGCAAGTGGTTTTTGGCCGCGCGCGACACTGCGACGCTCGAGGTTTTCGGCACCTATGCCGCGCAATCTTCGGCCCCCCCCGCCGCGTTGCAAGACAAGATCAAGGCCAAGCGGCCGGACTGGAAGGGATACAAATGAGCACGCGGCTTCAAAAGGGCGGGCGGTTGATTGACCGCTCGGCAGCGTTGGAATTTTCCTTCAACGGCAAACGGTTGCGCGGATATCAAGGTGACACGCTTGCGTCTGCCTTGCTTGCAAACGACCAGATGCTTGTGGGGCGGTCCTTCAAATATCACCGCCCGCGCGGGATTGTGGCTGCGGGACCCGAAGAGCCAAATGCGCTGGTCGGTCTGGGCAAGGGTGGCCGGTTCGAGCCGAACCAGCGCGTGACCACGACAGAGCTTTTCGAGGGGCTGGAGGCGGAAAGCCAGAACCATTGGCCGTCGCTGGAATATGACGTGGGCGTCGTGAACAACAGCCTCGCGCGGTTCCTGCCGGGTGGGTTTTACTACAAGACCTTCATGTATCCGCGCGCGGCGTGGAAGCATCTGTTCGAGCCGATCATCCGCGCCTCGGCGGGTTTGGGCAAAGCGCCGCGTGAAAAGGACGCGGATCGCTACGAACAGCTTTACGCCTTTTGCGATCTGCTGGTGGTCGGCGGCGGCATTGCGGGTCTGCAAGCGGCACTGATTGCGGGCGCTTCGGGCGCGAAGGTAATCGTGCTGGAGCAGACGGCGTTCTGGGGCGGGCGTGCGCCCGTGGACGGCGATGTGATCGACGGCAAGCCTGCTGCGCTGTGGATCAATACTGCCGTGCAAGCGCTTGAAGCTATGGAGAATGTGACGCTTCGGCTGCGGTGTGCGGGCGTGGGCGTTTATGACCATGGCTATGTTTTGGCCGATGAGAAAGTGGCTGACCACACTCCGGGCGACGGGCGGCCAAAGCATCGTTTGTGGCGCATTCGCGCAGGTCAGATCGTGACCGCGACCGGGGCCATCGAGCGGCCTTTGTCCTTTGCCGGTAACGACATTCCGGGCGTTATGCTGGCGGGGGCCTTGCGCGAATACGTGGTGAATTTTGCGGTCTCGGCAGGGGATCGCACGGTCGTTGTCACAAATAACGACGACGCCTATCGCACTGCCATTGCGCTGGTCGAGGCGGGGCTGGTGGTCGCGGCTGTCGTGGATGCGCGGGTTACGGTGACGGGGGCGCTGCCGGAACGGGCACGGGCTTTGGGCATTCGTGTGGCGACAGGCACAGCGGTGGTCAAAGTCAAGGGCGGCAAGCGGGTTACGGGTGTGCAACTGGGCGCACAGGCCGGCGAAGGCGCTGTTCTGGAAGAGATCGCTTGCGATGCGGTGGCGATGTCGGGCGGTTGGTCGCCCGTGGTACATCTGTGGAGCCATTGCGGTGGCAAACTGAATTGGGATGTCGACCAGCAACATTTCCGCCCCGATGCGACGCGCCCGCCAACCGGGGCGGATGGGGCTGCGATGGTGGTCGCCGTGGGTGCTGCCAATGGCGCGATGACGGCGGCCGAGGCGCTTGCCGATGCGGCAAAGGGCGCTGGCATTGCGGTCAAAGCGGCGGGGTTCAAGGCCAGTGGCAAGGCCGCTGTCGCAGAGGCCGTGGCCGAGGCGCGGATGGAACCTGTCTGGGTGATGCCGCAGGGTGCAGGGCCGAACTTGCGCGCCAAAATGTGGCTGGACTATCAGAACGATGTCAAGGTTTCTGACGTGCAACTCGCCGCTCGTGAAGGCTATGAAAGCGTTGAGCATACCAAGCGGTATACCACGCTCGGCATGGCAACCGATCAGGGTAAACTTAGCAACATCAATGGACTGGCGGTTCTTGCTCATGCGTTGAATGAGGATATTCCGCGTGTTGGCACCACCACCTTCCGACCGCCCTATGTTCCTGTGACCCTTGGCGCGCTGGCTGGCGAAAGCCGTGGCGACATCTTTCAGCCGCTGCGGCGCACTCCGATGCACAGCTGGCACGAAAAGATGCAGGCCTATATGGAACCCGTGGGTTTGTGGCGCAGGCCCTATTGCTTCCCTCGGGCAGGCGAGAACCACGAGCAGGCGGTGCACCGAGAGGTGAACAACACCCGCACGGCGCTTGGCCTTCTGGACGCTTCGACCCTTGGGAAGATCATCGTCAAAGGGCCGGATGCGGGCAAATTCCTCGATATGCTTTACACAGGCGTGATGAGCAGCTTGCCGGTGGGCAAATGCCGCTATGGGTTGATGTGCAGCGAGCAGGGTTTCCTGAGTGACGATGGCGTTGTGGCGCGGATCGACGAGGAAACCTGGCTTTGCCACACCACCTCGGGCGGCGCAGATCGCATCCACGCTTGGATGGAGGATTGGCTGCAATGTGAGTGGTGGGATTGGCAGGTCTACACCGCCAATATTACCGAGCAATTGGCGCAAGTGGCGGTCGTTGGACCTAACGCACGAAAATTGCTGGAAAAACTGGGCGGAATGGATGTCTCGAAAGAGACGCTGCCGTTTATGGCTTGGGCTGATGGCACGCTGGGCGAGTTTGATGTACGTGTGTACAGGATCTCTTTCTCGGGCGAGTTGAGCTATGAAATCGCCGTTCCAGCCTCGCAAGGGCTGGCGTTCTGGGAGGCCCTGCACAAGGCAGGCGCCGAGCTTGGTGCGATGCCCTATGGCACCGAAGCGCTGCATATCATGCGGGCCGAAAAGGGCTTTATCATGATTGGTGACGAGACGGATGGCACGGTCATCCCGCAGGATCTGAACCTTGGCTGGGCGATTTCGAAGAAGAAGGCCGATTTCCTGGGCAAGCGGGGCCAGGAGCGGGTCTATCTTGCCAGCCCCGAGCGTTGGAAACTTGCCGGGTTCGAGACGCTGGACAGCTCGGTCGTGCCGGATGGGTCCTATATCGTCGCGGCTGGGAAAAATGCGAACGGGCAGGGCAACACCCAGGGGCGGGTTACCTCGACCTACTACAGCCCTACATTGAAACGCGGCATTGCGATGGGTTTGATCCACGGCGGCCTGAATCGCATTGGCGATATTGTGGAGTTCAATACCGTGACGGGCGGGACCGTCAAGGCACGGGTGGTCGATCCGGTATTCTATGACAAGGACGGGGAGAAGCAAAATGTCTAACGCGGTCAGTGCTTTGGGCAATGCGTCCTTTGATGGATTTGCCAAAATCCGTGAGATTGGGCCCGTTGGGATGATCTCTTT
Organism: Pseudorhodobacter sp.; assembly: GCA_024642045.1. Taxonomy (GTDB): domain Bacteria; phylum Pseudomonadota; class Alphaproteobacteria; order Rhodobacterales; family Rhodobacteraceae; genus Cypionkella. The sequence goes on along the minus strand of JAHEBX010000017.1, from coordinate 19,106 downwards.
GCGGGCCAAACCAGAGGTCAAAGGTCTGGCCAAGGCGATCAAGGCGGCGGTTGGCACGGGCCTGCCTGCGCAACGCCAGATCGAGATTTCCGGCGACAAAGCGGCGGGCTGGATGAGCCCGGATGAATATCTGCTGATCCTGCCCTATGCCGAGACCGCTGCAGCGATGGCCGCGATCGATAAGGCCTTGAAAGGCGAGCACTATCTGGCGGTGGTGGTGTCGGATGCGCGGGCGGTGTTCCACGTCGAAGGGGCAAAGGCGGATCAGGTGATTGCCAAGCTGTCGCCCGTCGATTTCGCCAAGATGGGCGCGAACGAGTTACGGCGCACGCGCGCGGCCCAGGTCGCGGTCGCATTCTGGCGTGAGGGGGATGGATATACGCTTGTTTGTTTCCGGTCTGTCGCATCCTATGTGCTGGGATTGCTTAGCCATTCAGCCATGGTGGGCAGCGAAATCAAATAGGGATGTGGTGATACGCGTTGGACTAAGGGCAAAGGGTCCGACGCCTATCTGACTGCACCGACCTTCGTATAGCCCCTGAGCTTCGATACATCAGACAGCACTGCAAAGCTGCGATCACAGCTGCTGGCTTCTGGGGATGGTAACGACACCGAAGCATTCGGTCGCTGTAAGCTCGTCAAAAAGTAGCGCTAAGGTTCGCTCAATCGCGCCCTCTGCCCTTGACCTTGGCGCGGATAGTCCACTTATAGAGGCATTGAGAACACACCAACAGGAGTACCTCCGATGGCTTTCACACTTCCCGATCTTCCCTATGCTCACGATGCTTTGGCGGGGCTTGGCATGTCCAAGGAAACGCTGGAGTTCCACCATGACATTCACCACAAGGCCTATGTCGATAATGGAAACAAGCTGATTGCTGGCACCGAGTGGGAAGGCAAATCGGTCGAAGCGATCGTCAAGGGCACCTATAACGCCACAGCCGTTGCACAGAGCGGCATTTTCAACAATGCCAGCCAGCACTGGAACCACGCGTTGTTCTGGGACGTGATGGGGCCAAAGGGCAAGGCGATGCCGGGGGCTTTGGAAAAGGCACTGGTCGAGGCCTTTGGCTCGGTCGCCAAGTTCAAAGAGGATTTCGCCACCGCCGGGGCAGGCCAGTTTGGTTCGGGCTGGGCGTGGCTGGTCAAGGACAAGGACGGCAGCCTCAAGGTCACCAAGACTGAAAACGGCGTGAACCCCTTGTGCTTTGGGCAGACGGCACTTTTGGGCTGCGATGTCTGGGAGCATTCCTACTACATCGATTTTCGCAACAAGCGTCCGGCCTATCTGAGCAACTTCCTTGACAAGTTGGTTGATTGGGACGCGGTCGCTGCGCGCATGTAATCGCAGAAATTGCAGATTTTGGCCCGTCGGAGCAATCCGGCGGGCCTCTTTATTATGACAAAGCGGTTTTGAGCGCGGGGGTCAGAGCCTCGATGGTATCGATGACACGGAACTGACCCCGGAGCGTGGCTGAGGCAAAGCCCTCTGCGATGATGTGATCGAGCAAAGCGATCAGCGGTTGCCAATAGCCTTCGACATTGAGCAGAAAGATCGGCTTTTCGTGCAGACCGATCTGCGCCCAGGTCAGCACTTCAAAAAACTCGTCCAGACTGCCCGCGCCGCCAGGTAGCACCACAATTGCGTCGGAATTCATGAACATCACCTTTTTGCGCTCGTGCATGTTTTCAGTGACGATGAACTGGGTCAGATCACGTTTGCCGACCTCTAGTGCAAGCAGATGAGTGGGGATGACACCAAGGCTGCTGGCACCTGCGGTTTGGGCTGCGCGGGCGACTTCGCCCATCAGGCCGACATCGCCCGCGCCATAGACCAGCCGCCATTCGTTTGCGGCAATGGCACGACCCATCGCACGGGCGGCTTCGGTATGGGCGGGGTTTGTACCGGCGCGGGCGCCGCAGAAGACACAGATTGAACTTTGACGGCTCGGCATTGGCAAAACCTTCGGAATATTGTTGCTTTGACGGGTCATATCGGGGTTCTGTGAAGAATGAAAGAAGGGGTCGGCACAGGCCTCGGGGCTGCGGGGGACATGATGACGGTTTGGTCTGAGATGAGCGCGGGTTCGCGCTTGGGGGCTGGCATTTTAGCGGCTGGCGTTTGCGCCGCTGTGGTTTACTTCAGCCTCGCGCCATCACCCGAACCGATGCCGCCCAAGGCCCCGGCCAGCGTTGTGGCCTCGGCTCCTGCGGCGGTTGACCCAATCCCTGAGGCGACACCTGCGATCACCAACACGCCCCAGGTCGCAGAGCCCGTGCCTGCAGACGAGGTCGCAGCGACGGCGCCTGCCGCAGAGCCCGCACCTGCAGCGGCGGTCGTTGCAACCGTGCCCGAGCTTGCGCCCGTGCCCGAGCTTGCGCCCGTGCCCGAGCTTGCGCCCGCTGGGCCACGTCTGGACGTGGTGCGGGTGGCGCCTGACGGCACGGCGACGATTGCCGGTCGCGCGGGCCCCGGCGAGGCGATCATTTTTCGTCTCGAGGGTGTTGAAGTGTTCTCGACGGTGGCGGATGCCAGCGGCAACTTTGTCGGGCTTTTGAGCTTGCCGGTTGCAGACACGGCACGACTGTTGAGCGTCAGCGCCAAGGACGCGCAGGGCTCCGAGCGCAGTGTCGAAGTCGGGATTGCGCCCATCAAGCCGGTGGTGGCGTCTGACGCGATTGCCGAGGCGGCCGCCCCCGCTGTTGCGGCTGAAGGCCCCGCCGCTTTGCTGATCGCGCCTGAGGGGGTCAAGGTGGTGCAGCCGGCAGTCACTTTGCCTGCCGAAATTGCAGCGAATGTCTCGATCGATACCATTACCTATACGGCGGACGGTGCAGTTCAACTCGGGGGGCGAGGGACTGCTGGCAATCTGCTGCGGGTCTATCTGGATCAGTCGGCGGTGGCAGAGACGATGGTTGGCATCAGTGGCGATTGGGCAACTGTGCTGCGCGATGTCGCTGCAGGACTTTATACGCTGCGGGTCGACGAATTGAGTGCCGGAGGCAAAGTGGTATCGCGGTTTGAAACGCCCTTTAAACGCGAAACCCCCGAGGCCTTGGCGGCATTGACAGCGCCCGCTCAGGAGCCGGTGACACCAGCTGCGCCCGTGGCCGAGGCCCCAGCCGCACCCGGCGTGGCCCCGTTGCCGCTGCAGGGGGCGCCGGTTGATCCTGCACCCGCTGTCAACCTTGCGGGTAAAGCCCCGCAACCGGCGGCACCCGTTCCGCTCGATGCGCCAACGCCTGCACCGGCCGCAGCCGCCAAGACCGCGGTCTCGATCACCGTGCAGCCGGGGTATACGCTTTGGGGCATTGCGAAACAGGAGTTCGGCAACGGCGTCATGTATGTGCAGGTTTTTGATGCCAACAAAGACCGGATCAAGAACCCTGATCTGATCTATCCGGGGCAGGTATTTCTAATTCCGGGGTCGCCCTGACATCTTTGCGGCAGCAGGCCAAGACCTCGGGGTGGTCCATGCAGCAATCGTTGAGCAGGTAGGAAATCGTGCCGCCAATGGCTTCTGGATCGATGGCGTAGAACACATTGCGCGCCAGTTTGCGCGAGGTGATCAAGCCTGCTGCCTCAAGCGCCGAGAGGTGAAAGGACAGGTTCGAGGCCGAAAGCCCCAGCGTGCGGCTGATCTCACCCGCGGCCATTCCCTGTTTTCCCAGCGGCATCAACAGCCGCAGCAGATCCAGCCTCGCGTCATTTGCAAGGGCCTGCAGAGCGGCAAGGGCGCGCGATTTTTCCATGGCTCACTATTCAAGGATCATTGAACTATCCTGCTTTAGCGTATAGATCGTCCGCAAGCAATGGGGCCGGCTGGCCCAAAAAGGATTGAAGATGCGCAAAGTGACAACCGGGGCGCTGTCGAGCGACAGTGCAGAAAAGCACGGCTCGGGCTTGCAAACGATGCGGCGCGTTGCACCGTATCTGTGGCCTGAGGGCGAGGCATGGGTCAAACGCCGCGTGGTGGCGGCGATGGTCTTTTTGCTGCTGGCCAAGCTGGTCGCGATCACCATGCCCTATATTTATAAGCAAGCCGTCGACGTGCTGGTGGGCAAGACCCCGTCCGAGGCGACGATCCTGGGGATGGGGGCGGTCGGTCTGACGGTGGCTTATGGCCTGGCACGCTTTGGTTCGGTGGCGATGGGCGAGTTGCGCGATGTGGTTTTCGTGCGGGTCGGCCAGCGCGCGTTGCGCAAACTGGCGCTCGAGACCTTCACCCATATTCACCGCCTGTCTATGCGCTATCACATCACCCGCAAAACGGGCGGCCTGAGCCGGATCATCGAGCGCGGCGTGAAGGGCGTGGATTTCCTGCTGCGCTTTATGCTCTTGTCAATCGGGCCGCTGATCTTGGAGCTGTCGCTGGTCTCGATCATCTTTGCGCTGTATTTCGGCTGGCAATATATGGTTGTCGTGGTGGCGACGATTACGATCTATGTGACCTATACCTTCAAGGTCACCGAATGGCGCGTGCAAATCCGCCGCCAGATGAACGATCAGGATACCGATGCCAACCAAAAGGCGATCGACTCGCTCTTGAACTTTGAAACCGTCAAGTATTTCAACGCCGAAGAGCGTGAGGCGCAGCGCTATGATGCGGCGATGGCGGCCTATGAGGGGCTGGCGGTGCGCACGGGGCAAAGCCTGTCGATCCTGAACGCGGGGCAATCTTTCCTGATCACCTGCGGGCTGATCGCGGTGATGGTGATGTCGGCAATTGCGGTGCGGGCGGGCAGTCTGACGGTGGGCGATTTTGTGATGGTCAACGCCTATATGATCCAGATCACCATGCCGCTGAACTTCCTTGGCACGGTGTACCGCGAGATCCGGCAGGCTTTGGTCGATATGGCGGCTATGTTCCATCTGTTGGAACAGCCCGCCGAAGTGACAGACAAAGACGGCGCCACGGCCTTGGTGGTGCGCGGTGGCGCGGTGGAATTCAAGAATGTCGAATTCCACTACGACCCGTCACGCCCCATTCTGAAAGGCGTCAGTTTCCGCGTGGAGCCCGGCCAGCGGATCGCGCTGGTGGGGCCTTCGGGGTCAGGCAAATCGACCATCGGGCGGCTGCTGTTTCGGTTTTACGATGTCACCGGTGGCGGCATCGAAATCGACGGCCAAGACCTGCGCGAAGTGACGCAGACGAGTTTGCACGGGCAAATCGGCGTGGTGCCGCAGGACACTGTGCTGTTCAACGATACCGTGCACTACAATATCGCCTATGGTCGTGATGGCGCGAGCGAGGCGGATATCGTGGCGGCGGCCAAGGCGGCCAAAATCCATGATTTCATCATGTCCTTGCCAGACGGCTACCAGACCACCGTGGGCGAGCGGGGCCTGAAGCTTTCGGGCGGCGAAAAGCAGCGCGTGGGCATTGCGCGCACTCTGCTGAAAAACCCGCCGATTCTGGTGTTGGACGAGGCGACGAGCGCGCTGGACACCCAGACCGAGCAGAGCATCCAGGAAAGTCTACTGGCGATGGGCGAGGGGCGCTCGGTGATCACGATTGCGCACCGTTTGTCGACCATTGCGGATGCCGACATGATCCTTGTGCTGGAAAGCGGCGAAGTGACCGAGCGCGGCACCCACGAACAGCTTTTGGCGCGCGACGGCAAATATGCCGCGATGTGGGCACGTCAGAGCGCCGAAGAGGAAGAGCAGGAAGCGGCGTAGCAGCCCGAACCTGTAATCCTGTGAACGTGCAAATGATGACCCGCGCAAGCCTTTGCGTGGGTCTTTTGTCTCATACGGGTTGATCTTCGCGCACCAGCACGACCTCGCCCGCGCCGACCGGATGTGACCCCATCACCCGCGCGACCTCGACCCCATCAAGGTAGATGGTGCTATAGCTTTGATCGCTGTTTTGGATCGTGGTGACCTCGGGGCGCACCTCGACATTATTGACGTCAAAATGTGGCGTGTAGTGCAGTTCGATCTGATCGGATTGATAGACATAATCGTTGATCTGGGCGACTTCGGTGCCATCGGCCCAACGCAGGTCCATTTCAAAGCGGTCGCGCCCGTCACCGCCCGTTGCCTGATCGCCGTGACCAAACACCAGAACATCGTTGCCCGCGCCGCCAAACAGCTGATCGACGCCGTCAATGGCGGTCATGCTCGACTCGCCACTGCTCAGGTCGTGGTAGCTGGAAATCGTGTCGGCGCCATCGCCGCCATAAAGGCTATCGGCCCCGCTGCCGCCGGTCAGATGGTCGTCGCCGCTGTCGCCATAGATCGTGTCATTGCCCGCATCGCCCGACAGACTGTCGTTGCCCGCGCCGCCGCCAATGCCGTCGTTGCCAGCGCCGCCGAAAACGGTGTCATTGCCATCGTCGCCAAACAGCGTGTCAAAACCGTCGCCCCCCTGCAGCAGATCGTTGCCCGAATTGCCAAACATCGCATCATTGCCTGCATCGCCAAACAGCGTGTCATTGCCTGCGTAGCCATAAAGCGTGTCATCGCCCAGATCGCCGTGGACCGAATCGTCGCCAGTGCCCGAGATAACGATGTCGTTGCCATCGCCCATAGAGGCGGTGTCATTGCCTGCCGCCAAGCTGGCATAGTCGTCGCCCGCCGAGGCCACAAGATCGTCATTGCCGCCATAAAGAAACCACGCCAGATCATTGCTTGACGCGGTAACCAAGTCATCGCCTGCGGTACCGTCATAAGTCTGGCTATAGTCGGCGGCGTTATAATGGGCATCGTCAGCGGTTGGCTCCGATGACGTCGCGGAATTGGACGAGCTGACACCGCTTAGTCCGATATTAAGGCCAAAGGCCCCCAGAAACAGGGCGATATTGGCAAGGAGGGACATATCCATTGGGCAGGCTCGGAATTGTTGCTTTATTCGACTGTGATTGGGCAATATGGTAAAATTAGGTCAGTTTTGCGGTTCAATCGGATGCAAGTTTGCGGAAAACGCGGTGGATTGCGCCGACGGTCTTGCTCCAGGGGCGGGGCAGGGCTTGGCAAGTTGCGCGCTTCCCGTGTAAGACAAGGCAAAGCAGTCAGGCACGGCGTGGTGCGTGTCGCAAAGGAGCAGGCGTCGTGAGCAATCCCGATAGTTTCATCGATGAAGTCACCGAAGAGGTCCGCCGGGACAAGCTGTTTGCGATGTTTCGCAAATACGGCTGGATTGGCGCGGTTGCGGTGATCTTGATTGTGGGCGGCACGGCCTTTAGCGAATGGCAAAAGGCGCAGGCTGCTGCGCGGGCTCAAAGCTTTGGCGACGCGGTCACCGTGGCCTTGGCCAAGCCGACACCGGCTGAACGGGCTGCCGCGCTTTCGACGGTTGGGGCTGATCAAGGACAAATCGCGCCCAAAGCACTGCTGCTGGCCAGTGAGGCTGATAAGGCAGCGGCCATCGCCGATCTGCAATCGCTTGCCACTGATGCGAGTCAGCCCAAGATCTACCGGGACCTTGCAGCGCTGCGGCTGGTAATGCTGCAAGGCAAGGATCAGCCTGTTGCCGAGCGCCGTCAGTCGCTTGAGGCGCTTTCCGTGCCGGGCGAAGCCTTTCGGACCCTTGCAGATGAGCAATTGGCCTATCTGCTGGTTGAAGAAGGCAAGACAGAGGATGCGATCAAGGCCTTGGGCGATCTGATGCAAGATCAGGAAGCGCCGGCAGGGCTGCGCGCGCGGGTCAGTCAGATGATTACGGCACTGGGCGGAACCCCGCCTGAAGCCAAAGATGCGAACGCAGGCTAAGGCGCTTTTCGGGGCGGAATTTTCAGGGGCGGACGGGAATGACAAGCGGTAAACTCGGACTTGCGGCGATTGTGGCCTGTTTCGGACTGAGCGCCTGCGAGCGCGATGTCATCCTGCAAGGAGAACGCTTTCCGATCCGCGCGCCGTTGGCAGATTCGGTGGCCATTGAGGGCCAGCCCTCCCCGGTCGCGCAGCCCGAGACGCCGGAAAATCGCACCGTAGCCATTTCTATTCCTGCGGCCCGCAGCTTTGCCGAGTGGAGCCATCGTGGCGGTTCGGCGCAGCATATGGCTGGTAATGGCGTGCTTTCGGCATCGCCGCAGCGGATTTGGAGCGTCGGGGTCGGCGCGCGCAACACGCAACGCGCGCGCATCTCTGCCGCGCCCGTTGTTTCGGGCGGGCGGGTCTTTGCAATGGATGCCAGCGACACGGTTTCTGCGGTGTCCACCAGTGGCGGGATCTTGTGGCAGACAAGTCTGGTGCCCGAGTTTGACCGAGGCGACACCGGCACGGGCGGCGGGCTTGCCGCCGAGGGCAAACGGATGTTTGCGACCACCGGAGCGGGTGAATTGATCGCCTTGGATGCCGCAAGCGGGGCTATTTTGTGGCGTCAACGCTTTGACAGTCCGGTCACCGGGGCACCGATGGTTTCGGGCAATGTGGTCTATGCGATCGGCTCGGACGGCGGAGCGATGGCGGTAAGTGCAGAGGCTGGCAAGGTATTGTGGACGGTTGAAGGAACAGGCTCGTCTGCGGGAATGATCGGCGCGGCCTCGCCCGCGATGTCGGACAAATACGTGTTGTTCCCGTTTGCCAGCGGTGAGATTGCTGCGGTCGATCCTAAAACCGGCGAGAAACAGTGGGTCGCAACGGTGGCGGGTCGGCGGCTTGGCCGGGCCTATGCTGCGCTTGGCGATGTGACGGGCGATCCTGTTGTGACGGGCGGTATTGTGTATGCAGGCACCGCGGCCGGGCGCACGATTGCCGCAGATACCAGCACCGGGCTGCGCAAGTGGGTGGCCAACGAGGGTGCGCTGAACCCGCCACTGGTGGTGGGCGGTTCGGTGTTTGTGGTGAACGATGAGGCTAAACTCGTGCGGCTCGATGCCGCTACGGGTGAGGTAATCTGGACGGCCGAGATGCCCTATTTCGTCAAGGACAAGCCGAAGAAATTGAAATCGATCTACGCCCATTACGGACCTGTGCTCGCGGGCGGGCGGATTGTGGTCGCCTCCTCCGATGGCAAGCTGCGGCTGTTTGATCCGACCAATGGCGCGATGGTGGGTTCTGCCGATATCCCGGGTGGCGCGGCCTCTGCGCCGGCATTGGCGGGGGGCATGCTGTTTGTGGTCGGCGGCAACGGGCAACTTCACGCTTTCCGTTAGCGCGCGCTCCGTGTAAGGAGAGCGCTTCTTATGTCCGGACGCAGAAAATGAGCTTTACCCTTGCCATCGTCGGCCGCCCCAATGTGGGCAAGTCGACGCTTTTCAACCGCCTTGTCGGGCGCAAGCTGGCCTTGGTCGATGACCAGCCCGGCGTGACTCGCGATTTGCGCGAAGGCGATGCCAAGTTGTTCGATTTGCGCTTCACCGTGATCGACACAGCCGGTCTGGAAGAGATCACCGATGACAGTCTGCAAGGCCGGATGCGGCGCTTGACCGAGCGCGCGGTTGATATGGCGGATGTGGCCTTGTTTGTGATTGACGGGCGCGTCGGGGTGACGCCTTCGGATGAGACATTCGCGGATATTCTGCGCAAAAAGGGCGCGCGGGTGATCCTCGCGGTGAACAAGGCTGAAGGCAAGGCGGGCGATGCGGGTGCGATCGAAGGGTGGTCGCTTGGCCTGGGCGAGCCGCTGCGGATCTCCGCAGAACATGGCGAGGGCATGGATGATTTATACCGTCTTCTCAAGCCGCTAGAGGGCGAATATGCCGAGCGCGAGGCCGAGAATTCGCCCGATATCGACGTCGATCTGACCGAAGAAGACGCCGAGCTTGAGCAGGATGAAGAGGCCTTTCGCCCGACGGCCAAGAAACCGCTGCAGATCGCGGTGATCGGCCGGCCAAATGCCGGTAAATCAACGCTGATCAATAAGATCCTTGGCTTTGACCGTCTGCTGACCGGACCCGAAGCAGGGATCACCCGCGATGCGATTTCGGTGCGCGCCGACTGGATGGGCACCCCGATCAAGATTTTCGATACGGCTGGTATGCGCAAAAAAGCGCGGATCAACGAAAAGCTGGAAAAGCTTTCGGTTTCCGACGGCATTCGTGCTGTGCGCTTTGCCGAGGTGGTCGTGGTGCTGCTGGATGTGGAAATTCCGTTCGAAGTCCAGGACTTGCGAATTGCCGACTTTGCTGAAACCGAGGGCCGCGCCGTCGTCGTGGCGATCAACAAATGGGATCTTGAGGACGAAAAGCAGGAAAAGCTGGCTGAACTGAAAGAGATGTTCACCCGCCTTCTGCCACAGTTGCGCGGCGCGCCGATGATCACGGTTTCGGGCAAGACAGGACGAGGGCTTGACCGTCTGCACGATGCCATCATCAAGGCACATGCGATCTGGAACAGGCGTATCCCGACCGCGCGGCTCAACACCTGGCTTGGCGCGATGGTGGAATCGCATCCGCCACCGGCACCGGGCGGCAAGCGCATAAAACTGCGCTACATGACGCAGGTTAAGCAACGCCCACCGGGCTTTATCGTCATGTGCAGCCATCCGGATGAGATGGCCGATAGCTATAAACGCTATCTGGTCAATGGGTTGCGCGAACACTTTGATATGCCGGGCACGCCGATCCGCGTGACCTTTCGTGGTCAGGGCGACAAGAACCCTTACCGTAATCCCAAATTCCACACGCCAAGTCGTCTGCGCAAACACAAAGAAAAGAATACCGGACAATAAAGAACCGCCGCAGATGATCTCTGCGGCGGCGGCTTTCATACTGGCCTAAATATCCCCGCCGGAGGCTGCGGCCTTACGCAAGCAGACCGGCTGCGGAAATACGGCTCTTGCCGCCAAGGTAGGGGTGCAGCACCTTGGGCAAATCAACCGAGCCATCGGCCTGCTGACCGTTTTCCAGCACCGCAATCAGGCAACGGCCGACGGCGAGACCCGAGCCGTTCAGCGTCGCGACAAAGTCGGGTTTTCCGCCGGCTGCCTTAAAACGCGCATTCATCCGGCGGGCCTGAAACTGACCGCAGGTCGAGACAGAAGAGATCTCGCGGTATTTGTTCTGTCCCGGCAACCATGCTTCGAGATCATGGGTTTTCTGCGCGCCAAAGCCCATATCGCCCGTGCACAGAACGATGGTGCGATAGGGTATTTCCAGACCTTCCAGGATCGCTTCGGCGCATTTTGTCATCCGGTCGTGTTCGTCCAGCGCAGTGTCGGGCGTGCAGATGGTCACCATCTCGACCTTTTCAAACTGATGCTGGCGCAGCATGCCCGAAGTGTCCTTGCCCGCCGAACCAGCTTCAGAGCGGAAGCATTGGCTGTGGGCTGTCATGCGCAAGGGCAGGGCGGCCTCGTCCAGAACATCGCCGGCGACGGTATTGGTCAGGGTGACCTCAGATGTGGGGATCAGCCACCAGCCATTGGTGGTCTGATACGCGTCCTCGGCAAATTTTGGCAAGTTGCCCGTGCCATACATCGCCTCGTCTTTGACCAGAACGGGCGTCCAGGTCTCGGTCAGGCCGTGTTTTTCGACGTGGGTATCCAGCATATATTGCGCCAACGCGCGGTGCAGACGGGTAATGGCGCCCTTGAGCACCACAAAGCGCGAACCGGAAAGCTTGGCGGCGGTCTCGAAATCCATGCCCGGTTTGACACCTGCGATGTCGTAATGCTCGACGGGGGTAAAGTCGAAATTGCGCGGGTTGCCCCAGCGCCGAATTTCCACGTTATCGGCTTCGTCGCGGCCGTCGGGAACAGCATCAAGCGGCAGGTTGGGTATCTCCATCAACAGATCGCGCAATTCTGCATCAAGCGAGGCGGCATCGGCTGCCATGGCAGCGACCTCGGCCTTTTTCTCGGTAACAAAGGCGCGCAGGCGATCAAATTCTGCGTCATCGCCGCGCCCCTTTGCGGCCCCTGCCTCTTTCGAGGCGGCATTTTGCGCCGCCTGCGCGGTTTCCGAGGCAAGGATCTTTGCACGACGGGATTCGTCAATCGCAAGGATCTGCACCGACAGACCGGTCAGGCCACGGCGCGAAAGGGCTGCCTCGAAAGCGGCAGGATTTTCTCTGATGGCGCGGATGTCGTGCATGATGAGCCTCTTAGCGTCTTGAATGTCGGCGTTATGCCTGATTTGTGATCGAAGGGAAAGGCCGACGCGCAGGATGCAACGGCGGTCAAAAATTAACCCAAAAACGACTAGGCGTGGGCGAAATGTTGCTTTAGTGGGGGGGAGTGGGTGAGGGTTCATGGCGACAAATGTAGTAAAATCAGGATATCGGCGGTCTGTCGATCTGGCGCGGTTCGTAGCGGCTTTCGGGATTGTCTGGGATCATGCCCGCGCGCCTTATGCCGACGTGGGCTATACGGCGCTTGCGTTGTTTCTGGTGTTGACCAGTTTTCTTGCGGTTGGTTCGTTTGAGCGATCAAACGGCTCTGCCTTTTGGTTCGCGCGCGCCAAACGGATCGCGATGCCTTGGCTCGTGTGGTGTTTGTTCTACCGGGTCGTTTATGAAGTGATCAACCATGATCCCCACGCCTTGCTGGGCAATCCCTGGACGCTGTTGATCGGGCCGTTCATCCACCTGTGGTTCTTGCCCTTCGTGATGATTTTTCTGGTGATCATTCCTCCGATATCGCGGTTCATCAACAGTCCCCAGCGGATGTATGTAGCGACGCTGCTCTTGGTGATCTTTTCCATTCCATTGGGCCTGATGCATGCACAGCTTGACCCGACCGGCTGGTTCTTTGGCGCGGACGGTTTTCCGCAGCCCTTGCCGCAATGGTTTTTTTCGCTGCCGTTGTTCTGCTTTGGTGCGGTATTGGCGACGGGCAAGCGCATGGGGTTGGTCTGGCCAGTTGTCGCGGCCGCCGCTGTGGTGAGTGGGGTTCTGTATTGGCGCGCGCCCGAATTTGCGTCGCTTCAAATGCTGTTGACGGCTGTGATCTTTGAGGTGGTCTGGCGGATCGAGATCAAGGGCAGCTGGCCAACATGGTTGGCTGGTTTTGCCTTCGGAATCTATCTGCTGCACCCGGCCTGCATGCTTGTGGCCTTCAAGCTCTGGGGCCCGGACGTCGATCGCAGCTTTGCCGCCTTGTTCACATTTGCGCTGGCTTGGGCATTGACGGCGCTGTTGCACAAAATTCCGGTGATGAATCGCTTTGTCTGAAGCGAATTGCCTAGTATTTGCGAGCCAATCACTTAGATGGGGCGGCGGGGCTCCTCGCCTTGCCTATTGCCGCGCACGCGGCTAGGGTGCCCGCCGACAAATCAGGGGCCGCGCCCCTCAAATGACAGAGAGGACGATCATGTTCGTATCCCCCGCTTTCGCTCAGGCCGCCGGTGGCGCTGCTGGTGGCTCGGCTTTTGGCCAGCTGCTGATCTTGCCCGTTGTTTTTGCCATCATGTATTTCCTGATGATCCGCCCGCAGCAGAAAAAGCTGAAAGAAGCCAAGGCAATGGTCGATGCACTGCGTCGCGGCGATCAGGTGCTGACCCAAGGCGGGATCATCGGCAAGGTCAGCAAAGTCAATGATGACGGTGTGATCGAGGTCGAGATTGCAGAGGGTGTGAAGGTCAAGGTACTTAAGCAGACCATCCTGCAAGTGATGAACAAAACCGAACCCGCCAAAACTGCCTGAAACGGAACATCATGTTGTATACGCCGCTGTGGAAGCGCCTGTTGATCCTTGCGCTTTGTGCCTGGGGTTTGATCGCCTCGGCTCCGAACCTGTTCTATACTCAAGTCGAACAGCATAACGACGCGGCCACTGCGATTGCAGCGGCCAGCGGCGTTGCAACGCCTGATCAATCATCACAACTGGCCAAATGGCCCGAGGTTTTGCCCTCGGCGCTGGTCAATCTTGGGCTTGATTTGCGCGGCGGGGCGCATTTGTTGGCAGAAGTGCAAGTGGCTGACGTTTACAGCCAGCGGATCGACTCGCTTTGGCCCGACGTGCGCGACGCGCTGCGCGACGTGCGCGATCAAGTCGGGGCCGTTCGGCGGATGCCGTCAGTTCCCGGAGTACTGCGGGTGCAGGTGTCCAATGCTGACCAGATTCAAGTCGCTGTGGCCAAGGTCGCAGCATTGGCAACCCCTGTTGCCAGTCTGACGGGTGTCGGGCAGAAGGATATCGAAGTCACCGCCGAAGGTGCCGAAGTGGTCGTTCAGTTGTCAGAGCCCGAGCGTGTGGCGACCGATGACCGCACAATGCAGCAAAGTCTTGAGATCGTTCGGCGACGGATTGACGCGGCAGGCACCCGCGAGCCAACAATTCAGCGCCAAGGCGCGGACCGCATTCTGATCGAGGTGCCGGGCATTGGCTCGGCACAAGAGCTTAAGGCGCTGATCGGCACAACGGCCAAGCTGACCTTTAACCCCGTTGTGCAGCAAACCACCAATGCCGCCGCTGATCCCGGCCCGCGCAACTCGCTGCTGCCTGCGGCGGACGAGAAAGGGCTCTACTATATCATCTCTGACGAGGCGGTGGTTTCGGGCGAGGAATTGACCGACGCGCAGCCTTCATTCGACCAGAACGGCCGACCTGCTGTCAGCTTTAAGTTCAACGTCAGCGGCGCGCGCAAGTTTGGCGAATACACAGGCGCGCACATCAACGAACCCTTTGCTATTGTGCTGGACGGCGCAGTGATTTCGGCGCCTCGGATCAATCAGGCGATCACGGGCGGCTCGGGAATTATCACCGGCAACTTTACGCTGGAGGAGTCGACCAATCTGGCGGTGCTGCTGCGGGCCGGGGCTTTGCCTGCCAAGATGAACTTTCTGGAAGAGCGCACCGTTGGCCCTGAACTGGGACAAGACAGCATTGATGCCGGCAAGAAAGCAGCTGTGATCGGGATACTCGCGGTCGGCCTGTTTATGATCGCCTGTTATGGGCTGTTCGGTGTGTTTGCGGATATTGCTCTGATCATCAACATGGCACTGATCTTTGGCGTCTTGTCGACGATTGGCGGCACGCTGACCTTGCCGGGCATTGGCGGTATCGTGCTGACCATCGGCATGGCGGTGGACGCGAACGTGCTGGTGTTTGAGCGTATCCGCGAGGAATTGCGCACACAGAAAAGTGCTGCGCGGGCCATCGAGATTGGCTATGAGCGCGCGATGTCTGCGATCATCGACGCCAACCTGACCACGCTCATCACCGCGGGCGTGCTGTTCTTCCTTGGCGCAGGTCCGGTGCGCGGCTTTGCGGTCACTTTGGGCGTGGGCATCATCACCTCGGTCTTTAGCGCGATCTTTGTAACGCGGATTTTGGTCGAGTTCTGGTTCAACTGGCGCAAGCCGAAAACGATCGTGGTGTAAGGAGAACTCTGATGGCTTGGCGTTTGCGACTTGCACCCGAAAAGACCAATATCGACTTTTTCAAGATCCAGTGGCTGACCTTTGGCGGCTCGATGCTGCTGATGATCTTTGCGTTTATCTTTTGGGGCTGGTTCGGGTTGAACTATGGCATCGACTTCAAGGGCGGCACGACGATCCGCACCGAGTCGACGCAGCCTGTGGATGTGGGTGCCTACCGTAAGGCGCTGCAAGGGTTGGCGATTGGCGATGTGGTGATCACTGAAGTGTTCGACCCGACGTTCCGCGCCGATCAACATGTGGCACAGATCCGTGTGTCGTCGGCAGAGGCCGATCAGGCCGTCAGTGAAGAGGCGGTGGGTCAGGTGCAAGCCGCGCTGACCACGTTGGACGCAGGGATTAAATTCCCATCGGTGGAAACCGTAGGCCCAAAAGTTTCGGGTGAATTGGTCAAGACATCGGTGATCGCCGTTGCAACGACTTCGATCCTGATCATGTTCTATATCTGGATGCGGTTCGAGTGGCAGTTCGCACTTGGTGCTGTGCTGGCGCTTTTGCACGACGTCTTTATAACCGTCGGCATCTTCGCGCTTTTCCAGATCAAGTTTGACCTGACCATCATTGCCGCTTTGCTGACGATCCTTGGCTATTCGATCAACGACACGGTGGTTGTTTTTGACCGCCTGCGGGAAAACCTGATCAAATACAAGACGATGCCGTTGAAAGACGTGATGAACCTGTCGGTGAACGAGACGCTGAGCCGCACCTTGATGACCTCGCTGACCACTCTGATTGCGGTCGGGGCCATGCTGGTGTTCGGGGGGGACGTGATCCGCGGCTTCTCGTTCGCGATCTTTATTGGCGTCGTTCTGGGCACTTATTCTTCGGTTTATGTGGCCAAGAACATCGTGCTCATGATCGGGCTTGATCGCACCGACAAACCAAAGAACGGCCGTCCTTCTGATCACGAATTCGCCAATATTGACGCCTGACATGCGGTTGACCGAGATCACCTATGGCTCGGCGCTTGCGATTGAGAGCTATGGTCCGGGGTTTTTCCGCGTGGGCAGCCATGTGTTGAGGGGAGCAAGCCTGATTACCCCTTGGGACGCTGGCAGCTGGGGCGGTCTCTCTGATCTGGATGCACCTTTGTCGCTGGCAGGCAAGATTGATGTGCTGCTGGTGGGGCTTGGCCCCGATCTGGCGGTAATCCCGCGCGCCTTTCGTGAAGCCTTGGAAGCGGCCGAGATTGGTGTCGAGCCGATGAACACGCCGGCCGCCTGCCGTACCTATAATGTTTTGCTGGGCGAGGGGCGTCGCATTGCGGCGGCGGTGCTGCCGGTTCCCTAGGGCGCGTTGTCACGCCCTCTTTTCTGGTGGCCCGTGGTGCGTTAGGGGTGTCTGATGAATATGCGTGTGCAAGATCTGACTGTGGCCCGCGGCGGCGTCGCGGTGCTTGAGGGCGTCAGCTTTGAGCTGGGCGCGCGACGTGCGTTGATTTTGCGCGGACCTAATGGCATCGGAAAGACCACATTGTTGCGCACTCTGGCGGGGTTGCAACCTGCTGTGGCGGGACGGATCGACGTGGAGCCAGATGCGGTGGCCTACGCCGCGCATGCAGATGGCATCAAGGCGGTGTTGAGTGTGCGCGAAAATCTTGCGTTTTGGGCGAATGCCTATGGCGGGCGTGATGTGGGCGCTGCACTGACAGCGATGAACCTTGATGATCTGGCCGAGCGGCGAGCGGCGAACCTGTCGGCGGGACAAAAGCGGCGGTTGGGGCTGGCGCGTCTGCTGGTCACTGGGCGCAAGGTCTGGATGATGGATGAGCCGACAGTTTCGCTGGACACAGCCTCGGTCGCGCTGTTTGCCGGCGTGGTGCGGGCGCATCTGGCCGCAGGGGGATCGGCGCTGATTGCCACCCATATCGATCTGGGGATCGAGGCCGAGGTGCTGGACCTGGCGCCATTCAAGGCGCGTGCGCCCGTTGCGGGCGGGCAAATGGGCGCGTTCGACGAGGCCTTTGAATGAGGTCCTTGCTGCGGCGCGATCTGTGGTTGGCGGTGAGGGCGGGCGGCGGCTTTGGTCTTGGGCTCGCGTTCTTTTTGCTGGTCGCGGTGATCGTGCCTTTGGGTGTGGGGCCAGAACCTGCGACTTTGGCCAAGATCGCGCCGGGCATCCTGTGGGTCGGCGCGCTTTTGTCCTGCCTTTTGTCGCTGGACCGCATCTTTGCGTTGGATTTCGAGGATGGCTCGCTGGATCTGCTCGCCACGTCTCCGATGCCAATGGAGGCCGTTGTAGCGATCAAATCGCTGGCGCATTGGTTGGTGACGGGTCTGCCGTTGGTTGCGGTATCGCCCGTGCTGGGACTTTTGTTGAACCTCGCGCCGGAAGGCTATATCTGGCTCATTGTCAGCCTTGCGCTTGGGACGCCTGCGCTGTCGGTGATCGGAGCCTTTGGCGCGGCACTGACGGTTGGGTTAAAGCGGGGCGGGCTTCTGTTGAGTCTGCTGGTTTTGCCGCTCTACATGCCGACACTGATCTTTGGTGCCGAAGTTGTGAAGCGTGGCGCGCAGGGTTTGGCGGTAGGAACGCCGCTTGCGCTGCTGGCGGCGATTACGGCTGGGTCTTTGGCGCTGTTGCCCTTTGCGGCGGCGGCGGCGATCCGTGTGAATTTGCGATAGGGGCAAGGAATGTCGATCTGGGAATATGCCAATCCAAAGCGGTTCATGCAGACCTCGGGGGTTTTGCTGCCTTGGGTGACGGGGGCCTCGCTGATCTGTCTGCTGGTCGGGCTGATCTGGGGTTTCTTTTTCACCCCTGATGCCGACAAGTTCGGATCAACCGTCAAGATCATCTACCTGCACGTCCCAAGTGCGATGATGTCGATCTCGGCCTGGATGATGATGCTGGTGGCCAGCCTGATCTGGTTGATCCGCAGGCACCATGTCAGCGCCCTTTCGGCCAAGGCCGCAGCGCCGGTTGGGCTGACCTTTACCGTCATCGGCCTTGTAACGGGCGCGATCTGGGGCGAGCCGATGTGGGGAACCTGGTGGGCGTGGGATCCCCGGCTGACTTCGTTTTTGATCCTGGCGCTGTTCTATCTGGGCTATCTGGCGCTGTGGGAGGCGGTGGAAGATAAGGACACTGCCGCAGATCTGACCTCGGTGCTTTGCATCGTGGGGTCGGTCTTTGCCTTTCTCAGCCGTTATGCGGTGCTGTTCTGGAACCAAGGGCTGCATCAGGGGGCAAGCCTTTCGATGGACAAGAAAGAACATGTTTCGGATGTCTATTGGCTGCCATTGGTAGTCTGCATCGCGGGATTCGTGCTGCTGTTTGTCACGCTGGTTTTGTTGCGCACGCGCACCGAGATCCGCTTGCGGCGCTTGGCAGCCCTGACAACACGGGAGCGTTTGGCATGATGCCTGATCTGGGGAAATATGCTGCGGCGGTGATCGGGTCCTATGTGGCGACGATCATCTGCCTTGTGGTGCTGGTGGCATGGTCGTTGTGGCGCGGGGCTGCGGTGAAGCGTGCCCTTGCAGAAGTTGAAGCGCGGCAGGAGAAGAAGAATGGGTAAGTGGTTAATGTTCGTGCCACCTGCGTTGTTCGCGGCCTTGGCGGTCATGTTCTACATGGGGATGGAGCGGCATAATCCCGAAGATTTGCCTTCGGTCTTTATCGACAAGCAGGCACCCGCACTGACGCAAGGTGAGTTGGTGGGATATCCCACCGCGACCGATGCTGATTTGCGGCGTGGGGATGTGGTTTTGGTGAACTTTTGGGCCAGCTGGTGCCCGCCGTGTCGCGCGGAGAACTCAACCCTGATGGATCTGAAAGCCGAGGGCATTCGGATCGTCGGTATTAACATGATGGATGACGCGGGCAAGGCCGCAGC
>JAHEBX010000153.1 GCA_024642045.1 Pseudorhodobacter sp. | reverse complement strand
CGCTGGATGCAGGCGCCGAGACGATCTCGGTTGCGCATCTTGGTGATGGCAACGTGCATTTCACGGTCTATCCGTCAGACCCCTCTCCCGAACATTCCGACCGTGTGATCGAGGCGGTCGAGGATGAGGTGCAGGCCTTGGGCGGCTCGTTTTCCGCCGAGCATGGTGTCGGTCTGTCAAAGCTGGCCTCGATGAAGCGGCGCAAAGACCCCGTAGCGCTGGATGTGATGCGCGCCGTCAAAACCGCACTCGATCCCGAAAACCGGATGAGTCCGGGCAAGGTCATCCCAGAGTAGCAGGCCAAGGACGGGAAATTCCCGTCACACGGCGCATCCCGCTAGACAATCTTCAAAGCCGCCGTTAGCGATGACGCATCCCTGCTAGGCCGCCGAAATTGTCTGCACTTTCCATCGTTGCACGCCATCCCACTCTGCGCATGATCGGCACGGCGTTGTTTCTGGTCGGCGTGTTCAACGCCTCGACTTATCCCTATCAGTCGCTGATCGCCATCGAGGTGATTGGCCTGTCGAAACCCGCCTTTTCCGGGCTGTTGGTGCTGGCCTCAATCATGGCGGTGTCGGCTTCGGTGCTGTCTGGCATCTTGGGGGACCAACACGGTCAACGCCGGTTGATCGCTCTGGTGGCGACGCTGTGCTCTGCGCTGGGGATGGGGCTGATGCTTTTCTTTCCCTCGACGCTCTCGCTGATTTTATGCCACGGTATTCTGGTGCCGATCGGCTCTAGCATCTTTGGCCAACTTTTTGCACTCGCCCGCCTTGCACATCCATCGACCGAGGGGCGCGACGGCATTTTTGGCGTGGTGCGCGCAGCCCTATCGCTGGCGTTTCTGGCAATGCTGATCTTCTGGACATGGGCCTTTGGCGCCAATATCGCCGTCACTTCGGTCTATATATCCGGCGCGCTGGCGGCGCTGGGTCTGGTCACGCTGGTGTTGCTGCTCTGGCCACGCGACGGGCAAACCGCATGGGAGGACACCCGCTCGGGCCTGAACTTCAAACAGGCATTTCGCGAGATTGCGGCGCCGCATGTGCTGATCCGCCTGCTGCTTTTGGGTGCCATTGCTTCGGCGGGCGGGCTCTACATGACAGTGATATCGCTGGTTTTTGACCAATCCAGCAATCGCGGGCCTGCGGATGTGGCGCTCTATGTTGGCCTTGTGGCAGGCTGGGAAGTGCCTGCGTTGATGTTGCTACCATACGCCTCGCGCAGGGTGAACCGCTCGACGTTGATCGCCATCGGCACGACGCTTTACTGCTGCCATGTCATCGCGCTGCCCCTGCTGGCAGGCAGCCCGCTGATCTGGGCGATGACGCTGGTGGCGGGCTTGGGTGGAACCACCATGTTGGCCCTGCCCATCGCCTATTACCAAGACCTGCTAAACGGACGGCCCGGGACAGCGGGCGCGATGCTGGCGCTGCAAAAACTGATCTCGGACATCTGCGTGGCCGCCGCATTTGCCGTCGGAACCGCAATCGGAGGCTATACAACGGTTGCGATTCTGGGCGTCAGCATCGCGCTCAGCGGCGCGCTGGCGCTGTATCTGCTCGACCATCGCGCCACGGCAGCCTCATGATCACCGCGCCTGCCTGGCGCGACCCCGAGTTGCGGGCAACCGCGCTGCTGCTGGCGCTGCTTGGCGCGCTCAGTTGCAGCATTGGCCCCTATACGGCACGACTGGCTGTGCGCGATTTCGGGCTGGGCGATCAGGGCTATTCCGCATTGATCGTGATCTCGACACTGGTTTCGGTCACAGCGGCAATCGGGGTGGGCATCCGTGCGGACCAGACGGCAGGGCGGCGACGCCTGGCGCTATGGTCCTGCGGCTTTGCGCTTGCCGGGCTGGGGGCAATGACCGTCGCGCCCTCGACCCCGCTTTTCGTGCTGACCCATGCGCTGCTCTTGCCGCTGTCCTCAACGCTCTTTGGCCAGATCTTTGCCCAAGCCCGCATCGCAGCAAGCCGCCATCCGCCGGCCGAGCGTGACGCCATCATGGCGACCATCCGGGCCGGATTTGCGCTGCCATTCGTCGTGGTTCTGCCGCTTTGGTCACTGGCGTTTCGCGCGGGCGCGCAGGTGCTTTGGGTCTATCCTTTTGCGCTGATGCTGGCGGTCGTGATGCTGGCCCTGACTTGGGCGGCGTGGCCCGCAGATGGCCGCGACATGGATCCCCCTTCGGGTCTGTCACTGCGCGCCGCATTGGCAGAGCTGCTGCATGCCCCGCTTGCCCTGAGGGTGCTGGCCCTTGGTGCGGTCAGCTCGGCGGGCACCGTGTATTGGGCGCTCTTGGGGCTTGTTCTGGTGCCTGAGGTCGGGCGCAGCGCCTCGGATGTGGCGCTCTATGCGGGGCTTGTGGCCGGGCTCGAAGTGCCGTTCATGCTGGTGGTGCCCCGACTGGCGCGCAGGATTCCGCACAGCTGGATGATCCTGTTCGGAAGCGGGGTCTATGCCCTGCACCTCTTGGGCTTGCCCCTGCTGGCTGGCCGTGCATGGCTTTGGTTGCTGATCCTGCCGGCCGCAATTGGCGGGGCGATCACTCTGACCCTGCCCATCGCCTATCTGCAAGACCTGCTCTCCGGCCGCCCCGGAACCGGAGCCGCCCTGATGGCGCTGCAGCGCCTGATCGGTGACATCCTTGCGGCCGCCTGCTTTTGGGCAGGCACGGCGCTGTCGGGCTATGGCCTTGTCGCCCTGATCGGCGCGATTGTCAGCGTTGCGGGCGCGCTGGTGCTGCTCTGGATGGACCGCACCGGCAACGTCTGATGCGGCCCCCGACACAAGTTATCCGAAAAAGCCGTCCCCCGCTTCGGCCAACAGCTGATCCGCCAGGGACACCCCCAACGCCGCACCTTCGGCAATCGGGCCGTTGATATCACCGCGCACAACACGACCGCCATCAGGGCGCAAAATCTCGCCGCGCAGCCATAATTCGTCGCCGACCAACACCGCCAGCCCCGCAATTGGCGTCTCACATGACCCATCAAGCCGGGCCAGAAACGCGCGTTCGGCTGCAAGTTGCTGCCCTGTCGGCCCGTGATGAATGGCCGCCAGCATCTCGGCGGCGCGGGTGTCCACCATCCGCCGCTCGACCCCGATCGCGCCCTGCGCCACGGCGGGCAGCATCTCGGCCACTTCGATCGGATGCGCCACTTCGGCCATCCCCAGCCGCGTCACCCCGGCCATCGCAAGGAACGTCGCATCCGCCACGCCCTCGCCCAGCTTTTTCATCCGTGTCTGCACATTGCCGCGAAACTCGACCAGCTGCAGATCGGGCCGCCGATGCGCCAACTGCGCGCGCCTGCGCAACGACGACGACCCCACCACAGCGCCCTGCGCCAGATCATTGATGTGATGCGCCTTGAGGCTGACAAAACCGTCGCGCACATCCGCCCGTTCCAGATAGCAATCCAGCACCAGCCCCTCTGGCTGCAGCACCGGCATGTCCTTCATCGAATGCACCGCGATGTCGATGCTCCCGTCCAACAAGGCCTCTTCGATCTCGCGGGTGAACAAACCCTTGCCGCCGATTTCTTTCAGCGCGCGGTCCTGCACCATGTCGCCGGTGACCTTGATCACCACGATCTCGAACGCCGCTTCGGGCAAATCGAATGCGGCCATGAGCTTGGCGCGCACCTCATGCGCCTGCCACAGAGCGAGGGGCGAACCTCGTGTGCCAATCTTGAAAGTGCTTGCGGGGGTGGGGCGCGTGTATGTCATAAGCCATGCATAGCTGTGTCAATCTGTCCTTTCAAGCATCCCTCCCTTGACAAGGGCTCGCTTGAAGGCAACTCAAGACAAACCGAGCCTGAAGGAGCCGCGTCATGACCCAGAAAACCATCCTGCGCGCTTTGGCGGGCGAGGTTTTGCCCTCGCCACCGATCTGGATGATGCGTCAGGCGGGCCGGTATCTGCCCGAATATCGCGCCACGCGGGCGCAGGCGGGCGATTTCCTGAAACTCTGCTACAACCCCGAGCTTGCCGCCGAAGTGACGCTGCAACCGATCCGCCGCTATGGCTTTGACGCGGCAATCCTGTTCGCTGACATCCTGCTCTTGCCGCAGGCGCTTGGCGCGGATCTGTGGTTTGAAACCGGCGAGGGCCCTCGGCTTTCGACCATCGCCGATATGTCAGGCGTGCGCGCTCTGCGCCCGATTGGCAATATCCATGAAACCCTGTCACCGATCTATGAGACGGTGAAGATTCTGGCGCGCGAGCTGCCCCGCGAGACCACGCTGATCGGCTTTGCCGGCGCGCCCTGGACCGTCGCCACCTATATGATCGCAGGGCGTGGCACCAAAGACCAAGGCCCGGCCCATGCGCTCAAATCCAGCGACCGCCCAGCGTTTTCGGCGCTGATTGATGTGATCACCGAGGCGACGATCCTGTATTTGTCGGCTCAGGTCACGGCGGGGGCCGAAGTCGTCAAACTGTTTGACTCTTGGGCTGGCAGCCTCAAGGGTCAGGATTTCCAAGACTTCGCCGTCAAGCCCGCAGCCCGCATCATCTCGGCGCTCAAGGCGCTGCACCCCGGCCTGCCGGTCATCGCCTTCCCACGTGAGGCGGGCGATGGCTATATCGGCTTTGCCCGCGCAACCGGGGCTGATTGCGTGGCGATTGACAACTCGGTCACGCCTGAATGGGCCGCCGAGAAAGTGCAGGTCGATGGTTGCGTGCAAGGCAACCTTGCGCCCGAACACATGGTCACCGGCGGTCAAGCGCTGGTGGATGCCACCCGCCATGTCGTCGCGGCCTTTCGCGGCGGGCCGCATATCTTTAACCTCGGCCACGGCATCACCCCCGATGCCAACCCTGACAACGTGCAACTGATGATCGACACGGTGCGCGGGGCATGAAAACCGCGGGCAAAATCGCACTGGGCCTTGGCGCGGTGCTGCTTGTGGGCGGGGGCTATGCTTATACCCAGCGCTTCGCGCTGATGCACATGATGATGCATAACGGTATGGGCGGCATGATGACCCATGACGAGGTTAATATGCCGGGCCTAAAAGGTGCCAACGCCACGCCCGAGGAAAGCGCAGAGCTGGCCGTGATGTTCAACAATTTCAAGACCCTCACCCGCAGCGTCACCAATCTGCCCAACGGCATCCGCACTGTCACCTCGTCCTCCAGCCCCGAAGTCATGGCGGCGCTTACCTCGCATGTCTCCGGCATGATCGGCAGAGTAGAGACGCTGGACGATCCGAAAATCATCATCCAAAGCCCAACCCTCGACATCTTTTTTCAGCGCGGCAAGGGCATCACCTCGACCATCGACATCACTGACGAAGGCATCGTCGTGGTGCAAACCTCTGACGACCCCGAAATGGTGACAGCCCTGCACACCCATGCAGGCGAGGTCAGCGACATGGCCGCGCGCGGCATGCAGGCAGTCCACGAGATGATGGCCAAACGCGGCGGCTGACCCAGCTTGAACGCGCAGGGCTTCTGCGCCAAGCTGTCCCCAGCCAGACAGGAGCCCGAATGACCGCCCTTATCCGCCCCCTGCGCGCCCGCGATCCGCAAGAACACCACCGCGTCTCGACGACGCTGGAACTGTTCTTCGATCTGGTCACCGTCATCGCCATCGCCGCCGTCACCGCAGGCCTGCACCACGCCCTGAGCGAGGGTCACGCGCTAGAAGTCCTGCCGAGGTTCCTGTTTCTGTTCCTTGCGATCTGGTGGGCTTGGATGAACTTTACCTGGTTCGCCTCGGCGTTTGACAATCAGGACAAGGTCTTCAAACTTTTGGTCATGCTGATCATGGGTGGTCAGTTGTTGTTCGCAGGCGGCGCTGTCGAAATCTTTCAAACGCTGGATTTCAGCTATGGCCTTTTGGGGTGGATCGTCATGCGGTTGGGCATGGTCTGCCTCTGGCTGCGCGCCGCCCGCGCCAACCCGTCGCATCGCACCACGGCCCTGCGCTACGCGGCAGGCATCACATTTGCCCAAGCCTGCTGGACGCTGTTCTATTTCGCCACAGAACCCGCCTCGACCGCCTTTTTCATCGCCGGCGGTCTGTGCTTTGTTGTGGAATGGTGTGTGCCGCCCTTTGCTGAAAGCGCCAATGTCACGCCGTTTCACCGCCACCATATCATCGAGCGCTACGGCCTTTTGATGATCATCTCGCTGGGCGAATTGGTGCTGGCCATCGCGCATGGCTACGGCTTTCTCTACGGCGGGCATCCCAGCTGGCAGGCGGCTGTCGTCTCAACCGCAGCGCTGGTCATCGTTTTCGCCATCTGGGAGGTTTACTTCTGCGAGGTCGAGCACCTGCCCCGCAGCGATTTTGCCACAGCCTTCATCTGGGGTTATGGCCATGTGTTCATCTTCATGTCGACCGCAGCGCTGGGCGCGGCGATTGCTGCCTCGATCGATGTAGCCGCCCATCAGGCCCACGCAAGCCAGGCCAGCGTTTCAGCGGCGCTTGGCCTTGCCTTTGCAGTCTGGGCAGGCGCGCTTTGGCTGGCGCGCGACCGCGCCCTGACCTTGCCACTTGGGCTAAAGATCGCGCTGCCATGTATGGCGTCAATCTACCTTATCGCAGGGATGTTGGGCGCACCCGTTTGGGTCTTTGCCGCCCTTGCCGTTGTCATGGCGATCTGGCGCGCCCAACCACGCTAGGGCCGGTCGTTGGGGCCGCGTCCTGCCAGGATCGCAGTCTTGGCTTTCTGCACCCGCGCTGATCGCGTGGCACTCTGCTTGGCTCCGGCAAATTGCAAACACCAGCCGCGTTGACGCCCCGGTGTCAGCGCATTGAAGGCCGCCGCAAAGTCAGCGTCCACCGCAAGCGCATGTATCAATTCGTCAGGGCGATCCTGCGCTGAACTGGGTCGAAACTCGACCTTCACGCCGCCCTTCTCTGCCTCTATCGCCGCCGCAATGATCGCATTCACCGCATTTGATTGCGCGGTAATTTGCGCCAGAGAAGTGAATTTTATCACCCGTCCCGCCTGAGTATTCTCGCCCGCGCGCTCCAACAGCCCCGCAGGATCAGGCAAAACAGCGCCCTTGAAAAACGCCAGCCAGCAGTGGTTTTTCAAACCCGCCAAAATCACGACATTGCCGCCCAAATAGGTATAGCAAGGCTTATACCACTTGAAATCCTCCTCCAGCCCAGCGGCCAATAGCATCGCCCGCAGCGCCTCCATCTCGGGGCGCCACGCTTTGGCTTTGGCCAGAAATGCGTCAACTTTCGCGGTCATCGGGGCCACCTCTGGCGCCAATCATACCCCGAGAAAATCGCGCGGCAAAGTCTTGAAGCACCAGATTCGCGGGCGGTGTGTTGATAGGCAAATTTGCGTGGGCACCGATGAATTGCGACCTGACGGCTTAGGCGCGGCGGGCCTTGGGCAACCGTTTCTCATAGGATCAAGCAGAAAACCGATGCCCCGCCGCAACAAGCACATCCCGCGCCCGCGCCTCGTCCTTGGCGGCCATCAACAGATGCTCACCATCAAAGGTGCAGACCACGAATACCCCGACCCCGTTTTCCGACAAAGGTGCAATCAGCGCCTGAACGATTCCCGTCGCATCAAAGCCAAAGGGGCCAATCGTGCGCAGGCAAACCCAGTCGCGATCCGCCTGCACGTCCAGCGGAATCCGTTCGGCCAGACAGACCACCGTCAGCTCGTCTTCGGCTCGTGCGATCGCCGTAAACCCCGCGCCATCGGCCCAATTGGGAAGAGCCGCATCCGCCGCCAGCCGCGCGATCCCATAGCGCCCCGCCACCATCCGCAGGTTCAGCATTTAATGCTCCAACACCACATCCAACGCATCGTCTTTGTCATGGATCGCCAACTTGTCCATGATCGTCTCGGTCGCTTCGTTCATGCCGAAAATCGACACGGTAAACCCACGCCGCCGCAGCTTCATCACCGCACTGTCAATCGCCTGCACCGAGGAGATATCCCAGATATGCGCGTGGGTGACATCAATCACCACCTGCTTTGCCGGCTCGCGGAAATCAACCGCACG
>JAHEBX010000152.1:3503-8057 GCA_024642045.1 Pseudorhodobacter sp. | reverse complement strand
CCGGTGGCGCAGTTACGCTGAACTCGGAAACCCTGCTGCTGACCGGCGCGGGCGCGCAGATTTCGGCGAGCGGGACGGCGACGATTGGGGCCACCACCTCGGCGCACCTCGACGCGGGCACCAGCCTTTCGGGCGCCAGCGTTGCGATCACCACCACCGATCTGACCGCGACCCAAGCGCAGCTTTCGGCCACGGCGGGCGACTTTGACGTCACGACCGCAACCCTGCTGCTGACCGGCGCGGGCGCGCAGATTTCGGCGAGCGCTGCTGCCACGATTGACGCCACCACCTCGGTGCACCTCGACGCGGGCACCAGCCTTTCGGGCGCCAGCGTTGCGATCACCACCACCGACCTGACCGCCACCCAAGCGCAGCTTTCGGCCACGGCGGGCGACTTTGACGTCACGACCGAAACCCTGCTGCTGACCGGCGCGGGCGCGCAGATTTCGGCGAGCGGACTCGTTACCCTCAATATTGCGGATCAGGCGACGTTCGGGATCGATACGACGGTTCAGGCTGCCGATATGGCGATCAATCTTGATACGGCCCTGTTCCCGTCGGATGCGACTGGCGGCAGTCTGACTTTGAACGGCAGCTGGTTGACCAGCAATTCGCTTAACCTGCAGTCGGGGGAGGAAGCCGACAGCGTTTCGCTTACCCCGCAAGCCATTACTGGCGACGTGGCGGTCCGGCTGGGGAATGGCGCGGACAGCTTTGTGCTGACGGCGCTGAACGATCGTCCTGATACCGTAGGCTTCCTAGTGGATGGCCAGGGTGGCGCAGATGAATTCGTCGTCAATCGCGGCGCGGTTCCGGTATCGTATGTCATGACCTTCGCCGACAGTGGCGCGGCGAACGATGGTTCTGATTTCCTGACCGTCAATCTGCGCGACGGTGCGGACGACCATACATTGATCCGCCGCAACTTCGTGGCACTGTTGAACACGGATATTTTGGGCGATGTGACCTCGAAGTTCGAGCGTCTGAATTACAATTCCAGCATCGACGGGCGTCTGACGATCAACGGGCTTGCTGGAAACGACAGCTTCTATTCTGACGATACCAGCACTCTGGTGACGTTGGACGGCGGTAAGGGCAATGACACCTTCCAGATCGGTCAGATGTTCGGCTCTGCCCGTGTCGGCCCCGATGTGGCCGTGGGCGACGAGGTGCAGACCAATGAGACCACGCAGGGCTTCCTGTCTGTCGGCAACTCGCTGCCGATGCTGGTTTATGGCGGCGAAGGCGAAGACATCTTCCGCGTTTATTCCAACAAGGCCTATCTGCGTCTTATGGGCGAAGACGGGAACGACAGCTTCGTTCTGCGCGCGTTCCTTTTGAAGGACAGCGCGGCAGTTGCGGGCGGCGGTCTGGCTGATGCACTGGGGGGCGGCGGTGACGACACCTTCCTGTACAACATCAATGCTCCGGTCAAGATCGACGGTGGCGCTGGGGTTGATACGGTAACGGTGCTTGGAACCGAAGCTGCGGACACCTTCCTGATCACTGACACCGGTATTTCGGGCGCAGGTCTCAGCGTCGCTTATACCAATGTCGAATCCGCAGAAGTTGACGGGATGGAGGGTGATGACACTTTCAATATCCTGTCGACCAATGCCGATGTGATCACCCGCGTTGTCGGTGGCAGCGGGTCGGATACCTTCTCGGTCGGTGGCGATGTCACCAGCAAAATCATCAGCTCGGGCGCTGGCGACATGCCAAGCGGCATTGTCAGCCATTCCGTGAGCTCGTCCGACAGCGCTTATAACGGCGCGATCGTGCCGGCTCTGACGGTAGGCGTGGGCACGCCAACCTCTTCGCTGTTGCAAGTCGACAGCACGGGCCTGACAGCGCTCACCGAGGGCGGGCTTGCGGGCTACTACCGTGTGCGCCTGACGCAGGCCATTTCTACCCCCGCTTACCTCACTGTCTCGGCGGCACGCTCGTCAACTCAGGATGCCGAAGGCCAGATGGTCGCGGCGGGCGCGGCTCAAAGCGCGCGTGTCAGCGCCAGCGCATTCGGGGGCGAGGCATCTGCCGTGGTGCTGACCTTCACGGCCGCAGATTGGGACACCTGGCAAACCGTTTATGTCTCGGCCCCGCAGGATGGCGTGGTTGAAGGCACCAAGAATGTCGTGATCAGCCACAGCGTGCTGGGTGGCGGCACGCTCACCGCATCGCGCGTGTTGCAAGATGTCGATGTCACCGTGTTTGACGATGACATGGCGTATGCCGTGGTGCAGAACAACACCCAGTCGGTCAGCCTTGTCGAAGGCCAGACGGGTAAGAGCATCGGCATTTCGCTCTCGCACGCCCCCGCTGCGGGCGAGACGGTGACGCTCACTGCCTCGGGCATAAGCGCTGACTACACGATTGACCAACCCACGCTTGTCTTCACCGCGGCAAACTGGAATGTGCCACAAACGGTGACGCTGACCGCAGTCGATGACAGCCTTTACGAGAATATCGAAAGCCAGAAACTGACCTTTGCGGTCAGCTCTGACACGGCAGGTTCTGCCTTCAACGCGGCACCAGCTATTCAGGTCAAAGTCGGTCTGATCGACAATGATCGCGGCAACGTCTTGTTGACCCAGTCCGATAATTTTACCACCGTTCGTCCGGGCCAGAGCGACAGCTATACCCTCGCGCTCTCCAGCGCGCCGGCCTCGCCTGTGACAATCTCGGTTGCAACCGATGGGCAGACGCTCGCCTCCAGCACCGATCCGCGCTTTGACGCGCTGGCGCAAACCGTGACGTTTGACGACAGCAACTGGAATGTGCCGGTGTCGATCACGCTGTCTTATGGCACGCCGATCATCACCGACCAGCCTGTGCTCAGCGTTCCGCTGCAGCCACAGGTGCTGTCGTCGATCAATGGTCCGCTTTACTTGTGGGGCAGCTCGGGCGATGGCCCAGACCGGACGCTGACGGCGGGCGTCATCCTGCCGTCCGAAGTCGATACCACACTGACAAGCCAAGTGATTTCGGTGGATGAAACCACCCAGACAGACCACCTCTCGGTCTTTAATGCCGGCAGCGTCGCCGGAGATACGGGCCTGCTGACCGAGACGAACCTGTCGGGTCTTGGCATGGGAACCTCGGGCCTCACGCTGAACACGGGGACAGACTCGTCGCCAATCCTCACCACATATGCGGCGGGCATCACCTATCAAGGGTTCGAAGTTGTTCAGGTCATGCTGGGCTCGGGCGATGATCATCTCGATATCGCCTCGACCGCGCTTGGCGCCCTGACCGTGGTCCATGGCGGCGGCGGCAACGATACAATAACCGCCGTTGCAGCGGATGCGTCTGGCAAGGCCCTGACCGGCGGCACGGATCGCACGCTTGTGGTGTTTGGCGATACGGCGCAAGACGGCCAAGCCTATGGGATGCGCGGCACTACGGCCACCGGGGCAGCCCGTTCCTTCTTCAACCCCGGCGATGATCTGATCGATCTCTCGATCGCGAGCGGCTCTGTGGTGATTGAGGGTGGTCGTGGCAACGACACGCTGATCGGTTCGGCCCAGGCCGATTTGATCGCAGGCGGCTCAGGCGATGACAGCATCATCGCGGGCGACGGCGCGGATCAGATCTACGGCGACAACGGATTGCGTGTGGATACCTCTGTGCGCCTCGATCTGCTCACTGGCCAGCTTGTTACCGTCGTCAGTCAGCAAGACCCTACTGCTGCCGATTTTGATACGGTCACAGGCGACGACCTCGCCGCCGCGGGCAACGATACGATCACTGGTGTCGGCACGGGCAAGATGGTCATTGCCGACTATGGGGTGATCGAACAGGTTTCCGGCACACAGCGTGCCTTCAACACAGGTTTGGTGGTCGAGATCAGGGCGCTGCGTGTCACCGAAGGCGGCGATGACGTGATCATCCTTGGCAGCGGCGATGACATGGTTATTGGCGGGACGGGCAATGACAGCATCGCCTCGGGCGAGGGTCAGGGCTTTGTGCTGGCCGACACCGGGTTGATGACCTTTGACGCGAGCGGTCGGGTGACCGAGATTGCCACGACGGATGACGGGGCGATCGGCAATGACACGGTGAGCAGCGGCAATGGCGACGACTGGATCGTTGGCGGCGCAGGCGCGGACCGGATCACCGACGGCGACGGCTTTGCGCTGATCCTGGGCGATCTGGGCCGGGTGCTGGCCTCGGGCGGCGTGCTGAATTCGGTCACCAGTGTGACGGCGGCGGCGGGGGGTGATGACGTGATCACCACCGGCGCGGGCGAGGCCTGGGTGATCGGCGGCGAGGGCGCGGACGCCATCACCGACGGCGACGGCAAAGCGGTGCTCTTTGGCGATCTGGGGGCGGTGACGCTGACCTCTGGCGTGATCGTGCGGGTCGAGGCGACGCAGGTGCTGACCGGCGGCGACGATAGCATTGCGACGGGTGCGGGCGATGCCTGGATCGTCGGCGGGACGGGCAATGACAGCATCGCCTCGGGCGAGGGTCAGGGCTTTGTGCTGGCCGACACCGGGTTGATGACCTTTGACGCGAGCGGTCGGGTGACCGAGATTGCCACGACGGATGACG
>JAHEBX010000152.1:0-3403 GCA_024642045.1 Pseudorhodobacter sp. | reverse complement strand
GGCGGGGGGTGATGACGTGATCACCACCGGCGCGGGCGAGGCCTGGGTGATCGGCGGCGAGGGCGCGGACGCCATCACCGACGGCGACGGCAAAGCGGTGCTCTTTGGCGATCTGGGGGCGATCCTGGCCGGAGCCAACGGCCTGATCCGTCTCGAAACCACCTATGAAGCCATCGGCGGTGCAGATGTTATCACCAAGGCCGACGGTGAAGCCTTTGCCTTTGGTGGTGCGATGGGGGATCAGATCTCGATGGGTGCGGGTGACCACACCGTTTCGGGTGACATGGGCGTTCTGACCTTCGCAAACGGTATTCGGTCGCGACTTTTGGTTGAAATCAGCACTCCGGCATGGGGTGGTGATGATACCATCGCGGTTGGTGTTGGCGACAGTTGGTTGATCGGCGCCGAGGGGAACGATGTCTTGCAAGTTGCAGGCGGCGAGACCGCCATACTAGGTGACGCAGGCTGGATCACGGCGGATGCGGCGGGTCGGGTGAACGAGATCCAGACGCTGCAGCCCACCTTGGGGGGCAACGATACGATCCTTGGTGGCTCGGGGCGCGACATTGCCTTGGGTGGCGCTGCGTCTGACTTCCTTGACGGTGCGGCAGGCGACGACATGCTGGTCGGTGATGCAGGCCATTTCAGCCGCGTTCCGATCATCGGAAATGCCACGATCTTTACGCTCGAGCAGTCTGCGGATTTCATTTACGGCGGCGACGATACGCTTCTGGGCGGTGCAGGGCGCGACCTGATGATCGGTGGCACGGGGCACGACTACTTCCAGGTTGATTATACGGATGACTTTGCCTCGGGTGAATTCGGGCGGTTCCGTTTGCTTGCTACTGCGGATGGAGAAGAGCATCTTGTGTCGGTTCTGACGCTGGCACCGCGTGATCTTGACCTGATCGGCAACGTGGGTGAGCGGTTGTTCTATAAAACGCCCCGCAAAGCTGATGTCATGGCCGGTGGGCTTGGCAGCACCTTGACCTTGGAAGAGCTGATGCGGGTCGATGTCTTGGTGCTTGAAGATAACGAACTGGCCGTGTCGCGCCTGTTTGGCAATCTGACCGAGACAACGACGGTGTCGGGACTGCGCAGCTTCCGTCTGCTGAGTGAAGGCGATCTGTTGACGACGCCCAATCTGATCGTAGAGCAAGACAGTCTGCTTGAAACTGAGGTCGAAACGGACCAACAGGCAAGTGCTGCAAGTTGGCAGTTCGAAGGCTGGACGATGACCGGTCAAAGCTAGCGATTGCAGGAATGGAAAGTGAAGCGCAGGGCAGCGTCGAATTTGCCAAGGTGCTGTCGGCGCATCTGGGCAAGATTCGCGGAATAGTGGGTTGTCAGGCCATTGGCGGCCAGGACGGCCGCTGGAAAGAGCTTGCCCGCTTTGGCCGCGTGCCGGCTAATGACCGGATCGAGGCAGAGCTTGCGGCTTTTGATCCGCTGGCGGGCGGTGCCGTGCGCCCGACGGGTGCCGACCGTGCGGGCTGGTATGCGACTTACAGCTGCGCCGGCCCCACGGTGCAGCTCTATGTCGTGATCTTGCTTGACCCGTTGGCGCCGGCAGAACTGCAGACTGTTCTGGCGCAGGTCGAACAACGCATTGGCTGGGTTCTGGTCGAGGCTGAGCGGGTCTATGCGCGGTCTGCGGGCAATTCGGCACTGTCGGTCGAAATAGGTGCGGCCGTGTTGATCGAGGCTGCCGAAGCGCCGTCGCGCACAGTGCTTGCTGATCAGTGGATCGCGCGGCTCGAACGGGCGCTCGGGCCCGAACTGGTTGGCATCACTTGGGTCGATGATCACAAACCGCGGCTCAGCGCCATTTCTGGTGGCGGGATTGTGCAACAACCCAGCACAAACCGCAGCGCCATTGAAACGCTTGCCTCGCTGGCGGTTGAACAGCGCAGCGCGGTGTCTCTCGATGCCTCGACTGCGACCTCCCGTATGGCCGAGGCTATGGCGCAGCTTCAGGCGACCCGTGCGCTCTGCGTGCCAATCTATGAAGGCGATGCCTGTCGCTCGGCGGCGGTGATGCTTTGGGCGGACCCTGCCGCGCGTGTGCCGGACCAGCCTGCAGCCGATATGATCGGCAAGGTTTTGGGCGAGGCGCTGACCATTCAGGCGCGCTCGCATCCGTCCGTACTGTGGCGGGTGCGAAACTGGCTCGTCGGTTTTCTGCAAACGGTTTTTGGCCGCCGTGCGCTGAAACTCAAAATCGCGGCTTTGGGTGTTGCGGGCGCCATGATCCTGGCCGCCCTGACACCGACCACGCATCGTCCTGCCTTCAATGCGCGTATCGAGGCGCGCGACCGGCTTGTGATCGCAGCGCCGTTTGACGGCTTTTTGTCAGAGGCCCCAGTTCAGT
Source organism: Pseudorhodobacter sp. (assembly GCA_024642045.1). Classification (GTDB taxonomy): domain Bacteria; phylum Pseudomonadota; class Alphaproteobacteria; order Rhodobacterales; family Rhodobacteraceae; genus Cypionkella. The sequence goes on along the minus strand of JAHEBX010000152.1, from coordinate 1,032 downwards.
TGGGCGATCAGGTGACACCCGGAAAACTGCTGATCCGGATGGAGGATTCCGACCTTAGGCTCGAGGTGTCGCGCCTTGCCGCCGAGCGGGCGCAACTGCAATCGGCCGCCCAGAATGCGCGGGCGCTCCGCGATATGGCCGAAACGCGCAATCTTGACGCCAAACTGCGCCAAAACGCGGTTGAAAGCGCGCTGGTCGAGGATCAGCTCGCGCGCGCCACTGTTTCGGCTGACCGCGCGGCGCTGGTCGTTTCAGGCGATGCGCCAAAGCGGATCGGCGGGCGCGTGCGCTTGGGCGACACCCTGCTTGAATTGGCGACCAAGGACAGTCTGGCCACACAGGCCCTGATTGACGAAGACTGGGTGGCCGATCTGCCGGAACATGCAACCGCTACCCTGCTGTTGGCCGCTTGGCCAGACCGCCCCATCCCGATGCATCTGACCCGTATCACCAGCGAAACCGAGCAATCTGATGGCGCAAACGCCTTCATCGCTTGGCTGGATTTCGATCAGGTGCCCGATCTTGCGCTGATGGACGGGATGCGGGGCATTGTCAGGGTCGATGCCAAACCGGCGTCCGTTCTGCAAAGATTTGGTCGCGGTATTGGCCGCTGGGCCTCTCGCACGCTTTGGCGGTGGGAATAGACGATGCCTTCAGGCCTGCGCCATCCGGACTGGTATCTGATCGCCGAACAGCGCTTTCGCCGCCGCTCAGGCGTGCGCGAGGTCATGCAACGCTTTCGGGGCGAGAATTTTCTTGTGCTCTGGGATGCGTTGACAGGGCAGAACCTGCGGCTGAGCGACAGGGCAACCGCGCTGTGGCGGCGGATGGATGGCAAGCTGACCGTCGATGCGCTGTGGCGCTTGCTGTCGAAAGAGCCTGAAACCGCACCCACCCAGCGTGAAGTGGTGGATTGGGTGCTGCAACTGGTCTCGTCCGGTCTGATCCTGTCTGACCACGCGCTCGATCCTGCCTATCTGACTGACCGCGCGCATCGCAAACGTGACAAGATGCTGGAAACGCGCGCCGCCA
>JAHEBX010000151.1 GCA_024642045.1 Pseudorhodobacter sp. | reverse complement strand
TGACGGTGACCGTCGCGCTGGAGGATGGCGAAGTGATCGTCGATGTCGTCCCGCCCGAAGTGAACGGGAACGAGGCCGTCGCGGTATTGACGGCCTTGCCCGCATCAAGCTGGGCCTGCGTCAGAGTATAGCTGCGCGTGCAGGTATAGCTGTCACCGGCATTGAGGAACGCAGGCTGGCCAGCGCAGGCAAAATTGCCCAGCATCGGATCGGCGATCGTGATCGGCTGGTTGGACGCAATGATCTGCGTGTTGCCAGAGTTGGTCACCAGAAAACTATAGGTGACCGAGGTGGCGGTCGAGGCAACCACGCTTGGGCTTGCCGATTTGGCCAAGGTCAAAGCCGGTGATTGCGCCGGAGCGATCTGCGCCGTCGCCTGGTTCGAGGACAACGCGCCCTTGGTCGCCGTGGCCTTGTTCACCACAATGCCAGCCAGAATATCGGCGTTGGTCAGCACATAGTTGGCCGTGCAATTGCGCACTGCCCCGCGCGCCAAAGCACCCGCTCCACAGGTAAAGGTGCCGATCTTGTCATCCGTGATGCTGATGGCAGGGCTCGCTGGCAAATCAATATTGCCCGAGTTTGTAACGGCATAGCTATAGGTGACCGTCTGCCCGCTCACGAACTGCGGCCCTGTCAGCGTCGGCGCGGTTTTTGCCAGACTGATCGCAGGGGTTTGGGTTGCGGGAACAATCTCGCTGTCATGGTTCGAAGTGACCACCTGCCCAACCGCAGAGGCCACGGCAGAGGCGATGTTGGTCACGCCGCCCGCGTTCACATCCGCCTGTGTCGTGGTATAGACGGCCGAGGTGCAGGTCATCTGAGCGCCCGGCGCAATCGTCGTCGCAGGGCAGTTTACGAGAACTTTGTCATCGTAGACCGAGATGATGTTGACCGTGACCGTTCCGGTGTTGGTATAGATATACACATAGCTCAGCCCGACACCCGCATCCGAAAAACTGGTGGGCGAGGTGGTGGCCAAGCGTTTATCAAGCGACAGAGACCGCGTGATCGTGGCCGGCAATGTGACCGAGCTGTTCGCTGTCGCCGTCCGGCTGCCCACCGTGATCGTGGCGGTGGCTTGGTTCACCAGGCTTCCTGCGTCCAGATCTGCCTGCGTAACCGCATAATTCGCCGTGCAACTGATCGAGGCATTCGGCGCCACAGCCCCCGCAGGGCAGCTGACCGTCGTCTTGGTATCCGTGACAGTCGGCGCCGCCGGCCAGTTTATATTGCCGGTATTGGTCACCAAGATCCGGTAAGTCAGGGTCTGGCCGACGGTCGAATAGGTGGTTGCCGTTGTCGATTTCGCCACCGTCATCGACAGCTGCGGCGTCTGCCCCGGCAACGACCGCGTGGCCGTGGCCGTGCGCGCCACATTCTTTGGATCGCGCGAGGTCACGCTGGCCGTGTTGGTCAATTGGGTGCCATTTGCAAAAGCATCCACATCGGCCTGGGTAACCGTGTAATTGACCGTGCACACTCTGGTCGCATTCGGCGCAAGGCTTGCGGCCGTGCACGACAGCCCGGGAAACTTGGGATCGGTAACGACGACATTCGTCAATGTCGCATTGCCGGTATTGCGCGCGGTCAGCGTGTAAGGCACGGTCGTGCCCACTGCGCCAAAGGACGACAGCGTGCTCGTCTTGGTCAAACTGATCGCGGGGCTGGTCGCGGGTCCCGTCACCGTCGCGGTGGCACTTGACGATCCAAGCGAGCCATAGGCCGGCACGCCGGTTGCCACGGCCACGTTTGTCACCGCTTCTGCATCAAAATCCGCCTGAGTGATGGTATAAATGCCCGTGCAGGTGGCTTTGTCCGGCGTCTGGCCCGAATTGACCGAGTTGATCGTCGTCTTGTCACAGCTGACCGAGGTAATCTTGTTGTCCGACACCGCCAGATTGCTGATCGGCACCGAACCGATATTTGTGACCACATAGGTATAGGTGATCTGCTGGCCCACAGCGGTGAACGTCGGGCTGCTGGGCGTCTTGGTCAGCGAGTAGCCCGGCGCAACTGTTTCGATCTTCTTGTCAGCCAGGGTTCCACCCCCGGTAAAGTCCCAATAGTTGTCATTGGGGTCACGGTCATAGACCTGCGTTGTCGTCTGACCCGTTGTCAGGATATTGGAAAGCAGCGCAGGGTCAGAGGTCGTAAACCAGCCTGTATCAAAAGTATTGTTGCCAAACCCCTGCTGTGTCGAATACACCACTGTGCCCGCAGTATTGGTTGACTGAGTGGTGATCCCCGACCAGTTGGCAACCGTATAGCCGTTCAGGCGCAGCGTAATGTCGTTATAGTCAAATCCGCCAAGCTGCGTGTCGCCATCCAAAGCGGTAAAGCGGATATAGACCTGCGCAATGCCGCCGCCGAAATAGCTTGAGCAGCTCGAATAGCCGCAGTTCAGCGAAATCGCTTTGTTGATCGTGAACGGGTTGCCGCGATAGGCTCCGGGTGTGCCGGTATTCTGATAGCCGACAAAGGCCCCCGTCGGGTCAGAGAACTGATAGTAGACGTTGCCATTCGTCCCGACCATGACAATCGCCACGCCGCCCGCTTCGGGGTAGCCTGCGGGCAGCACCAAGTTGGTGCCCGGAACAGTCATGGTAAAAGGCGAGGCCTCTGCCTCAGAGACCAAGGCACACACACCCATCACTACAGCGCAGGTCAAACGGGTAATGCGCTTAAGATACTCGCTAACTATCATCTCATCCCATCTCACACACAAGACAGCCGCCGAATCCATGCGACGGGAGCAGCATGGTCTCGTTACGCTCCTTACCCAGAATAGTCTCAAAACCACGTCAAGTTGAATAGAATGGCGTTATAATTCTAACTAACCGCAGCCCTGCGTCAGTTTTGCCACCCAAGCGTGAAGCCGCCGGCACACAGCCACATCCCTGTTCTGCACAACAGCCTACCACGCCATGCGTCTTGCTGCGCTTTGTTGGTCGGATTGTCACATCAGCGCTAGAACGACCAATCCAGACAGGCCAATCGGCAGACCCATCGGCATCTTGTGACTGGCCATAAATCGCCATTGGGTTGCGGCAGACGGCTTGACCAGCCGCCGCAGCGCCATCACGAACAGCGTGCAAATTATCAACGCGGCCGCAAAGATCAGCAGGGTTTGCGGCAAAAAGCCAAGCGGCACGAACAGCGCCAGAGCCGGCAAAATCTTTGTATCGCCGCCCCCCATCATTCGCAGGGTGAACAGCACAAAGGTCAGCCCAAACACGCCCAGCGCCAGCCCAAGATGCGGCCAGAACACCGCCATTGCAGGCTGCAACAGCGCGCGCAGCACAAAAAGGGCCACCAGCAGCATCACCAGAATGTTGGGAATCCGCAAATACCGCAGATCAAACCAGATGATCGCCAGTAAAAGACCCGCCAAGGCGAGCCCAAACATCAAGGTCAAGGTCATCACAGCGCGTCTCCGTCGCCAAATCGCGGCGCAGGGTAGGTTTGCAGATGGTGCATCACTTCGATCATTCCCGCCAGCCCGGTTTTTGCATAGATATTGCGCAAATGTGTGCGCACTGTGGCAACCGATACCTGCAGCGCCGCGCTTGCCGCATGTGCACGCAGGCCCTGCCCCAGCAATTCGCAGACCCGCATCTCGGACCGGCTCAATCCATAGGGATTGTCGTCAGCCAGAATTGGGACAACCAAAGCCGGCGCCATGGGGTTGGCCGAGGGGTTGGCTGACTTTATGCCGCGCGTCACTGCATCGGGTTTGCAGATCGCCCAAAGCGCTGCGGCATGGGGTGCAATGATGCGCAAGCGGGCCAGGCGATCTGCTGAGATTGGCGAGGCGAACTGAACCAAAAGCAGATCCCACGCGGCCCCATGATGCGCGAGCGGCAAGATCGCGCAGGGGCCGCTCGCCCCTTGAGGCAGGCTGATTTCGCCGACCACCATGCCTGCGACAGGCAGTGGAACCGGATTGGCCACCCCGTAATTGCTGCGCTGGCGCAGTGCTGTGCCATCCCATTGCATCAGGCCGGCGCCCTTCGCGCGGGCCAACCCTGCAAGCGCCGCCAAGGCGGGCTCAAGCCCACGACCCCATTTTACGGCAGCACCAAAGCTGCAAGCCCAAGCCAGTGATTCGTTCAAAAGCAGGGTTTCATCCGTGTCGCGCATTGCGAATAGTTCCCGTTTTAGGGCGAACTTGACGGTTTTTCCGCTGAAACTCCATTCCGAATTAAGGTTTTATTAGGGAATTTTGGGTTTGGCCGGTTTTGGCAACCGCTGAAATCTGTCCAAATTGCGCGGGGGCCGCACCCTCTGCGCAGAACTGTGGCGATGATTAGAAGCTGCGCGGGCCATATTATGGCGCTGCGGTGGTGACTTTGTGACAGCAACGCCTGCACAACTCAAGATAGAAATATTCATTCATTTTAATGATTACACGGGCCTTAACTTTGACCATCATCTGCCCATCGCCGTGTTGCATGTCGCAGTTCGGCCTAACATTCGAGGTATATCATGTTTGCACTTCTGAAAGCTTCCTTCGCTGATCTGCGTTCTAACGAAGAGGGTGCAACCCTCGTCGAGTATGGCATCGCTCTGGGTCTTGCGATCACCCTTGGCGGCGGCGCTCTGGCTACTCTGGCTGGCAACGTCGGCAATTCGATGGGCGCTGCTGGCAACGCTCTGCCGTCCTGATTGCTTTGGCGCCGCGCGATCCGTCGCGCGGCGCTATTCTATTTCGGCCCGTGCGCCAAATGACACGCGGCACATGGGCGAACCTGCTCAAAAGAAATTGAGGCACCAATGCGTCTGCAGCCCCTTGTCATGACCTTTATCGGGATCGCCCTTGTTGGCGGTTCGATCTTTGCTGCCCAGAACGCCCTGACCAAAGACGGGGCATCGGCCCAAGCCAGCACCATCCAGCCCGAACGTCAGGCGACTGTGCTGTTGTTGACCGCCGCCGTGGACATTCCCTACGGCACCGACATCACCCGCGACAAACTTTCCGCGCAATCCTGGCCCGCCGATGCCGCACCGAAAGACGCCTTTGACAGCGCGTCCGTTCTGCTTGGCCCCGAGGGCACCGCGCCGCGCCGCGCCCTGCGCAGCATCCGTGCCGGCGGATTGATCGCCCGCACCGAAGTGTCAAACTTTGGCGAAAACGTCACCATTTCCTCGACGCTCTCAGACAATGCCCGCGCTATGGCGATCACGGTTTCGGCGGCCACGGCGGTCGGCGGCTTTGTCGCCCCCGGCGACCGCGTTGACATCGTGTTGACCCAAGGCCGCGGCGAAACCTTGCGCACCGGCACCATTCTGCAAAACATCCGCGTCCTGGGCATCGACGAGGACCCCGAGAAAAAAGTGCGCTCGGTCAATGAAGAGCGCACGATCACTGTCGAAGTCACCCCGATGCAAAGCCAGACCCTTGCGCTCAGCCAGCAGGCGGGCGTGCTGACGCTCTCGCTGCGTCGTGGCGACGGCACTGGCACCAGCGAAGCGCTGAACGAAATCACCATGGACGACATCTGGAAACGGGCGACCCCCGCAGCCCCCGTCGCCGAAGTCGCCGCAGCCCCCGTCGCCGCACCCGTTACCCGCACCGTCAAAGTGCGCCGTGGCACCGAAGAACAGGATGTGGCCGTCGAATGAACGCCTTTGTGCCCTTTCGGTTCACCCGCCTTGCCGCCGACCAGCGCGGGTCGGTGCTGACCTTTTGGGCGCTGTCGCTGGGGGTCCTTTTGGGGATCATCGCGCTCAGCTTTGACTTTGGGCGCCTCGCCTCGACCCAATCCGATCTGCAAAGCTTTGCCGACAATGTGGCACTTGCAGCGGCGGGCGAGCTTGACGGCAAAACCGACGCGATCACCCGCGCCACCGCTGCCGCGGCAAACATGATTTCAGACACCCAAAGCTTTGGCACGGGCAGCAAGGTTCTTTCGGGCGCCTCTGCCTATAGCCTCGCCTTCTATCAGACCGCCCCGGTCAATGGCGTGATGGGTCTTGCCACCACCGATCCGAAAAAAGCAGGCTTTGTTTCGGTCACCGTGAACAGCCAGACCGTCAACCGCGTTTATGGTGCTGCCTTTGCCGCACTGACGGGCGAGGACACCGGCCGCAATACCGTTGGCGCCACTGCGGTCGCGGGCATGACGCAATACGCGTGCGACATCACCCCGCTGATGTTCTGCGCGCCCTCGGCCAGCTTTCGCGCCGACGAAAACGTCGGCATCGCGGTGCAACTGCGCGTTTCGGCAAATGCGGGCGCTTGGGCTCCGGGCAGCTTTGGCTGGCTTGACCCTTCGGCTGGCGGATCTGTTGATCCCGACGGCATCTGCGCGGGGTTAAGCGGCGTCAATCTGGATGTCTGCCTGATGTCGGGCGCCAGCAATCGCACAGGCTGCTATGCGCAATCGGGCGTTTCCATCGCGCCGGGTCAACGCGTTGGCAATTTTGAAGCCGCGATCAACGTGCGCTTTGATATGTATAACTCCTACGCGTCCAGTCTCAAGAACGACCCCAACTATCCGCCTGCGCCGAATGTTCTCAGCAGCTATCAGACCGCCACCTCGGGCTGCATGGCGACGAACGCTGTGCTGTCGCTGACCCATACGGGCCTGCCGCCAGATGATTGCCAGCGCCTTGGCACCTGTGGTCGTTTTGGCACGGGCAACTGGACCCTCGGCCGCCAAACCTATGTCGCGACGAACTATGCAGGCATTGATCCGCACCCGACCGCGAATACCCGTTACAAATACTATCTGGCCGAGATCGAACGGCTGAAAACGCTGCCAAAAGGCGTAAAGCCTGTGCCTGGGATGCTGCCAAGCTGCTCGAAAAACCCAAGCTCTGATCCTGACCGCCGCGTCATGGTGGCGGCTTCGGTGGATTGTGCAAGCCTTGATCTGACGGCAGGCAAAACCAACGTGCATGTCAATGAATTCGTCAAGGTTTTCCTGATCTCACCCGTGGGCTTGGATGGCACACGCGATCTGTGGGTTGAAATCATCGGCAGTGTCGGAGGTGGCTCTTCGGGTAACTCAAATGCCAATCCGGCGACCGGCCAATTCCGCGATGTGGTCAAGTTATACAAATGATCCGCGGGGGCAGATCATACAGCGCAGAATGGGCGCGCCTGCGTCGCTCTGATGAGGGCGCGGCACTGGTCGAATTCGGCCTCGTGCTGCCGATGTTCCTGCTGCTGTTCGCCATCACCATCGAGGCCGCGCGCACCTTTTGGTCGTATGAGGCGACTATCGCGGGCGTGCGCGATGCCGCCCGCTATGTCGGGCGCGCCGAAGCCTCCAACATTTGCGGCAGTGCTGTGTCGATCACCCGCTGGCAGTCCGCGGTGGAAAACATCGTGCGCAACAGCTCGAACGGCACCGCGCTGTTTCCCTCCAGCATCACCGTGACCTCGGTCGTGCCCAGCCTGACCTGTGTCTCGGGCAGCTACCGGCTGACCCAGACGCCAATCCTGACGGTCACAGCGCATCTGCAAATCACTTATCCCTTCGCCGCCGTGTTTTCGATGTTCGGCATCGACCGGCCCACGCTGCAAACCTCGGTCACTGACCGCAGCCGGATCTTTGGCGCATGAGCGGGTTTGCGATCAAAACCCGCGTGCAGGGACTTGCGCGCGATGACAGCGGCGCGACCCTGGTCGAATTCGCGCTGGTGATGGGCATCCTGCTGCTGCTGATCTTTGGTCTGATCGACTTTGGCCGCCTTGGACTTTCCTATGTGATGGCACAAAAGGCCACCGAGCGGGCAATCCGTTCAGCGGTCGTCATGGCGCCCGCCTGCCCCGATGTGCCTGCCACCAATGTGCGCGGCACGCTGGTCGGCGTGACCGTCGATGTGAAATTCGGTGCGGCCTGCCTGATTGACGCAGCCCTCTGCGCCGACCCCGGCACCAAGGTCTGCACAGCGGCCAACGGCAGTGCCACCTCGAACGCGATCTGGGCCAAGGTCTCGCCCTTGCTGCCCAGCAATGCCACTCCTGCCAACCTGCGCTTTACCTACAGCTTTGATCGCAACATCGGCTTTCTGGGTGGCCCCTACACGCCGCTGGTCACCGTTGATCTGGTGGACCTGCAATTTCAGTTCGTCACACCACTTGGCAATCTGGCCGCACTCGCAGGGGCGTCGAACAGCAGCCA
>JAHEBX010000150.1 GCA_024642045.1 Pseudorhodobacter sp. | reverse complement strand
ACACAGGGGGTGGGTTGGTAGACGATTCTGCCAAATTGCGCGGCTCGCTGGGCCTGACGCTTTCTGCAAAACTGCCAAACGGGTGGCTGAGCCTCAGCATCTCTGATGCTGTGCTCAAGAAGAATAACGACGATACGCAACTGTTTCAGCTGGGCCTCTATACCTCGTTTTAAGGCTTTCAGCGGGTTTGCTTTTTGGAAGTGCCCCCTCAGGCATTAACGACTTATTCACCAGTTTCATGGCAGCTTGCTGGACATGAGCACCCGTCGCGCCTTTCATGAAGCCCCCTTACCTCTGTTCACCGCAGATGCGGACGAGGCGGTTGGTGAGGTTTTGTCGGGCAGGCTCCCCTCCTATATCGCCGACCACCGCAAACGCCTGCGCAGCCGTTTTATGGAGGGTGGGGCGGCAGCGATGCCTGATTACGAACTGCTGGAGCTTGTTTTGTTTCGCTCGATTCCGCGGCAGGATGTAAAGCCGCTGGCACGGCTGCTGCTCGATACCTTTGGCGACTTTAACCGTGTGGTCACCGCACCACCGGCGCGCCTGATGGCGGTTAAGGGGATCGGTGAGGCGGTGGTGCAGGATCTGAAAATCCTCGAGGCGGCGGCGCAGCGGATGATGCGGGCGCGGGTGATGCACCGCGCCGTACTGACCTCTTGGGATGCGCTGCTGGATTATTGCCACACCTCGATGGCGCATCGTGAAACCGAACAGTTCCGCATCCTGTTTCTCGACCGTAAAAACGTGCTGATCGCGGATGAGGAACAGGCCAAGGGCACCGTCGATCATGTGCCGGTCTATCCGCGAGAGGTGGTCAAGCGCGGGTTGGAGCTGAACGCCAGTGCGATCATTCTGGTGCACAACCATCCCTCGGGCGATCCGACACCCTCGGATGCCGACATTTCGATGACGCATCAGATCAAGGACGCCGCCGAGGTGCTGGGGATCGTGCTGCACGATCACCTGATCATCGGCAAAAGCCGCGAGCTCAGCTTTCGCTCGGAAGGCTATCTTTAGTTTGCAGGCTTGAAATCAGGTTTCAGCCACAGCTCGACGCGGCGATTCAGGCGGCGCCCGGCTGCGGTTTTGTCGCAGGCCATCGGCAAGGCCTCACCAAAGGCTGCAACCCGCGGCAAGGCTGATTCGGGCGTGGAAGGCGATGCCTGCCGCAGTGCCGTCAAAACCGCATCAGCGCGCAATTGTGACAATGTCAGGTTGCCCGCCGCAGCGCCCGATCCGTCTGAAAAACCCGCAAGGATCAACGCGGTGTTGCGAAACAGGCCCGCCTCAATCATCCGCGCCAGATCGGTCAGGTTTTCTTGCGAGGTTGCATCCATCACATCCGCCCCATCCTGAAACCGAAATGTCAGTGACATCCGGTCCGCACCGTCCATCAGATCGACCAGCCGTTTCAGATCGGCCAATGTGGTTTCCTCGCCGGCGCCTTGAATAGCGTTGATCAGGCGCAACCCGTCGGCCGTCATCGGCTGACGTTCAGGGCTGCGGTCGATATAGCCCCCTGCGGCAATTGCGGTCTGCGCCGAGGGGAGGGTCAGAAAATCCAGAAACTCGCGCGCCATAAGCGACAATCGACGGCGCGGTGTTAGCAGATAGAGCGGCAGGGTGAGCGGATAATCCTCAGCCTTGACCGCGAGAGGACTGGGCAACAGCGGAAAGCCACAGCTGTCGGTCAGCGCGATTGTGCGTGCAGGTCCTGCATCCGCGCGACCGGTGACCGCCAGCGCCCAAGGATCTTTGGCAACCGCCTCTGCCAGAGATCTCAGGTCCGGGTGGCTTATTGCGGCAGCGTTGCTGCGGCCCAGACGCACCGACAAGGCCCGTTCCAGATCGCTGTCAGGCTCTAACCCATGCAGCACCAAAGGCATGTCAGGCCCGCCGATGTCTTTCCAATTATTGACCTTGCCCGCCAGCGCATTGGCCAGATCGACCGTTGAAATCTTGGGCAGCGGATTATCATTGGCCACAATCGGCACCAGCGCATCCAGAGCCAGCGGTTTGCTGCCCAGATCAGGGTCAGTGATCGAGGCAAGCATCAGCTCGGCGCGCCCGTCCTGGAGCGCGGCCTTTGCGGCAAGCGCCGAAAGCGGCTGAAACGAGATTTCGGCCAGCACCTTGTTCGTCACAGGATCGGTCAAAACCGCAGGGGCGCCAGGCATGATGGGGGCGGCATAGGTCAGCCCGCGCGCCGTCGCAAAGGCCTGCACCAGTGGCGGGATCAGCGCCCGTCCCGCATCCGCCTCGCCCACCAAACGAATCACCGCTTTGGGGGCAGTTAGATCGGGGCAGGCGGGCCCGTCGCAAATCACGCCAGTGGCGTCGATGGTCAACAAGCCGTAGCTGCTTTGGATGCGGAAAAATTCGCCGTCATAGCCCTGCAACAGACCCGGAATCGACAGCGCTCCATCGCGGGATGTCAGCGTGACATCCTGCGCCAGCGCCGCGAATGGAAGAAGCGCGGCGATGATCGCCGCGCGCCAGAATGCCTGCATAAACCGTCCGCCCGAACCTTAGTCTGAGGAGGCGATATTCATGTCAGGAACAAGATTATTCAACACCAGATAGTCACCGATGGCATCACAATCGGGCATTGAGACGGTTAAATCAGAGGTTGTCACCGTTCCGCCCTGACTCAGCAGGGTTTCACCGAGCATTTCACGCCCGCAGCTGGTTTCGGTCACGGCCGCCTCGACGACGACATCGGCTTTGACCGCGGAATCGGTGGGATAGGTATAAACCTCGGCCAAGAGCGCGTTTTCTGTCGAGCTGTCACCAAGGATCGAGAGAAAGCCGCCCGCCGCGGGAACGCCACTTGCCGGGCGATTTGTGTTCGCCGCGCTGATGTCGCCCTTGTCGCCAATATCTGCGCCGTTTTCAAAGCCGTGCAGCGCAAACGAGTCTTCGGCCTGCCATTCTATTGCAAAGCGGCGCATTTTCGCGATTTCAGGCACGTCGATGCTGTTAGAGATCGAGGTGCCGTCCTTGAACTGCACTTCGACCTTGCCTGTGCGATCAAGCGCTGGCAGATCGGCAAAGATTGCGCCGGTCAGCGTCGTCATTGCCGTCACCGTCAGGCCGGCATGCTTTAGAACGACGCGTTCGTCCGGGTGGCAGGATGCAATCAGAGTCACGCCGATGATCGCGTTTTCCGTAACGGACAAATCAAGTGACGTAGGGCAATCATTGGTTGCAAAAGCCTTTTCCAGAACCTGTTCGGAAGTAGGAAGGTCCTTTGGCAGCGCAAAGCTGGCTTGTGGTTGGGGTGTCGGGGTTTGATCGAGCGGCGGCACCTCTGCTGCCGACACTGCCACAAGCGGGGGGGTATTCAGAGGTGGCGCGACCACAGGAGCAGGCACAATGATGGCGACCGGCTCCACAGGAAGGCGCGCTGGCTCGATTTTGGTAGCGGCTAAGGCCGTTGTCGCTTCGACGCCCGCCGCAACGGTTGCCAGTTTGACCGGCTTAACGCTCAGCTCGTCCGAGGCAAGTTTGGGCTTGGGCGCAGGTTTGGACGTGCTTTGCACGAATTGACCCGCAGCCATTGCCACAGCGATGACCGCCGCACAACGGATGGCTCTTTGCTTCAGATTCGCAACCATCTGACACTCCTACGAGGTTTCTCGACCGCTTGTGCCGCTGAAAGGCGGCGCGAACGTGGCGGAATTGAGGAATGTTTCCGTAGGCGTGGTAAACGAAAAGGCCAAGGTGATGCCCTGGCCTTTGTTTTGTTAGAGTTTGCCGTGGCAATACTTGAACTTTTGTCCAGAGCCGCAGGGGCAATCATCGTTGCGTCCCGGATCGCCCCAAGTGGTTGGATCAGCCTCGTCAAAGCCGGCAAGCGCCGCCGTTGCCACCGATTCGGCCGCCGGTGCCGCCGCCAGACCCAGCGCAGCGCCCGCCTCTTGGGCCGCCGCTTGTTGTTGTGCCAGATATTGCTGCATCAACTGCTGCTGTTCTTCGGGCGAGATCGGACGGATCTGCGCCAGCTTTTGGGTGATGTCCTGCCGCAGCGAGTTCAGCATGGATTCAAACAGCGTAAAGCTCTCGGTTTTGTATTCGTTCAGCGGGTCCCGCTGGGCATAGCCGCGGAATCCGATCACCGAGCGCAGATGTTCCAGGGTCAGCAGATGTTCGCGCCATTTGGTATCGATGGTCTGCAGTAGCAATTGCTTTTCAATCGTGCGCATCGACTCATGACCAAAAGCTTCGGCCTTTTCCTGCATCATCTGATCGCTTGCACCAATGACGCGCGACAGGATTTCCTCTTGGTCGGTGCCTTCTTCGGCGGCCCAAGCGGCAATCGGCAGGTCCATGCCCATCTTTTCGACGACAGCCTCGTGCATGCCATCTACGTCCCATTTGGCGGCGTAGGCCTTGGGCGGCAGATAGTTGTTGGTCAGATCTTCGGCGACCTGATGGCGCATATCCTGCACGATCTCTTCCAGATCGTCAGCCTGCATGACCTCCATACGCTGACCAAAGATGGCCTTGCGCTGGTCGTTCATCACGTCATCAAACTTCAACAGTTGCTTGCGGATGTCAAAGTTCCGGCCCTCGACCTTGGCCTGAGCGCGCTCCAGCGATTTATTGACCCAAGGGTGAATAATCGCTTCGCCTTCTTTCATGCCCAGCTTGGACAAGACCGAATCCAGCCGTTCAGAGCCGAAAATCCGCATCAGATCGTCTTCCAGCGACAGGAAAAAGCTGGAACGCCCCGGGTCGCCCTGACGGCCCGAACGACCACGGAGCTGGTTGTCGATGCGGCGGGATTCGTGACGCTCGGTTGCCAGAACGAACAGACCGCCAGCGGCTTTTACCGCCGCTTCTTCATCGGCGTGTTCGGCTTCGACACGGGCGCGAACCTCATCGGGGTGCAGATGCGGGTCGGCGGTGATGGCCTCCATCACCTTGAATTCGACGTTACCGCCAAGTTTGATGTCGGTGCCGCGTCCCGCCATGTTGGTGGCGATGGTCACCGCATTCAACTTACCCGCATCGGCGACGATCTGCGCCTCTTGCTCGTGTTGACGCGCGTTCAACACGTTGTGCGGGATGCCAGCCTCTTTCAGCAAGCCCGACAGGTATTCGGATTTATCAATTGAGGTGGTGCCGACAAGGATCGGCTGACCCGTGGCATGCGCCTCTTGAATGCGCTTGACCACGCCTTCGAATTTCTCGCGCGAGGTGCGATACACCGCATCGTCGTCGTCTTGACGCAGAACGGGGCGGTTTGTCGGCACTTCGACGACGCCGAGTTTGTAGATCTCCATAAACTCGTCCGCTTCGGTCGAAGCCGTGCCGGTCATGCCCGCAAGCTTGTTATACAGGCGGAAATAGTTCTGAAAGGTCACGCTGGCGAGGGTGACGTTTTCCGGCTGGATTGTCACACCTTCCTTGGCCTCGATCGCCTGATGCAGACCATCCGACAGACGGCGGCCCTTCATCATGCGGCCAGTGAATTCGTCGATCAGCAGGATCTCGTTGTCGCGCACGATATATTGCTGATCGCGGGTGAACAGCTTGTGCGCGCGCAGCGCTTGCGTGACGTGGTGGACGATGGTGGTGCTTTCGGGTTCATACAGTGACTGATCCTCGGGCAAAATGCCTGCGGCATGCAGCTGCTGCTCGATAAACTCGTTGCCCTCTTCCGAATAGGTGACGTTGCGGGTTTTCTCGTCCAGCTTGAAATGCGTGTCGTCCAGAAGCGGGATCAGCTTGTCGACGGTGGTGTAAAGGTCGCTGCGGTCTTGGCTTGGCCCCGAGATGATCAGTGGCGTGCGCGCCTCGTCGATCAGGATGCTGTCAACCTCGTCGACAATCGCAAAGTTGTGTCCGCGCTGCGACATTTCCTCAAGGCTGCCCTTCATGTTGTCGCGAAGGTAGTCAAAGCCCAGCTCGTTGTTGGTCGCATAGGTGATATCGGCCTGATAGGCGTCTTTTTTCTCGTTTGCGTCCTGATAGGGATAGACGACGCCCGTCGTCATCCCCAAGGCACCATAGACCTTGCTCATCCATTCCGCGTCACGCTTGGCGAGATAGTCGTTGACGGTGACGACATGCACGCCTTTGCCGGTCAGCGCATTCAGATAGGCCGGGAAAGTGGCGACAAGGGTCTTACCCTCGCCCGTGCGCATTTCTGCGATGTTGCCCTGATGCAGGAATATCCCGCCCATCAGCTGCACATCAAAGGCGTGCAGCCCAAGCGCGCGGCGCGCAGCCTCGCGGCAGTTGGCAAAAGCCTCTGGCAAGATGGCATCAAGGCTCTCGCCGCCCTCTTGCACGCGCTTTTTGAACTCCGCCGTCTTGGCGATAATGCCTTCGTCGCTCAGCGCGGTAAACTCCGGCTCAAGCGCGTTGATTTTCGCGACGATCGGGCGCACCGATTTGACCATCCGGTCATTCGGTGTTCCAAAGACTTTGCGCGCAAGTGTTCCAAGCCCCAGCATGTTTTCTCCGCCTGGCCGTTATTACAATATCGTGTGAGGCTCTGGCTTGCCCGACCTGCGCTGCTTCCGTAGAAGGGCGTCAAGGAAAGCTTCCCGCGTCACACGCGACCCGTGCGATGTAAGGGGGAAGCTTGGGTTAGTCAACGTCGCGCGGGTGCGCGGCACGATCAGGAGAGTGTGACATGGCAAAAGCGATGCGGTTTCTGACGGGGGCGGTGTTCGCTCTGGCGATGGCGGGGCCTGCGCTCGCCGAAGATCCAACGGCGGATACGGTGGTGGCCACGGTGAATGGCACCAACATCACGCTGGGCAATCTTATCGTCGCCCGCGAAGGCTTGCCTGAACAGTATAAGACCCTGCCCGCCGAGGCTCTGTTCAAAGGCATCCTCGACCAGATGGTGCAGCAGACCCTGTTGGAACAGTCGATGGGTGACAAGCTGTCCAAGACCGACATGCTTCGGCTCGAAAATGATCGTCGCGGCTATCTCGCTAACGCGGCGCTGTCGCCAATTGTGACGGGCGCTGTGACGGATGCAGCACTCAAGACGGCTTATGACGAGAAATTCAAAGACGCCAAGCCGTCCACCGAATATCACGCGTCGCATATCCTTGTGGAGACCGAAGAAGAAGCCAATAAGCTCAAGGCCGAATTGGCCGCCGGCGGCGATTTCGCGGCGCTTGCCAAGGCGAACTCCAAAGACACCGGCTCGGGTGCCAACGGCGGCGATCTTGGCTGGTTCGGTCTGGGCGCGATGGTCAAGCCGTTCGAAGATGCCGTCGTGGCTGCCAAGGTTGGCGAAGTCGAAGGCCCGATCAAATCCGATTTCGGCTATCATTTGATCCTTGTCAGCGAAACCCGCGTGGCCAAACAGCCGACGCTGGATGATCTGCGCGAAGAACTCTCGGCGCAAATCGAGCAAAAGGCTGTCGAGGCGCATATCAAAGAGCTGACGGACGCCGCCAAGATCGAAAAACCCGGCGAAGGGCTGGACCCCAAGCTGATTCTCGACCTTACTCTGCTGAATAAATAATCAACTTCGGGGGCCAAAATGGCAAAGACCGACTGGAAGGCGAAGGCCAAGGCTTTGAAAAAAGACCTCAAGGCGCTCACGCAGGCTGCCCTCGCCGCAGGACCTGCGAAAAAGGCCAAGCCGGTTTCGCCACTGGCCCCCGCAAGCTTTCCGCATCTGCCGCAGATCGCCGGTGTCGAATTCGCCGCGGTCGAGGCAGGCGTGCGCTATAAGAACCGCAAGGATGTGATGCTGGTGCGTCTTGCGGCCGGCACGGCGATGGCGGGCGTGTTCACCCGCTCGACCACCCGCTCGGCCTGCGTGCGCGATTGTCAGGATAAACTGGCCATCAAGGTTCCGGTCGGTGCAGGGGCCGCAATCGTGGTCAACTCCGGCAACTCCAACGCCTTTACCGGCAAGATCGGTGATCAGGCCGTCGCCGAGGTTACCGGCGGCGTCGCCACCGCACTGGGCCTGCCCGCCAGCCGCGTGTTTTCCTCTTCTACCGGCGTGATCGGCGAGCCGCTTCCCTACGAGACGATCACCGCCAAAATCCCCGATCTGGTCGCAAACCTGCGCGAAGACGCCATCGAGATGGCCGCCCACGCAATGATGACCACCGACACCTTCCCCAAAGGCGCAGCAGCCACCGTTCAGGGCGAGGGCGGCGAGATCAAGATCGCAGGCATC
>JAHEBX010000149.1 GCA_024642045.1 Pseudorhodobacter sp. | reverse complement strand
ATGGCCGGGACGTATCGCGGGGTTGTTTTTCATCGGCTATGGTCTGTCGCGGTTCTTGGTGGAATTCGTCCGCCAGCCGGATGCGCAGTTTGTGTCTGACGGCAATCCGCTGGGATTGGCATGGCACATGGGCGGCTATGGGCTGACGATGGGGCAGATCCTGACCGTTCCGATGATCGCGGTGGGGCTGTGGTTTTTGCTGCGTGCCAAGCCCGCATGACACCGCTGGCCGCCCTTTTGCTGCGGCGGATTGCCGCCACGGGGCCGATCAGCCTTGCAGATTACATGGCGGACTGCCTGTTGCACCCCGAGCACGGCTATTACACCACGCGCGATCCTTTCGGCGCGGGCGGCGATTTCATCACCGCGCCCGAGATCAGCCAGATGTTTGGCGAGCTTTTGGGCCTGTGCCTTGCGCAGTCTTGGTTGGATCAGGGGGCGCCTGCGGCCGTTACGCTGGCCGAACTTGGGCCGGGGCGCGGCACATTGATGGCCGATGTGCTGCGGGCGACGGCGCGCGTGCCCGGGTTTCATGCCGCGGCGAGGGTCTGTCTGGTTGAAGCCTCGCCTACCCTGCGCGGCGTTCAGCGGGCGACCTTGGGGACGCATCCGGTGCAATGGTTTGATCGCGCCGAAGATTTGCCCGAGGCCCCGCTCTATCTGCTAGCCAACGAATTCTTTGACGCGCTGCCGATCCGCCAGTTCACAAGGCAAGGCGACGCTTGGGCGGAAACGCTGGTCGGCGCGCGCGATGGTTCGTTGTGTTTTGGCAGGTCCGTACCTGCGCCGATTGCAGCGCTGGCGCATCGGATGGCCGACACGGCCGAGGGCGACATTGTCGAGCTTTGCCCCGCGGCATCGGCAATCATGCAGGCCATTCACGTACGGGTTTCAGCCTACGGCGGACTTGCCCTGATCGTGGATTATGGCAGCTGGCGTTCACGCGGCGATACCTTCCAGGCGCTGAAATCGCACAAGTTCACCGATCCGCTGGCCAAGCCGGGCGAGGCCGATCTGACGGCGCATGTCGATTTCGAGGTTTTGGCTCAGGATGCGCCAGCCTATGCCTATACATCGCAAGGTGCCTTGTTGACGGGTTTGGGGGTCCACGCGCGTGCAGCACAGCTCGCGCAGCGCCTGTCGGGCGAGGCGTTGGTGCGCCACGAGGCAGCCACGCACCGCTTGACCGCGGCCCAAGAAATGGGGAACCTGTTCAAAGCGCTTGCTGTCCTTCCCGCAGGTTGCCCCCTCCCAGCCGGATTTTCCTGATGTTGGACCCGATCACGTCGCCCGCCCTTGCCCCGCAGCACGGCTTTTTCACCCGCAAGGGGGGGGCGTCTTCGGGTATCTTTGCGGGGCTCAACTGTGGCGTGGGGTCAACCGATCAGGCGGACATCGTCGCGATCAACCGCGCAAGGGTTGCCGAGGCGATGGGCGTTACCACCGATCATCTGTTGGGCGTGCATCAAGTGCATTCGCCCGACGTGGTGCATGTCACGGGGCCTTTGACCATTCGGCCCCAAGCCGATGCGATGGTGACGACGACGCCGGGCCTTGCGCTGTCTATCCTGACAGCTGATTGCGAGCCTGTGCTGTTTGCCGATGCCAAGGCGGGCGTCATCGGTGCGGCGCATGCGGGTTGGCGAGGCGCCAAGGACGGCGTGCTTGAGGCAACTTTGGACGCGATGGAATCGCTTGGCGCCCGGCGCAGCGATATCGCAGCGGTCATCGGCCCTTGTATCAGTCAGGCCGCCTATGAGGTCGGGCCCGAGTTCTTTGAGGCCTTTACCGACGACAATCCTGAAACGCGCCGTTTTTTTGTGGGTGGAAACGGCGACCGGATGCTGTTTGATCTGCCCTCTTACGGGCTGTGGCGGCTGCGCGAAGCTGGCGTCGGCCATGCCGAATGGACGCGCCATTGCACCTTTTCCGACCCAGAGCGATTCTATTCCTATCGCCGCACGACCCATTTGGGCGAGGCCGATTACGGACGGCTGATTTCGGTGATCCGGCTGTAAAGCGGGCGGAAAGCGGGCAGACTGAGCCGCGAAATTGCCACAGACTTTCCGCCAATTCCGCAACGATCAGCGCGATTGTTTCCGAAATCCAAGATAATCAGCGCAAACGACCTCTGCAGGAATGCGGCAGCTTTGCCATAGTCGATGTCCTGCTTCGCCTGATTTAGAGCGAACTTTACCTCTCACAGCCAAATGCCTGCCGCAATGCCCCGTCATAGTCAGGGAAAGCAAGACAACTTTCTGAAAGGGTAAGGGCATGAAAAAAGAACGTCGCTGGATGAAGTCAGCCATCGCGGCCAGCACCGAAACGCAAGTCATCTTGCCATGGGCGCGCGGTCAGCGTCGCCGTCCCGAAGCAATGAAGCCCGCTGAGGCCCCCAAAACCCGCGCCACCGCCGCGCACTGATTACCTTCACCGATTCGAGCCGCAAGGCCGGACATTGTCCGGCCTTTTGCCATTTCAAACCGCCCTTATTCGCATTGAATGTGGCGATTGGTCACGTTAACAAAACAATCGCCGCTTTGAACGCAGATCGTCGCCAAGCTACCAGCAATTAAGGATAAAGTTTGACTTTCGGCCCGGTTTCAGCCATCTTTGCCTCACAGATGTCCCTCTGTGAAAACAGGTGGCGACGGGCGTGGTAAGACCCCTTCTGCGGAAGACGGCCCCCCCTTCGTTGCGATCTTTCGGCCCAACGGCCGGACGAGGATGATGCTCAGTTAAGGCGGTCCTGGTGTTCCTCTGACACCATTCGGGGCCGCCTAAACATTTCTGACGACCCGATCGCTCGCGGCGGTTTAGGCGTTCTTGGACAAACGATCTTCCAAAACGTCAAAGGGCAGGCCCGGCTCATCCTTGGCACAGCGGATGACCAGTGAGGTTTTTACATTCGCCACATTCTCGGCCTTGAGCAGTTCTGACGTCAGAAACGTTTGAAAGCTCGACAAATCGGGGGCCACGCATTTCAGGATGAAGTCGATTTCGCCATTCAGCATATGGCATTCGCGCACAAGTGGCCAAGCGCGACAGTTCTGCTCAAAGGTGGCCAGATCAGCCTCGGCCTGCCGCTGCAGTCGCACCATGGCAAAGACCTGCACCTCGAATCCCATCTCGCGCGCATCAATATCGGCGTGATAGCCTTTGATGTAGCCCGCCTCCTCAAGCGTGCGCACCCGGCGCAGGCAGGGCGGCGCCGAAATGCCGACGCGACTGGCCAATTCAACGTTGGTCATCCGCCCATCCGCTTGCAATTCCGCCAAAATGCGTCGGTCGATCGGATCAAGTTTATTGGCAGCCATTCGGGTTCCCCTCAGTTCTGTCCGTATCTAGGCCTAAGCCCTGACTTGCGCAATAATCTTTCGCTGGAAGGCCGAATTCTTTGCAAAACTTCAGAAAAGCGCGGCATCGGCGACAAGGTTCTGCGGGGCTTCCCCCACGGCCCCACAGCCCCTATATCGGGAGAAAGGATTCTTGGGGGACGCTATGGCCGAAACACGCCACACCAAAGTTTTGATCATCGGTTCGGGGCCTGCGGGCTATACGGCTGCGGTTTATGCGGCGCGCGCTATGGTGCAACCGATCCTCGTGCAGGGTTTGCAGCCAGGCGGGCAATTGACCATCACCACCGAAGTGGAAAACTGGCCGGGCGAAAAGCATATCCAAGGGCCGGACCTGATGGTCAACATGCAGGCCCATGCCGAGGCGATGGGGGCCGAGGTGATCTCGGACTATATCACCAGCCTTGATCTGAAGGCGCGCCCCTTTGTGGCCAAGGCCGACAGCGGCACCACCTATACGGCGGATGCTGTGATCTTGGCGACGGGCGCTCAGGCGAAATGGCTGGGGCTGCCGTCGGAAGAAAAATTCAAAGGCTTTGGGGTTTCGGCCTGTGCCACCTGCGACGGATTCTTTTATCGCGGCAAGGAAATTGCGGTGATCGGCGGCGGCAATACGGCTGTGGAAGAAGCGCTGTTTTTGACCAACTTTGCCTCGAAAGTCACATTGATCCACCGCCGCGACACGCTTCGCGCCGAAAAAATCATGCAAGAGCGTCTGTTCAAACATCCCAAGATCGAAATGCTGTGGAATTCGGAAGTGATCGAAGTGCTGGGCGACGAGGCTCCTTTGGGGGTCACCGGCGTAAAGACACGCAATGTCGAGACGGGCGAAGAGACGATTGTGCCGTGTCAGGGGTTCTTTGTGGCGATTGGCCATGCGCCCGCTTCGGAATTGGTCAAGGATCAGCTGCCCCTGCACTCGGGCGGCTATGTGCAGGTTGAGGCGGGATCGACCCGCACGGCGATCCCCGGCGTCTTTGCTGCGGGCGATCTGACCGACCACATCTATCGCCAAGCCGTCACCAGCGCAGGCATGGGCTGCATGGCCGCATTGGACGCAGAACGCTGGCTGGCCGAACAAGAGTGATCCGCTTTGCGGGGCGGGTGTGGCGGATCATCTGGCAGGCCCAAGATGTCCTGCGTCCTGCCAGCGCCCCGGAAGGACGCTTTCATCATTCCAACCAGACTGCGGTTTATACCTCGTTATCCGAGCAAGGCTGCGCGACGGCCATTGCGCGCTATCTTGCGCCCAATGACGGGCCGCGCGAAATTGTGCAGCTTGAGGTTGAGGCCGAGCAGATTTTCGATCTAAGACACGAGCCTGCCGTGCGGATAGTCTGGCAAGATCTGCGGGCAAAGGGTGCCGCCGCCCCCACTTGGGAGTTTTCGGATGCGGCGCGACGGTTGGGCGCGCAAGGCATGCTTTACGCCTCGCGCAGTCGTCCAGACCTGACACATCTGGTGGTCTTTAATCCGCACATTATTCTGCGCGAAACTGCCCGTAAGGGCTGGTCCTAGCGCGGCCGCAGCATCTTCAGCAGCAGACCGTCCTTGACGATATACTGGTGATAAAGCGCCATACCGGCGTGGCCCAGAACCATGATCATCATGATGTTCATGACGATCACATGCAAATCCGCCGCGGCCGCGATGCCGCCGAACCAGGCGATTACGCCCAGCGCAGGCACGGCAAGCATCAGCACATAGAGCAGCCGGTGGCCCCAGACACCCGCTTTGTCAATTGTCGTCACCACAGGTTCATGCGCCTCGGGAGAGACCATGCGAAGCACAAGGCGGACCAAAGCCAAAACCAACACAGCCACGCCAGCCCAGACATGCCATACGGGCGTAAAGCCGCTCACCGCGTTGCCCTTCATCATGTTGTAAAACGAACGCCCCATCTCATCCGAGATCAGATAGTTTGCAATGATAAGCGCCGCGATTGCCCAGTGCAGGACGATTTGCAGCGCAGAGTACGACTTGGCCATGACAGATCCTTGTGACTGAAGCGCGATATGCGCCGCCATTCTTTAACGTTTGATTACAGGCTTGCCGTCGGCTGTCCATATACTTTGCGCCGCAATATGCCCAAAGTTATAGGGACTAATGCGCGTTCACCGGCGCAAAATCATGCGCGCGGGCCAGAGAAAATGCCAGATTGCGGTCAGCCACCAGTGCCAATTGTGCGCCATCTTCGCCATGCACCGCATAGACCGTCTTGGCCTCACCCAACTGCGTGCGGATCGCTTCGGGCAGATCGGCCACTGGCAGCGGGCGGATATACACGATCCGGTCGGGCGTTTCGGGGAATGCTTCGAATTTTACATCCATGAGAACCTCCTATTTGCGGCCGATTTGAATGGTTTGAACAATGGTATCGGGCACCATGCGGCGTAGGTCGATGTGCAGAAGTCCATGATCGAGATCGGCTCCCGCCACTTCGACACCGTCAGCCAGCACGAAAGAGCGTTGAAACGCCCGCCCTGCAATACCGCGGTGCAAAAACACCCGCTCGCCCAAATCTTCGGATTGACGCCCGCGCACGACCAGCTGACGATCTTCGACGGTGATCGACAAATCCTCTTCGCGAAAGCCCGCGACAGCCAGAGTAATGCGATAGGTATGATCGGAAGTCGCCTCAATGTTGAAGGGCGGATACCCCTCAGAGGCGGTTTTGGCAGTGCGCTCGACTAGCCGTTCCAGCTGTTCAAACCCCAGCAAAAAGGGATGCGCCGCAAAGGTCAGTTTCGTCATCGTGATGCCCTTTCAAAAAGCGACATGATCGGGCCCGACTGTGCAGCGCCCGCCTAGGGAATATGGGGGTGCAAGGATCGCGCCGCAAGGGTCGCTAAACCTAAGAAAAACGACAGTTCTCATGAGATTTTTGACGCAATATCTGCGAATCACTGTATTATTCGAGAACATAAAAAGACTGGATACGATCCTGCCATGAATGCCTCGCCCGAAATGAACTTTGACGAAATGCTCGGCGTCAAGCTCGAGGTGCTTCGGCGCGAACACCGAGATCTGGATGAGGCGATTCACGCGCTGGAAATTACGGGCCGGCCTGATGTGCTGACGCTGCGGCGGCTGAAAAAGCAAAAGCTGGCACTGAAAGACCAGATTGTGCGCATCGAAGACAAGCTTATCCCCAATATCATTGCCTG
Source organism: Pseudorhodobacter sp. (assembly GCA_024642045.1). Lineage (GTDB taxonomy): Bacteria > Pseudomonadota > Alphaproteobacteria > Rhodobacterales > Rhodobacteraceae > Cypionkella. Next base: position 1,652 of record JAHEBX010000149.1, on the reverse strand, counting down.
AAACCGCGCTTTTCCTTGCCTCTGCGGGATGCGTTGCTATTACACCCGCAACACAACGCAGGAGAGCCGCATGTCAGTCGATGTCGGGATCATCATGGGAAGCCAGTCGGACTGGCCGACGATGAAAGAAGCCGCTTTGGTCCTTGATCAGCTTGGCATTTCCTATGAGACCAAGATCGTTTCGGCGCATCGCACGCCGGATCGGCTTTGGGCCTATGGCAAAGCGGCGGCAGGGCGGCTGCAAGTGATCATCGCAGGCGCAGGCGGTGCTGCGCATTTGCCCGGCATGATGGCCAGCAAGACCCGTGTGCCGGTGATCGGCGTGCCAGTGCTGACCAAGGCGCTGTCGGGGGTTGATAGCCTCTATTCGATTCTGCAGATGCCCAAGGGCTATCCGGTGGCCACGATGGCGATCGGGGCTGCGGGTGCGGCAAATGCAGGGCTGATGGCGGCGGGAATTCTGGCCCTGCAAGACCCCGCCCTTGCGGCGCGGCTGGACGCTTGGCGCGCGGCTTTGTCGGCCTCGATCCCTGAGGAGCCAAAAGATGAATAGCCTTCCGCTTGGGTCAACCATCGGCATTCTGGGCGGCGGTCAGTTGGGCCGCATGCTGTCGGTCGCGGCCTCGCGGCTGGGCTACCGGACGCATATCTTTGAACCCGCGACCAATCCGCCTGCAAGCGATGTAGCCCATGCGGTCACGACAGCGGGCTATGACGACATTGCGGCGCTGAAGGCGTTTGCCAAATCGGTCGATGTCATCACCTATGAGTTCGAGAACATCCCGACCGCAGCACTGGACGCACTGGAGGCGCTTCGCCCCATTCGCCCCAACCGCCGCGCGCTGGCGATTTCGCAGGATCGGATCAAAGAGAAAGATTTTCTGACCGGCCTTGGGCTGATCTGCGCGCCCTATCATGCGGTCCATTCCGCCGCCGACATGGCCGCCGCGGTAACGCACATCGGCGTGCCTGCCATCCTGAAGACCACGCGGCTCGGGTATGACGGCAAGGGGCAGGCGCGGCTGAAAACGGCTGCGGATACAAAGGCGGCGTTTGAGGTGATGAAGGGTCAGGCTGCAGTGCTGGAAGGCTTCATCGACTTTAGCCACGAGGTTTCGGTGATTGCGGCGCGGGGGCTGGACGGGTCGGTCGCCTGCTATGATCCGGGCGAGAATGTGCATAGGGATGGTATTCTGCGCACGACCACCATTCCAGCCCACCTAAGCCCCAGCCAGCGCACCGATGCGATCTTGTTGGCCGCACGCATCCTTAATGCGCTCGACTATGTTGGCGTGATGGGGGTGGAGTTGTTTGTGACGCCCAAGGGGCTGGTCGTGAACGAGATTGCGCCTCGTGTGCACAACTCGGGCCATTGGACCCAGAACGGCTGTGCGATCGACCAGTTCGAGCAGCACATTCGTGCCGTGGCGGGCTTGCCTTTGGGCGATGGCGCGCGTCATTCTGACGTGGTGATGGAAAACCTGATCGGCGACGATATTGAACGCCTGCCCGAAATCATGCGCGAAAACGACACGGCCGTTCACCTCTACGGCAAGGCAGAGGCGCGCGAGGGCCGCAAGATGGGCCATATCAACCGCGTTGTGCGCAAGGGCTAAACCAAGGTTGCCAAGGCTGCAACAGCGTCGCGCAGG
>JAHEBX010000016.1 GCA_024642045.1 Pseudorhodobacter sp. | reverse complement strand
ACGCCACCAAGGCGTTCTGACAGGCTCTCAAACATAGCGCGCTCCTAAACTTGTTTGCCCCGATATGGGGCGCGATGGCGGGTTTCCCAAGGCCAATGCGAAACTGCACCTGTGGGCGCAACGCGCTGACAGGTGGCGATCCCGGCATATGCCAAAGGACCGGAAGCGCATGCCTCCGGGGAATTAGAGCCGCGGATACGCCGTCGTCGCTGCAGAGTCAAGCGCCCGCACAGTAAGGCCGGTCGAGATTTCGTCTGCTCTGGGCGTTCCGGCCTTGCATGAGCAGCGCAGTTCGGCCTCAATGCAGACCTGAGCACAAAGGGTCAGGCGATGGAAAACTGGGATGAGATCAGAACCGCCTTTCAGGTCGCCCGCGTGGGCACCGTCTCGGGGGCGGCCGAGGTTATGGGCGTGCACCATGCGACCGTGATCCGCCACATTGACGCGCTGGAAAAGCGGCTGGGCAGCAAATTGTTCCAACGCCATGCGCGCGGCTATTCCCCAACCGAAGCGGGACGCGACCTGCTACAGGTGGCCCAAACGACCCAAGAGCAGTTCAACCAGCTTGCCAGCCGCATCAAAGGTCAGGGCGAGCAGGTGGCAGGCGAATTGGTGGTGACCTCAATCGCAGGCATGGCGGGGATGCTTGCGCCGATTTTCGCCAGTTTTCAGGCAAAATATCCTCAGGTGGTCATCCGCTATCTGACAGATATGCGCCTGTTCCGGCTGGACTATGGCGAGGCGCATGTCGCCATTCGCGCAGGTGCCGCCCCGCAAGAGCCGGACAACGTGGTCAGTCTGTTCCGGCATATGCGGGTCGGGCTTTATGCTTCCCAAGCCTATATTGCGGCACATGGAATGCCCGCAAACGAGGCCGATCTGCTCAAGCATCGCTTTATTGGCTCTGAAAACGTCGACAGCCGCGCACCTTTCAACCAATGGCTCAAGGCGCGGGTGCCAGAGGATCGGGTCGTCTTTCGGGTCACTGCGCCCGAGGATGGTCAGGTGGCCGTGAAGGCGGGGCTGGGGCTTGGCTTTGTCGCCCGCTCTTTTGCCAAAGACGCGCCCGATCTGATCGAGGTCATGCCACCGCGTGCTGAATGGGACGTGCCGTTGTGGCTGGTCACCCATGTCGATCTGCATCGCACGCTCAAGGTGCAGAGCTTTATCAGCCATTTGAAGGCGATGGTCGCCAAGGACGAGCCCGGACAATGATCTGGCTTGACCGTTTAAGCCCGACCCAGCGCGGGCATCTCGCAATGCTGTGTTTTTCGGGTCTGGTGGCCGGGTCGTTTAGCTTGGGCTCAATGGCCGCTCGGTTTATTGACCCGGCGGCGATCACTGTCATGCGCTTTGCACTTGCGGGCACATTGGTCGGCGCGACGGCTGCGCTGACGCGTGGTATTTCGCGCAGCGCATGGGATGCGCCTTGGCGCTATCTGGTGCTGGGCGGGCTGTTGGCGGCCTATTTCGTTCTGATGTTCAAGGGCTTGCAGACAGCCGCGGCCGTCCCGACGGCGGCGGTGTTTACACTTACGCCCGTAATGGCGGCAGGGTTTGGCTGGTTGATCTTGCGCCAGATCACTACGACACGGATGGCGGTTGCACTGGTAATCGGGGCTGCGGGCGCACTCTGGGTGATCTTTCGCGGCGACCTGTCGGCGTTGATGCGGCTGGAGATCGGGCGTGGCGAATTGATCTATTTCGTCGGATGTGTCTCGCACGCGATCTATGCGCCAATGGTACGCAAGCTTAATCGAGGCGAGCCTGCGGTGGTGTTTTCCTTTGGCGTGATGACAGCGGGCTTTGTGCTGCTGTGCCTTTGGGGGGGCCGCGCCGTGGCGGCGACAGATTGGTCAGGGCTGCCCCCGATCGTATGGATCTGTCTGATCTACGTCTCAATTGCGGCCTCGGCATTGACATTTGTACTGCTGCAATATGCGGCCCTGCGTCTGCCAAGCGCCAAGGTGATGGCCTATACCTACCTTGTGCCATCTTGGGTGATTTGCTGGGAATTGGCGCTCGGTCGCCCTGCCCCGCCATTAAATGTGTTGGGCGGCGTCATTCTAACCGCTTTGGCACTTTTGTTATTGTTGAAGGATGAAGCGGCTTAGCGTAATCGTTATAGGATTGCCGTGTTAGCGCTAAATGCGCGCGGTTTCGGTGGAGGAAGACGTATGTATATCGGGCTCGATCTGGGCACATCAGGGCTAAAAGGCATCCTGATGGATGAAGACCAGCACGTTCTGGCCGAGGCAACAGCGTCGTTGACGGTTGAGCGGCCTGCCGATGGCTGGTCAGAACAGGACCCTGCGTCATGGATTGCGGCGGCAGAGGCAGTGCTGGCGCAGTTGGCGGCCAAGGGCCTCGGCGCCGTCAAAGGGATTGGCCTGTCGGGCCACATGCACGGCGCAACGCTGATCGACAGCGCAGATCGGGTGCTGCGCCCTTGCATCCTGTGGAACGATACCCGCAGCTTTACCGAAGCTGCGGCGCTGGATGCACGGCCCGAGTTTCGCGCGATTTCCGGCAATATCGTGTTTCCAGGCTTTACCGCGCCAAAACTGGATTGGCTTCGAAAGCACGAGCCTGCAATCTGGTCGCGTGTTGCAAAGGTGCTGTTGCCCAAGGATTACCTGCGGCTTTGGCTGACGGGCGAGCATGTGAGCGAGATGTCGGATGCGGCGGGAACCTCGTGGCTGGACACCGGCGCGCGCGCGTGGTCCGAAGATCTGCTGGCCGCCTGCGGGCTGACGCAGACGCAGATGCCACGTCTGGTCGAGGGGTCACAGGTCTCCGGTCAGTTGCGCGCCGATCTTGCCAGCCGCTTTGGCATGTCTGGGGGCGTGGTCGTGGCGGGCGGCGGCGGCGATAATGCGGCCTCGGGCGTGGGCGTCGGCGTGGTGCGGGCGGGCGAGGCCTTTGTGTCTTTGGGCACGTCAGGCGTACTTTTCGCCGCCAATGATGGCTATCAACCCGACCCTGCGACGGCGGTTCATACCTTTTGCCATGCACTGCCGAACACTTGGCATCAGATGGGGGTGATCCTTGCCGCCACCGATGCACTCAACTGGTATGGCCGGTTTGTCGGACAGGATGCGGCACATCTGACGAGCGAACTTGGCGCGGTGCAAGCCCCCGGCAAAACCGTGTTCCTGCCCTATCTGGGTGGCGAGCGGACGCCGCTCAACTCGGCCAGCATCCGTGGTGCGTTTACGGGGCTTGAACATGCCACAGACCGCCAAGCGGGCACGCGTGCCGTCCTGGAAGGGGTGACCTTTGCCATCCGCGACTGCCGCGATGCGCTGGCAGCGACGGGCACGCAGATTGAGAATTTGCTGGCAGTGGGCGGAGGCTCAAAGTCGGAGTATTGGCTGCGCGCCATTGCCACCGCGCTTGATTGTCCCGTCAGCTTGCCCGTGGCAGGTGACTTTGGCGGGGCTTTTGGGGCTGCGCGGCTGGCGCTGATGGCCGCAACCGGCGCCGGGGCCGAGATCGCCACGCTGCCGAAAATACACCGCGAGGTCTTGCCGGACCCCGCCTTAAAAGACGCTTTCGACGCGGGGCATGATCGTTTCCGCGCCGCTCAATCTGCAATCAGGAGCCTTGCATGACCGATTTCTTCAAGAACATTCCCACGATCAAATATGAAGGCGTGGGCACCAAGAACGAATTTGCTTTCCGCCACTACAACCCCGACGAGGTGGTGATGGGCAAGCGGATGGAAGAGCATCTGCGCTTTGCCGTCGCCTATTGGCATTCCTTCGCTTGGCCAGGGGGCGATCCTTTTGGCGGGCAAACTTTTGAGCGCCCTTGGTTTGGCGACACTATGGCGCTGGCCAAAATGAAGGCGGACGTCGCTTTTGAGATGTTCGATATCCTTGGCACCCCCTTCTATGCCTTCCATGATGCTGATGCGCGGCCCGAGGGCGCGACATTCGCCGAAAGCCTGCGCAATCTGGAAGAGATCGTCGATTATCTGGGGGTCAAACAAGAAAGCCATAAGGCAAAACTGCTTTGGGGTACTGCGAACCTGTTCAGCCATCGCCGCTGGATGTCGGGCGCGGCCACCAACCCTGACCCGGAAGTTTATGCCTATGCGGCAGCAACGGTAAAATCGTGCCTTGATGCAACGATGAAACTGGGCGGCGCAAACTATGTGCTCTGGGGCGGCCGCGAGGGCTATGAAACCCTGCTCAACACCGACCTTGCACAAGAGCGCGCCCATGCAGGACGGTTCTTGCAGTCTGTGGTGGAGTATAAGCACAAGATCGGCTTCAAAGGGGCCATTCTGATCGAGCCGAAACCGCAGGAACCGTCAAAGCACCAGTATGACTATGATGTCGCCACGGTTTACGGCTTTCTCAAGGACTTCGGTCTGGAGAAAGAAGTTCAGGTCAACATCGAGCAAGGCCACGCGATCCTGGCTGGCCATTCTTTTGAACATGAAATTGCATTGGCAGCGGCTCTGGGCATCTTTGGGTCGATCGACATGAACCGGAATGATTATCAATCCGGCTGGGATACGGACCAATTCCCGAACAACCACGCTGAAAAGGCTGTAGCCTTCTACGAAATCATCCGCGCAGGGGGCTATACCACGGGCGGCACCAACTTTGACGCCAAAATCCGCCGCCAATCCTTGGACCCCGAGGATCTGATCCTGGCGCATGTCGGCGGCATGGACACCTGTGCCCGCGCGTTCAAGGCGGCGGCGGCTTTGTTTGAGGCCGACGCATTGGAAGCCAAGCGGCGCGAGCGCTATGCGGGCTGGCAGGGTGCCGAGGCCAAGGCGATGCTGAAGCAGCCGTTGGAAGACGTCGCCGCCAGCGTCTTGGCCAAAAACATCAACCCGAAGCCACGTTCGGGTCGTCAAGAGCGGCTGGAAAACCTGTGGAACGACTATATCTGAGTCGCTTAGGGTGATTTTGGCGGCCAGCGAGGCGACTCGCTGGCCGTTTTTCATTGCCAAAGGCCCAAAACGAGTCAGCCATTTTCCGCTACGGCACCGATTTTCATACACAAAACCCGTGAGCCAAGCCGCTTGCAGACATTTTTTTTGCAACAATCCGAAAATTGCCCCGCAGACTACCGCCTTTTCCGCCCTTGAAACATGAGGCTTTCGCCAGCGCTAGGTGAAGGCGAAAACATTTCAAGTCTCTCTCACGCGAATTTAATGAACGATATCGTTCAGTTTTGTATTTGCAAACGGCTGCGTTCAGCATATCTCTTTCTCATCGAAACGACGAACGAAGCCAGGAGCCATCGACATGAAAGATAATTAAGCTTCCTGAAAGACTTACGCTTACTGGCCCCGATAGCCAGACCCATAGTGGCGCTTGAAGAACAAGCCTTGCCACCCCTTGAAAAATCAACGCCAAAGCGCCGAGTCCTGCGAGACCGGGCCAGCGGAGGCAACTCAAACGAAAGAGAAATGAAATGTTGAAAACTGTTCTGACCCCCGCCCTGATCGCCCTGTCGCTTGCCGGCGCCGCACATGCGGGCGAAGTGTCCACCGACGCGCAGCTTGCCGGTGCTGCCGGTGTAGCTGCTGGCCAATACACGGTGGCCGAGCTTCAAAGCATCTACAACGCACGCCTTGAGAACAACCAGACTGCGCTGAACTTCTACCTGACTCATGGCAACCGCTCGAGCACCGATGGTGATGCGGCGAATCAACTTGCCAAGCTGGCCGGAGTTGAACCGGGCAAATATAATGCCAACGAACTTCAGACGATCATCAATGCCCAGCGCGACATGCAGCCGGAAGTCGTCAAATACATCGTTTCGGGTGAAAACCGCATGAACAACGACGCTGTTGGCACGGTCACCCCCGGCAAAGCCCAGATCGCGGCGCGCCTTGGCCTGAACCCGGCAGACTACACCTTGTCGCAGCTGGTTGCCTTGGACGCACAATCGCTGTCCAAGAACAACTAAGCCAAAGCCGATACGAACAATCCTAGAAAAGTCGCTTACGCCGGTCCCGACGGGGCCGGCGTTTTCATTCGAGGGTTTTGTGATGACTTGCCCGACGGACACGAACACAGTAGCCTTTAGCACGGCCAATCAGGTAGCGCGACAGGGGATAGACATGATTGCCGCTCGCACTCTGGGGCGACCAAAGGATATGGAAAAGCGGTGCGCCATCCTTGACGCGGCCTTGTTTTTGTTTGCCGAACGGGGGGTTGATGGTGTGCCGATGGAGGCGATTGCGGCTTCGGCTGGCGTCTCCAAGGTGACTGTCTACGCCAATTTCAAGGATAAGAACGCGATCATCATCGCATTGGTCGAACGGGAGACCTGTCGAATCGACACATTGGTTGCCGAAGCGGTGCAGACCGAGGGCGCTCTGGCGCAAAAGCTGACGCGGGTCGGCACCCTGTTGATCGAGTTGATCTCGGAACCCAGCCGACAGGCGCTGGAACGCTGCCTGAGTCTGGAGAAACAGCGCAACCCCGAACTTGCCCGTGCCTTCTTCAACGCAGGCCCTGGCCACGTACGCGACTTGCTTGCAAACCTGTTGGCCGAGGCGATGGACTGTGGCGTGATGAACCTTGATTGCGCGCGCGCGGCTGCCGAAGATCTGTTGGGCCTCTGGCTTGGTTTTTCGGCCATTGAAGGGCGCTATCTGGCGCGACCGCCTCAAACTGAATTCCTGCAACAACGCGTCCAAAGGGGTGTCGACTTTTTCATGCGCGCCCATGTCGAAAAGGCGACTTCTTCGCCCTGACGCCGCTCAACCCCGTGTTCGCGTCATCGCAAGGCGGCCTGCGGGCCTTCTGGCGTATAAATCATCCGGCTGTCTTCGCGGAAATCATGGATATCAAGCGGCCAGACGGCTTTGGGCCACTGCACTTCCATCTGGCCCAGACGAGGCCGGTAAACGGCCGTGTAAAGCGTGCCGAACCCTTGCGAAAAGGCTGTTGAGTAAAGCGGAGGACGCAAGAACGCCCCAACAAACTTTTCCTCTGGCTCAACGTGCAGCGTCAGGCGTTGCAGCAGGAACCTTTCGCGTTCAACCGTTGCGGTAAAGCGGGCATGGCTGGCCCATTCAACTTTTTCCTGATGGTTGGTCGCCACAGCGGCATGGGTCAGGATCGCGGGGCGGTCTGGTGCCATCAGCGCGGTCAGATAATTGCGCTTTGCATCCAGTACGGTGACGTTGTAGCTCATATGCGTCGGCAAACGCGCCAGCGCCTGCCCGGCCTCTTGGGTCGTCGTGCAGGTCTGCAGCACATAGCGCAGGATCAGCGGCACACCAAAACCGTCACCCACCACACTCCTGCCGCCAAAGGTCAGCGAGACCGCAAGGCCTGCATCGTTCATCCCATCGACAAGCCCCCAAAGACCGTCACTGGTCCCCATCACGGTGCGCCCCAGCCATTCGGTGCGCAGGATCAGCCGGTCAAAAGCGGTCGGATTATAGTCGTAGTTGCGCACCAGAACCGGCTCTTTGCCGGGCCAAATCGCCTGGCTGCACCCTGAAAGATAGGGCGGCGGGCAATGGAAACTGAGAAATCGCGCAGCATGATCCCCTCCACCAGCAAGCGCGCAAAGCTCTTCATAAATTGGAACGATTTCAGGCATATGCAGCTTCAGTGCCTGTAAGCCCTGCCAATACGTCGGTCGCGCATCAGCGCCCTCGCTGAGCCACCATCGGTGGTAATCAGGCCAGAATTCACCAAAAAGAGCAGCCCATTTCGGGCCCGGCTGCGGTTCGTTGATGGCGCGCCACAGAAGCTGCATTTGTCATTGGGTCCGAAGGGGCAACCCGGCAGCCGCAAGGGCCGCCGGGTGGCACGTTACATGATCTTGAACGCCGGATCGGCGAAGGCCGGTCCCGCGGCCGCCATTGGCAGCGGCTTGGCAGATACGGCCTGCTTGATGCCGTGTATCCACTTTTTTGCCCGCTCATTCAACTGGAACCCTTGGGTCATCGAGCGGCCACGGGTCACCAGAATGCCGACGTCGGCCCCTTCATAGCGATAATCGCCCGGTTGCAGGATGCGCAGAAAGAACGCCTCGTTCTCGGACTCGACGGCGCGGCGGTGATAGTCGAACCGGTCGAACACCACACGCCCGTCTTCCAGCATCTTGTAGATGCCGGTTTCGGGTACATGGGTGACGATATCCACAGTGTCCTCGGTGTGTTTGATCACCATCTGCGACCAGCCATCAATCATTGCCGGATCAGCCCAACGGGCATTCAACTCGGCCACGTCAAGCTTGAAGGGCTTTTTCGAGAATTCCAGCAGGTGGAACAGGAACAGCGGCGCATCCGCATGGGCGAAGGCGGCGTGGTTGGTCATGGACGAACAGCCCGTGATGCGCGGATTAAGCTCGCCCAGCCAGATATCGCCGGTCTTTTTGTCGATCAGGAAATCGAGCTCGAAATAGCCGTGATAGCCTTCCTTGCGCAATTGCTCACCAAATTTGAAAGTCAGATCGCGCGCGCGCTCGCGCACTTTGGGCGGGAAGGCCGTCGCAAAGATCTCGTTGCCACACCAGCCGCCCCGATAGGGCGTAAGGTCCTTGAAGCCGACCAGTTCTGTCATCAGTGGGCCAACGATGGTGCCCTCGCGCGTCACGCAAGCCTCGATCGCCGATCCGCGGCAGTCGATCCGCTTCATGATCTTGATCTCACCCTCGCCGATAATCTCATGCTCGTGCTTGCGGAAATCAGCTTCGGATTTGATGAAAAACGTCGTGTGGCCGGAATCGCCGTAAGCCGACTGCAGCACGAGGTCATGCCCGATGCCCGCCTTGTCGCAGGTCTTTTTCAGATCGGCATAGGATTTCACCTCGGCCAGAACGTTTGGCACCGAAGGCACGCCCGCCTTGTTACCGACACGCACGGTTTCGATCTTGTTGTCCATCTTGGTGCGCAGCTTGGCCTTGGGGAACCAGACCTCGGCCCCCAGTTCCTTGGCCAGCCGCTCGGTTTCTTCGTCAAACATCAGAAAGACGAATTTCGGCTTGCCACCACGGCGCTTGACGAAGTCGATGACTTCCTTGTGCTGAAGCAGATAGTTGTTGATATCTTCAATCGACTGGAATTCCGCATGCGGTTGTTCCGAGGGGCAAAACACGTTCGGGTGCTTGCCGTCATAACAGTCTATGTAGCAGATATATTTGAAATTCTTCACCCATTCATCCAGCCCCAACAGGTTAAAGTTGGTGGCCGAGATGAAATAGATCGGATCTTCATTCCGGTGAAAGTGGCGCCGGATTTCGGAAATGTTCTTTAGCACATTAGTCGCCATTATTCTCTCCCTCTGTTTTGGTTATTCTGGTTTCTTGAGCTGTCTGCCTTCCAGTCGACTGGCCAAAGCCTCTTTGGTGAACACCCGCAGGCCGAGGTCGGCGCGATAGCCATGGATTTCACTGACATCGAGCGCCAGCATGAATTCCAGAATCTCTTTACTGACCACCTGCCCCGGCACAAGGATCGGAAAACCCGGCGGATAGGGGATGATGAACGAGGCCGAAACGACCTCTTCGCCCGCATCCAGCGCTTGTTTCAAAGATCCGGTCAGATCAAGATAATCGCAGTTGTTCTCATCATAACTCATAAAGAACGGGGTGCGGATATCGCCTTCTGGCGTCACCAGATCGGCGCGGAAGGCATCGTGGAACCGGCTGAAATCGGGCAGAGGCGGAAAATCCTGCATCAGGTTTTTCACGCGCCGGTCAAAGGCCAGACGCTCCATCTTGGAGGCATCATCCAAAAGCTCGTCCAAACCCTTTGCGATCTCGACCAGCACTTCGATCAGATAGGCAACCGAGGACCTGGTCGTGCCGATATTGGTCATGAACAACACGGTATTGCGCGAGGTCTTGTTGATCTGGATGCCGTATTTGTCCATCAGGATATCGGTCTTGAACGTGTCGCCATCCCAGCCTGTGCCGCCCACCGCCAAGGTCACACGGGTAGCGTCCAGCACGAATTCGTCTTTTTCCCAGCAATCCCAGATGTCGGTCCACCCCTGTTCAGGATTGTAATAGCTGCTGACGCCGCTTTCGCGGTATTCCTCGGGGATCATGTCGCCCGCGGCCAGCACCTTGAAGTATTTCTGCAAAAGCGGATGCGTCGAAATCGCGCGCCGCATCGCCATCGCTGCCTCGACCTGACGCTGCACAAACTCGAACCCCTCGAGTTCGACCTGCCGCCGGCCGACATCAAGGCTGGCGATGATCTGATAGTTCGGACTGGTCGAAGTGTGGGTCATATAGGCTTCGTGGAAGGCCTGTTCGACCTCGCCCTTGAAATCCTGATCGTTGACATGGATCATCGACCCCTGCCGCAAAGATGTCAGCGTCTTGTGCGTCGATTGCGTCGCATAGACGCGAACACGTGCTTTGGGCGAGGGAATGAGACGGGTGTTCAGCAGGGTTTCGGCATCCGCGTCCTTCAGACTGGCCTGCTGGGCTTCATATTCCTTGGCATGCGCATCACTGCGCAGTTTTTCGCGCATAGAATTGGCCGCATTCATCGCCGTGCGCTGACGGTACGTCGGGCCAAATCGCGCAAAGGCAAACCAAGCCTCGTCCCACAGAAAGATCAGGTCGGGTTTGATAGCAAGGCATTCCTCCATCACCCGCTCGACGTTATAAACGATACCGTCAAATGTGCAGTTCGTCAGCAACAGCATCCGGACCCGGTCCAGCTTTCCCGCAGCCTTCAACTCCAGCAATTGATGCTTGATCTCGCGTAGCGGCACCGCGCCATACATCGAGTATTCATTCAGCGGATAGCTGTCGAGGTAGACAACATTCGCACCCGACAGCACCATGCCGTAGTGGTGTGATTTGTGGCAATCGCGGTCCACCAGCACGATATCGTCGGGCCGCACCAGCGCTTGCACCACAATCTTGTTGCAGGTCGAGGTGCCGTTGGTGGCGAAAAACGTCTGCTTGGACCCAAAGGCGCGGCTGGCCAGTTCCTGCGCCTCCTTGATCGGGCCATGGGGCTCCAGCAGACTATCCAAACCGCCCGACGTCGCCGATGTTTCGGCCATAAAGATATTGGGGCCGTAAAAGGCACCCATATCCTGAATCCAATGGCTGCGGCTGATCGACTTTCCGCGGCTGATCGGCATGGCATGAAACACGCCGGTAGGCTGCTTGGAATATTCGACAAGAGCGGTGAAAAAGGGCGTTTTGAACCGCGCCTGCACGCCGCGCAGGATGTTCAGGTGCAACTCGATAAAGTCTTCCTGATTATAGAAAACGCGGCGGCAGATGCCGAGGTCAAGGCCTGCGATTTCTTCGACCGAGCGTTCGGTTACAAGATAGGCATCCAACTCGGGCCGCACCTTGGCAATCATGCGGCACAGCTCGGGGCCATAGTCTTCGGGCATCAGCGTGTCGATATCCAAAGACCCGCCCGCGCGTTTCAGATAGCGCTTGAGGATCGGCAAGGCGTTTTTCGATTTCAGAACCAGTCCGGGGCGCACCACGATGGCCTGAATATTGTGATTGAACAAAATGCCTATCAGCGCGTCCTCGAGGCTGGGCACAACCACCGCTTCATAAATGAAGGGATCATCCGGGCGACGCATTCGGGCGACGTTGGTCTTTAGCCAACGCTCTTGCTGTTCGTTGACAGCATCAACGATCATCACTTCAAAATACGGCTTGGTCAACGCGCGCGCCTCGGGCGACAGCATTGCCTCGTCGTCATGCTCTTCGTCTTCTGCCTTATCGCGGTCCAGAGGAATGTGGCGGCGGCGATAAGCGCCAGTGGTCAATGCACGTGTGACGCGCTGTGTCGCAAAGGCAAGATCATCCAGACTGCCATGTTCAAATTGGCGCCGCATATGCTCGAACACCGCCATCCCCGGAAACGCCCAATAGGGCTCGATCAGCGCAAGCGACTGAAATTGCTGCACGATCGTCTTGCGATAGGCAGCTGCGCCCTTGGCATCAGGCCCACGCGCAAGTGCATCGGTTGCCTCGCGCAGGGTGCTCCATTGGTCAGAGCGCAGTTGGATGGCAGAATAGTAGTCACTCATCGAATGCATATGGCTTAGTCCTTGTGAGTCAGGACGACCGAATGGGCGGGCGGAGCAATCGCTGCAGCTTGCAGGGCTCCGCCCGAAGCTCAGCCGCCGTGGGTCTTGCCGTAGATTGGCATCAGGGTCAGATCGGGCGCCACGCCGGTCGCCGGCGCGATCTTGGCCGTGGGCATGTCGAAATGCAGCCCAGCGCGCGACCCTTGAGTCGGGATCGACAGTGGTCCAAGCGAGTTCAGATAGGCATCTGACCCACTGCTGCGGTCATAGACCGGGAAATCGGCTGAACGGTCACGGAAGCTTTTGAGCACTTGCCCCAGCCCCTTCATCCCCGTTTCGCGTTGACGGCGCACCATTGAAAGGTCGACTTCAATCGGGAACATGTCTTCTTGACCCTGACTTTGGTGCAGCACCAGCGAGGTCGGATCAACGACACAAGACCGCCCAACACCGCCTGCGCCAAGGCCGTTCACATCAATGACATAGCACTGGAACTGCGCCGCCGTGGCGCGTGCAATGGCCAGTTCGGCATCGCGGTCGGTGGTGCCGGTCAACACGGGATGCAGCAACACCTCGACCCCAGCGCTCGTCAATTGGCGCGTCGTCTCCGGGAACCAGATGTCATAGCAGATTGACAGGCCAAAGCGCCCGACATTCGGTACGTCAAAAATGCAGAACTCGGTGCCCGCCTCAACCTCGGCCTCGTAGGGGCGGAATGGAAACATCTTGCGGTAAGAGGTAACGATATCCCCGTCCGGATTAATGACGACAGAGGTGTTGAAAATCCGTCCGTCCTCTGTTTTCTCGAACATCGAACCGGGGATCAGCCAGATATTATGGCGCCGCGCATCTTCGCGAAACAGATTAACCGTTTCGTTTGTGAAGGGTTGAGCAAAGCGTGGCAGCGGCCCAAAGGCTGCAAGCTCGCTGAACAAGACCATTTGGGTCCAGGGAAAGCGAGCCATCAATACGTCGAGCCGATGGCGCATGCCTTCGACATTGGACTGCAGGGCGTTCACGTACATCTGCACGCCTGCGATAGCGAATGGTGTCATTCAGTGTATTCTCCGGTTTGGTAAGGCAACGACTGGCATCAACATGAAAGCCTGCCGGGCAGGCCCGATTGTGCGGGTTTCGCCGCAGTTGCGCCAGGCCGAACAAGTAGACTTGCCTGTAGAAAGCCACGATCGGTGTTCCTTAAATTCTTGTGATCACTATACACATATTCGCCGTTTCTGCTACCCGGCCACCACTTAAGGCGTACATGACGTAAGGGAAGGCACATAGGCCCAGCCGCCCTTAACGTATGGTTCGAGCTTGCGGCTTTGGCCGTGGAAAGAGGCAGATTAAGATGTGGGTCTAGCGCGACCACTGCAACCGACGAACGATGGTTCTGATCGCAAGCGTTCGTGCAACAACGACGGCGTTCGCAGCGCAAAGCGCCGGTTTACGGGTCGTCAATAAGGGGAAGAATGGTGGACCCAGAGCGATTCGAACGCCCGACCCTCAGATTCGTAGTCTGATGCTCTATCCAGCTGAGCTATGGATCCATCTTGCCGCTGCATCTAACCGCCCCAGCGCCGCATTGCAAGGGCAATTCTGCAAGCTTTTGCAACTTCACCGACAAAAACAAACGGCAAGGTGAAGGCCGTCAGAATTTCTCTAAGCCTCTCACTTGGTTGCAAAATTTATCGGTCATCAAGCGTTTTCGGCAGGTGGATCAGAAATTCGGACCCTTCGGAATCGCTGCGGAAAAGCTCGAGTCGCCCGCCATGGCCTTTGACCAATTCCGCCGCAATCGCCAGCCCCAAACCGATGCCGCCCTTGCGTGCGCCGCCCTGAAACGCCTCGAAGAGATGCTCACGTGCCCGCTCTGGCAGGCCAGGCCCCGTATCGCCCACGCTGATCCACCACTCGGCAGGCGTCTCTCCGGCCGAGATCTCGATGCTGCCCTCGGCGTTGGTCGCCTCAATAGCCTGACGCGCATTGCGCACAAGGTTCGACAACACCCGATAAAGCTGGTCGTAATCAGCCACGATCATCAGCGCCTCGGGCACTTCGATCAGGCAGCTTACAGTCCCCGGCCCAGACAGACCTTCGGCCTCGGCCACCTCTTCGGCAAGACCTGCCAACGAAAAACGACGCAGGCTGGGCGCGAGTTCTTCGGCCTTGCCAAAAGCAAGCGTTGATTCGCACAGCGCCGCCGCGCGGCTGATCGAATTGACCAGTTTGGGGGCCGCACGCGCAACCATCGGGTCCTCCGACCCTTCGATTCTGTCGGCGAAAAGCTGCGCCGTGGTCAGGATATTGCGCAGATCATGGCTGATTTTGGCAACGGCCCCGCCCAGCTGCGCCAAACGCTCTTTCTGGCGCAGTGACCCGGTCAATTGGGTCTGCATGGATTGCATCGCCTCTTCGGCGTCCCGCAGTTCAACCACTGTGGCCGTAGGCGCGATGACGCGCCGGGCGTCTTGTGGCGCCTCGGCGTAGGCCTTCATATGCGAAACCACTCGGCGGATCGGCAACACAATCAACCGCTGCACTGCCAGAAACAGAAAAAACGCCGTCACCACCGAGATCAGCGCCGACAGCAGCAAAATCCTTTCGCCATAATCCAACATCGCCATCCGCAAAGGGGCAGCGTCCATTGTGACTTCGATCAGCAGACCGGCAGCTTGCACAGGGTAACCGATGACCCGAATGATCTTGTCATGGCCATCAAACAAACACACAAAAGCATCGCGGATCAGCTCCCAGGGTCCCGCCTCACGCAGATCATAGGTGCCGGAAATCGGGGTCGGGATCGGCGAGGACAGCACCAGCTGGCGGACCTCGTCGCGCCGCAGCACGACGTTATAAACCTCGGCATTGGCGAGAAGTTCCTTTTCCAGCGCCGGCGTCACCATGTCCTCGGCCGCCAGTTGCGCCAAAGCGGCGATCTGCGCCTTTTCCAGCCGCATGGTCAGAAAGTCATAACGAAACCGTGCGATCGAGGGCACAAAGATCAGCACTTCGGCCAGCATGACAAAGGCCACTGTCAGCAGCAAAAACCGTCCCGAGAGGGTGTTTAGAAATCCTCTCCTCTTGCCTGCCACTTTGCCCTTATCCTCTCTCTGTAAAAATCCTAAGGCGTGCGCAGGCGTGAAACCCCCGCCTGCTTGCCCTAGGGCACCAAACGCTGCACCAGACGAACAGCTGTCTTTAATATAGGGTTATCAAAAAGCTTGGGCGAGAAATAGGCCCCTGCTGCGCGTTTCGAGATCTCTCCCAAGGTCGGATAGGGCGCAATCATGCCGGTGACGGCGCCGATCTTGAGCCCCGAAGCCATCGCCAGCGCCCAAAGGCCAATCAACTCGCCTGCCCCCGCCCCCACGATTGTGACCCCTACGACGCGGCCCCTGACCACCATCAGCTTCAGAAATCCTGCCGATTTGCCTTCGGTAAGGGCCCGGTCATTGTGGTGAAACTCTTGCCGCAGCACCGTGACCTGTGGGTGAGCCTTGCGCGCTTGGGCTTCGGTAAGCCCGATCTGGGCCAGTTCGGGGTCGGTAAAGGTGACCCAAGGCACCACCGTAGCGGCCTTGGCGGGCAGGCCGAGCAGAACCTGCCTGATCACCACGCCCGCATGCGCGCCCGCAACATGGGTGAATTGCAGCCCGCCCGCCACATCCCCCACCGCATAGACGCGGCGATTGCTTGTGCGCAGGTTCGCGCCAACGGCGACACCCCTGTCGGTATAGTCCACGCCGGCTGCCTCAAGGTTCAGCCCAGCCGTTGCGGTCTTGCGCCCCACCGCCACCAAAAGATGCGAGGCGGTCAGCGTGGTGCCATCATCCAGCACAGCCTCGACCCCTTTGGGGATGGCGCGAAAACGGGTCGCATCGTGGCCCTCACGGATCTCGACGCCTTCGGCACGCAGCGCAGCCACCACAACGGCCGTCGCCTCCGGGTCGTCACGCCCCATCGCGCGCGAGCGGGCAATCACCGTCACGCGGCAGCCCAGCCGTCTGTGCGCTTGCGCCATCTCAAGCGCAATCGGCCCCGCCCCCAGAATCATCAGGTGCTCTGGCCGCGTGGTCTGGGCAAAGATCGTCTCGTTGGTCAGATAGGGCACATCCTCCAGCCCGGGCGTCGGCGGGATCATCGGATGCGAGCCTGTGGCGATCACAAAGCGGCGCGCCCGGATGGCTGTGCCGCCTGCGTCGACCTCGTTTGGCGCGGTAAATCGGGCATAGGCACGAATAACCTGCACGCCCAGACCTTCAAACCGTTCTTGGCTATCAACAGGAGCGATTCCCGCGATGACACTCGCCACCTGCGCTTTGACGGCCGCGAAGTCGATCTGCGGGTCGGCACCTGCCACGCCAGCAGCCCCTTTGCGAATGGTCTGCGCGGTTTTTGCCGCGGCCAGCAGAGCCTTGGACGGCACGCAGCCATAGTTGAGGCAATCGCCCCCCATTTCTCCACCTTCTATCAGAACGACGCGCGCGCCCATCTGCACGGCACCTGCCGCAATCGACAGCCCGCCAGAGCCAGCACCGATGATGCAAAGGTCGGTATCTATCCGGGCCATCTTAACGCTCCTTACGCAAGGCTTTGATAATGATCGGCAGGGCGGAAAGCGCAGCCAGCCCCAACAGCGGACCCAGCACGGGCAGGGTAAAAATCACACCCAGATCAGGGGTCTCGCCACGCGCAAACACCTCTCCCAGACCAGAGCCGATCGACGTATAGACAAAAGCCCCTGGCATGATGCCCAAAAACGTCGTCACCGCAAAAGGCATAAGCCCGATGCCGATAAACGCAGGGATCAGATTGGCCAGAAAGAACGGCAGCGCCGGCACCAGCCGCATGATCAACAAGGCCGACCACTGATTTTCACGCAACGCGCTTTGCAATCTGCTCACCGCCCCGTTGCTGGCCTGCATTTTCGCCGCCGCCGCTTGCCCAAACCCGGCCCGCGCGGCCAAAAAGACTGCAATCGCTCCGATACTTGCACCCGTGACGTTGTAGATCATGCCGGGAAACAGCCCGAACAGAAAGCCGCCCGTCAGTGTGGCGATGGTCGCCCCAGGCAAACTTAGCGCGACGATCACGACATATACAGCAACAAACGCCAGGCTCGCGAAAACGAAATGCGCGTCGCGATAAGCAAGCAGCGTCGCGCGATGCTCCGCCAAAGCCTCGAAGCTGATCTTGTCGCGCAAGAACAGCGCACCCATCAGGGCCGCCGCCAGAATCAGCAGAATTGGCAGCTTGCGGGCGATAGAAGACATGGGGCATCCTTTTGAAAGTCCGGTCAAGATGGCGATTTCATGCCTCTCTGGCCAGCCGCTACGCCCCAAGGATCACGCGGCCTTGATCTGCGGTGTGTTTTGCGACGCTCAAAGCCCAAGGTTTGAAACATTTGGGCGGGATCTTCGTCACAACGGCGCGAATTGTTGCAGAAATCTGCAGCACTCCGCGTTGACTTACCGCAAATCCCCCCCTAAAGGACGGGCTTCAAGTTTACGTCGTCGAATCCAATGGGTCGGCGCATGTCTGATGGAGACCGCGATGAAGCGCACTTTTCAACCGTCGAACCTGGTTCGCGCCCGCCGTCACGGCTTCCGTGCGCGCATGGCTACCAAGGGTGGCCGTCTTGTGCTGGCAGCCCGCCGCGCCAAGGGCCGCAAGAAGCTGTCGGCTTAAGTTCTGATCGGCCTTTCGGGGCTGACTTTCAGGAGCAACGAATGACACCGCCGAAGGCATCGGACATTGGCATGACTGCCGAAGCGTCCGAAACGCCTCCGGCGGTTTCCGTTTGTCTTGAGACGCTCAAGAATCGGCCTGATTTTTTGCGCGCCGCTCAGGGGCGACGTCAGGGCACAGCCAGCTTTCTGGTGCAGGGCCGGGCGCGCGAGGATGCGAGCGCGGCCATGCGTATCGGATTCACCGCGTCGAAAAAGATCGGCAATGCCGTCGCCCGCAATCATGCAAAGCGCCGCCTGCGCGCTTTGGCCCGCGAGATCTTGCCTAAGTTTGCTCAAGCTGGCTGGGATTACGTCATTGTCGCAAAGCCCGAAGCCACCAACAACCGCAATTTCGCCGATATGCGCGCCGATCTGGTCGCAGCACTCGCCATGCTGCATCGAGGCACGCGATGACTCCGCTGGCGCGCCTTCTCGCCCTGCCTGTGCAGGCCTACCGCTTGGTTCTGAGCCCTTGGGTTGGGCATGGTTGCCGTTTCCAGCCCACCTGTTCGGTCTATGCACTTGAAGCGCTGGAGCGGCACGGAGCGGCCAAAGGCGGCTATCTGATGGTTCATCGTCTGTGTCGCTGCCACCCTTGGGGTGGGTCGGGCTATGACCCTGTCCCGGGAACCGACCCTGAACACGACGTCAAATCTTAGGCTTGGCAGCTGAAATCAATTCAGGCGCGAAGGTCAGAGAGCTTAACTGAAGCCAAACTTATTTCCAAAAATTCTGCGCATTATCTTTTTGACTATTAACGCTCCGATCAGCGTCAGGCCTTAGACCTGAGGCCGGGAGGCGATGCGTCCCGGCGAATTTTGGGGGCAGAACCATGGTTTCGAAGACCATTTCCAGAACGATTTCACGGATTCATCGCTTTGGCAGCTTGTTGCGCCGCCCCGAGGTTCTGGTCATGCTGCCCGCTCTTGCGTTGGCGAGCTATTGGATCGCTGGCGAGCGCAGCCTGATCTTCGCGGCTCTGCTGGCGCCGCTCGTGTTTGCCGTCACCGGACGCAGTGCTGCGCCACAATCGGGCGCAAACTTGCCCGATGTGCTGGAAGGGTTGTCCTTGCGCGGCCAATTGATCGGCACGCTCGACACGATTTTGCAGGACGGTCCCGTAACGGGGCGCAGCACAGCCTGTTTTGTGCTGCAATTTGATGATAGCGACCGGTTGATCGACCGGTTTGGTCGCGCCGCGCAGATCGAGGTGCTGGCCCGTTCGGCAGAAAGGATCTGCGCAGTGTTGCGCGGGGGCGATATCGTGGCACGGCTTGAAGGCGGCGGTTTTGCTGTAGCTCTGGCGCCCGTGCGTCGACTGGAGCTGGAGGCATTGGTGCAGCTTGCTTCTCGCTTACAGGCAGCAGTCGCCGTTCCTGTAAGTCTGGATGCCTCGCGGCTCTACATCACTTGCTCGGTTGGCTTTTGTCACAGTGCGCACGCGCCAGAAACGACGGGAGCGAGCCTGCTGAACGCGGCGCAGGTCGCCGCAGACGAAGCGCGTCGGCGCGGACCGAACGGCCTGCGCGCCTATTCGCCCGACATGGCGCGCACCCGAGCTGACCGCGATTCTCTGCGCGCAGAGCTGGAACTCGCGTTGGACGAAGGGCAGATCCGCCCCAATTTTCAGCCACAGATCTCAACTCACACCGGTGAAATCACCGGCTTCGAGGCGCTTGCCCGTTGGTATCATCCGGAAAAAGGCGTGATCCCTCCTGCGGAATTCTTGCCACTTATTGAAGACGCCGGGCTTGAGGATCGGCTTGGGGAGACAATCCTGTACCACGCTCTGACCGCGCTTTCGCGCTGGGACATGGCTGGGCTGCGGGTGCCAACCGTTGCGGTCAATTTCTCGGCGCAAGAGCTGCGCAATCCTCGCCTGACCGATCGGCTGAAATGGGAACTGGATCGCTTTGATCTGGAACCGAAACGACTGTCGATCGAAATTCTCGAAAACGTGGTGGCTGAAACCGAAAACGATGTGATTGTCGCCAATATTGCGGCCCTTGCCCGCCTTGGTTGCGGCATTGATCTGGACGATTTCGGCACCGGACATGCTTCAATCACCTCCATCCGCCGCTTTGCTGTGCAACGCATCAAGATCGACCGGAGCTTTGTTACCAAGTTGGACGAGGACCGAGAGCAGCAAAAGATGGTCTCGGCGATTCTCTCAATGGCTGAGCGGCTTGGTCTTGAAACGCTGGCAGAGGGTGTAGAAACGCCCGGAGAGCATGCGATACTGGCGCAACTGGGCTGCGGCGACGTGCAGGGGTTCGGGATTGCCCGCCCGATGGCCGTCGATGAGACGCTGGATTGGATCGTGCGGCACCGCGCTCAGCTCGCCAAAGTTCCCAAGTTCGTGGCCCGCAACTAAACCGGCCTGTTCCGGCCCATCAAAGCGCCTCGTTGGAGTGTTATGGTGAAAATCGGGAAAACCCACGCTAATCTGACACCAAACCCCGACCGAGAGACCCCTAAAGGGGGAAAAGCGCTTGACCTTTGCCGCCCCCTATCGTTGAACCACGCCTGACCTTGAACAGGAATGGTGGTGGTCCCCATGGACGATCAAAATAAAAATCTAGTCCTCACGACAGTGCTGTGCTTTCTGGTGATCCTTGGCTGGTTCGTCGTGGGCCCCAAACTTTTCCCAGCATGGTTCCCCGACCCGGCTGCGGTTGAGGCGACGGCGGTGGCCCCGACCACACCCGAGGCTGCGGGCACGGGCACGGTGGCGGCAACGACGCCGGTGACCTCGGCCGAACCTTTGCCCGAAGCGCCGCGGCTTACGATTGACACACCGATGCTGGCAGGCTCGATCTCGCTCTTGGGTGGGAGATTGGATGATCTGGAGTTTAAAACCTTCAAGGAAACGCTAGCCAAGGATTCTGCTGATGTGCGGTTGCTTTCGCCTGTGGGCAAGACAGCGCCCTATTATGCGGTCTTTGGCTGGGCTCCGGGGGCTGGTCTGACGGCTGACGATGTTCCGGGCGCTAAATCAGAATGGAAACTGGCTTCGGGCGGCACGCTCTCGGTCGGTCAGCCTGTCACCCTGCACTGGGAAAACAGCAAGGGCATGAGTTTCCTCCGCACGATTTCGGTGGATGAAAACTTCATGTTCACCGTTTCTGACAAGGTACAAAACAACGGCGCAGCGCCTGCAAGCCTTTATAACTACGGTATTATTGCGCGCCACGGCCTGCCAAAGCTGCAAAATATCTATGTCGTGCACGAAGGTCTGGTGCGCCGCACCGATGGCAGCCTTGAAGAGATCAAATACAAAAAGATCACCGGCTTGCCCGAGGTGCCTGCGGAATCGGCCCACGCCGAAGTGAAAGAGGCCACAACGGACGGCTGGATCGGCTTTACCGACCACTACTGGATGACCACGCTGATCCCCGAGCAGGGCAAGCCCTATACCTCGGTGGTGAAATACGTCGCGGGCGCCGATATCTATCAAGCCGAAGTGCGCGAACCCTTGGTCACCGTGGCGCCCGGCGCTTCGGTTGAAACCTCGACCCAGCTTTTCGCCGGGGCGAAGGTCTGGGAAACCATTGGCAAGTATGAAAACGATCCAAGCTGGCTGTCGCAGCTTTTTGGCGCAAAGGTCGACCCCAACAGCCCACAGATCAAAGGCTTTATCGATTCGATCGACTGGGGTTGGTTCTATTTCCTGACCAAGCCGATCTTTATGATCCTGCATCTTTTGCACGGCTGGATCGGCAACATGGGTCTGGCGATCATCGGCCTGACGTTCTTCCTCAAATTGCTTGTGCTGCCGCTGGCTTATAAATCCTACGTTTCGATGGCGCGGATGAAGGAATTGCAGCCCGAGATCGAGGCGCTGAAAGAGCGTGCCGGCGAGGACAAGCAAAAGCTGCAAAAAGAAATGATGCAGCTTTACAAGGAAAAGAAGGTCAATCCGGCGGCGGGCTGTTTGCCGATCCTGATCCAGATTCCGATTTTCTTCAGCCTTTACAAAGTGATATTTGTGACACTGGAATTGCGCCAAGCGCCGTTCTTTGGCTGGCTGAATGATCTGTCGGCACCCGACAGCTCGTCTTTGTTCAACCTGTTTGGCGCTCTGCCCTGGGCAGCGCCCGTACACGGCACCCTGCTCGCGACGATCTTTATCGGCGCGCTGCCGATCTTGCTCGGCGTCTCGATGTGGTTGCAGCAAAAACTGAACCCAGCCCCCGCCGACCCCGTGCAGCAACAGATTTTCGCTTGGATGCCTTGGGTCTTCATGTTCATGCTCGGTGGTTTTGCAAGCGGTCTGGTGGTGTACTGGATCACCAACAACACCATCACCTTCACGCAGCAGTACATGATCATGCGCAGTCACGGGCATAAGCCGGATATCTTTGGCAACATCAAATCGGGCTTCAAGAAGGCTCCGGCGGTGGCGAAGAAATGACAGCTCGGCTGGCACAGATTTGCCGGCACCCGATCAAGGGACACGGACGCGAGAACCTCGCGTCCGTTCGTCTTTTGGCGGGTCAGTGCCTGCCTTGGGACCGGCATTGGGCGGTGGCGCATGACGCGGCCAAGCTGGTAGAGGGCTGGAATCGCTGCGCAAATTTCGCGCGTGGGGCCAAGGCGCCTGCGCTGATGGCGATCACCTCGACATTTGACGAGGCCTTGGGCGTGGTGACGCTGCGCCACCCCGAGCGCGGCACAATCGCCTTTCGCCCCGACGATACCGCCGATCTGCCGCGATTTCTGGACTGGGTGCGCCCGTTGAATCCAGCGGATCGCGCCCAGCCTGCCGCGATTGTCACGGCGGGGCGCGGAATGACCGATGATCCTGCCGAGACGCTCTCGATCCTTTCGACGGCCTCGTTGGCGGATCTGTCGGCCAAGATGGGCACGCCGCTGTCGGTAAATCGCTGGCGCGGCAATCTATGGCTGGAAGGTGCGGCTCCTTGGGCCGAATTCGATTGGGTCGGCAAGCGTCTGGCCATCGGTGGCGCAACGCTGGAAGTGACGGCGCGGATAACGCGGTGCAGTGCGACCACGGTGGATCCCGAGACCGGCCGCGTCAGCGCACCAACGCTGGCCGCATTGCAAGAAAATTATGGCCATCAGGATTTTGGCGTCTATGCCATGGTGGTGGAAAGCGGACCCATCGCGGTCGGCGATGAATGGAGACTGGCATGAGCCTGCAATTCACCCTTGCCCCTGAACCCGAGTTCGAGGCGCGCGAGGCGGGGCGGCTGCTGTTCGCTGGCCCTGTTGAGTTCGTCAAAGGTGTGGTCGCCATGTCGGGACTGCCCGAGCCTGACCGGCTAGAGGTATGCTTTGCAGGCCGCTCGAACGTCGGGAAATCAAGTCTGATCAATGGATTGACCGGACGTAAGAACCTTGCCCGCGCCTCGAACACACCAGGTCGGACGCAAGAGATCAACTATTTCGCACTTGGCGAGATGAACCGCTATCTGGTTGACCTACCCGGCTACGGCTATGCCGAGGCGCCCGTTGCCGTGGTGGCCAAGTGGCAGGCGCTGCTGAAATCCTATCTCGCGGGGCGGCAAACCCTGCGCCGTGCCTTTGTGCTGATCGATTCGCGTCACGGGGTAAAGGCAGTGGATGAAGAGATCATGACGCTGCTCGACCGCTCTGCCGTGACGTTTCAGGTGGTGATGACCAAGGCCGACAAAGTGTCGAAAACCGAACGCGAGGCGAATATCGCGCTGTCGATCGAGGCGATGAAAAAACACCCCGCTGCCTATCCGGAAATCGTGGTGACCTCGTCGGAAAAGGGCGACGGGATCGAGACCTTGCGCGCGATTATCGCGACGCTTGTCTAGGCATGCCCATCAGACGTGTTGGCCGCCGTTGATCTGAATCTCGGTGCCCGTGATGTAACTCGACTGGGCGTTGCACAGGAACCAGATCGCTTCGGCCACCTCTTTGGGCTGGCCCAAACGACGCAGCGGCAGCGTTTCGACAATCTTATCCGTGCCGGGCGAGAGGATCGCGGTTTCAACCTCACCTGGCGCAATAGCATTGACGCGAACGCCCAAAGGCCCGAAATCATGCGCCATTTCGCGCGTCAGCGCTGCCAGCGCCGCCTTTGACGTGGCATAGGCCGCCCCCGCAAAGGGATGCACGCGCGAGCCGACGATAGAGGTCACATTGACCACCGCCCCCTGTGCCGAAACCAGTTCGTCTTGCAAACCCCGCGCAAGAATTACAGGAGCAAAGAAGTTGACGTGGAACACATGCCCCCAAGTGCGCAAATCCGTTTCCAACGTATTCAGACGTTTGCCGCCTTCACCCTTGGGGGAAATCCCTGCGTTATTGACCAAGGCATCAAGCCGGCCATTGACCTTGGCCTTGATGGTTTCAATTGCCTCGATGGTCTTTTTCGGATCAGCGAGGTCGATCTGGATGTGATTGTCTTCGCCACCCGGCCACGGGCAGCGCGGATCAAACGGGTGGCGCGAACACGTCAGCACGCGCCAGCCCTCCGAACCGAAACGCTTGACGGTGGCGTGTCCGATGCCACGGCTTGCACCGGTCAGAACGATTGTTTTGGCGTCAGACATGGGGCCTCCGTTTCTGCCGCCAAGGTAGGTGTTTGTTGGCGGAATGCAAGCAGCGGCCCTTTAGGGGTATGCCAGCTTGGCAGGGCGAGATAAGGTCGTTAAACTGTTGAAAAATCGGAGTCTCCCTATGCAGAAGCAGACCCTTACCATGACCGACGCCATTTCAACCGCCAAAATGCTTTCCGAAGCGCTGCCCTATCTTCAACGCTTTTCCGGCGCAGTGGTGGTGGTGAAATTTGGCGGCAACGCCATGGGCGATGATGCAGCGATGGCAGAATTTGCGCGCGACATCGTGCTGATGCGGCAGGTCGGTGTGAACCCGGTCGTGGTGCATGGCGGCGGGCCGATGATCAACGACATGCTGAACAAGCTTGGCATCGAAAGCAAATTCGTGCGCGGCAAGCGCGTGACCGATAAGGCCACGGTGCAGGTGGTCGAGATGATCCTGTCGGGTCTGGTCAACAAGCGCATCGTGCAGGCGATCATGGATGCCGGTGGGCGCGCGGTCGGGATCTCGGGCAAAGACGATGACATGATGGTTTGTGTCACCGACGACCCCGAGTTGGGCTTTGTCGGCCGCCCTGTCGAAATGAACGTGCAGGTCTTGCGCGATCTTTACGGCGCGGGCATCATTCCCGTGGTCGCGCCCGTCGCAACAGGCATGGCCGACAACGAGACGTTTAATGTCAATGGTGACACCGCAGCGGGGGCGATTGCCGGCGCCTTGCAAGCCGATCGTTTGCTGCTCTTGACCGATGTGGCAGGGGTCAAGAATGCGGCGGGCGAGGTGATGACCCAGATCACACCCGAGGAAATTCGCCAAATGACCATCGACGGTGTGATCGCGGGCGGGATGATTCCAAAAACCGAAACCGCGCTTATGGCGATTGAGGCTGGCACACGGGCGGTTACAATTCTGGACGGGCGGATTCCGAATGCCTGTCTGCTGGAACTGTTCACCGATCATGGCGCGGGCAGTCAGATCCGCTCGACCGCCCCAAGGGTCACACCACGCGTCAAGCGGTAATGCTGGCCCAGATCGAGGCAAAGGCGGCGGCGCATCGTCTGACGGTGCTTGGTGGGTTTATCTGCGACGGAGACGAAAGCCTGCCAGCGGGCACCCGCAGCCTATTGCTACTAGGTCCGGCCGAACCCGACTATTGGGCGCAAATCACGGCGAGCCCAGAGTGGCAGGACGGCGCGCCTGACCCGATAGATCGTTGGTCACAGCGGGTGATCGGCGGACTGGCTTGCGATTTAGGGGCAAAGGCGCTGTTTCCGTTTGGCGGCAAACCCTATCATCCGTTTTACACCTGGGCTTTGCGGACTGGGCGGGTGTGGGAAAGTCCGGTTCGCTTGTTGGTCCACGATCAATTCGGGCTGATGGTCAGCTTTCGCGGAGCGCTGGCCTTGAACGAGGTTGTGCAAGTGCCGCGTGCGCAAAATCCCTGTTCCACCTGCCCGGCCCCTTGCCTGACCGCTTGCCCGGTCGGCGCCCTGAGCACGGCAGGGTATGACCTGCCAGCCTGTCACGCATTTCTGGATCAGTCCGAAGGGGCAGACTGCCTGAATTCGGGCTGCGCTGTGCGGCGGGCTTGCCCGTTGCCTGCGGGCCGTGCAAGACTGGCGGAACACTCGGCCTATCACATGGGAATATTCCACAAATGAAGCGCCTTATCCTGACTCGTCACGCCAAATCTGCTTGGGACGATCCGTTGATGCCCGACCATGACCGCCCGCTGAATGAGCGGGGCAAGGCTGCGGCAGCGGATCTGGGGCAATGGTTGGCTTCGCGCGGCTATGTGCCGGAAAAAGTGCTGTGTTCGGATTCGGTCCGCACGCGGGCGACGTGGTCCGGGCTGGCCCCTGCCCTGCCCGGCACGCCGGTCTTGGAATTGAAGCCGGCGCTTTATCATGCCGGTCCGGATGTGATGCTGGCGGTTTTGCAGCATGCAAAGGCGGATGTGGTGATGATGATCGGACACAATCCGGGCATTGCGGATTTCGCTGCAAAACTGGTCGCGCATCCGCCGCTGAATTCGGAATTTGGCCGCTATCCGACGGGGGCGACGCTGGTTGTCGACTTTGTGACCGACAGCTGGGCCGATGTGGAATTCGGCATGGGCGCGACGGTGGATTTTGTCATCCCACGCGAGATTGAGGCCTGAAACGTCGCACAGTGCGACATTTCCAGAGACGTGACAAATCAATAGGTTAGCTTGGCAGCTTTACCAAAAATTAACCTGTGCGCACAGTCATGCTACCCTGCGCACAGGCGAGCCGTGTTTATTCGGCCCACTCCCAACCTTGGGCGAATTGGCCCAAGACTGCGCCTGCTTGGGCGTCTGTGACATCGCCTGAACGGCTGATCCGGGCCACAAGGCCGCGCTTTTTATCCTCGATCACCGATGCCACTTGAGCAGGCAGGCCCGCCTCTGCCAGCGCCGCGTTGTAAACACGGGTGATGGCCATGCGGCGCAGGTCGGGCTTAAAGACCTTGCCCACGGCGGTCTTTGGCAGCTCGGACAAGATCTCGATATGTTTGGGCAGGGCCGCGCGTTCAAGGATGTGATCGCGCGCATAGCTGTGCAGATCGGCCACGGTCACGCTTGACCCTTTGGTCAGTTCGACATAGGCGCAGGGAAGCTCGCCCGCATGGGCGTCCGGCTGCCCGATCGCCCCGACAAAGCCGACGCCATCACAGCCCATCAGCGCCTCTTCGATCACGGCGGGGTCGATGTTATGGCCACCGCGAATGATCAGATCCTTGGCGCGACCTGTGATGAAAAGATAGCCCTCGGCATCAAGCCGCCCCAGATCGCCAGAGCGCAGAAAGATGCCCTCGGCAAAGAGATCGCGGTTCTTGTCAGCCTCGGTATAGGTGCCGCCGGGGATGACGCCCGGATTGGCGATGCAAATCTCGCCAACCTCATCCGTGGCGCATGGACGAAAACCGTCAGGGGTTTTTTGCAGGATGCGGACGTGGCAATGCGGGAAGGGCAAGCCGACAGAACCGATTTTCTTGGTGCCCTCGGGCGGGTTGATCGAGACGAGGCACGTGGCCTCGGTCAGGCCATAGCCTTCGACGATCTGCACGCCAGTGATCTTTTCAAAGCGATTGAACAGTTCGATCGGCAGCGGGGCAGAGCCGGAAAACGCGCCGCGCAGGGTGGTGATGTCGGCATCAACAGGGCGTTGCAGCAGCGCAGAAATGGCTGTGGGCACCGTGGCCATATAGGTGATTTTCCAGCGCGCAATCAGCTTCCAGAAGTTGTCGAACACCCCCTCGCCGCGATAGCCCGCGGGGGTGGGAAACACGATATGGCAACCCGAGGCGATGGCGGACATCAGCATCGGATAGGCCGCAAAGACGTGAAAAAGCGGCAGCGGGCACATCATCACGTCATTTTCGTTGAACAGCAGGCGTTGGCCAAGCCAGCCCTGATAGATCATGCCGCTGGCGCGGTGCTGGGCGACTTTGGGCATGCCCGTGGTGCCACCCGTATGGAAATAGGCGGCGGTATGATCGGCGGTGCGGTCGGGAAAGCTAAGCCGATCCGCCGAATGTTTGCGGCATTCGGCAGCGAAATCCAGCACGCGGGCGGTGTGGCGCACCGGATTTTTCGGGCGCACCAGCGGCACGATCCAGCTTTTGGGCGGGGTGAGATAGCGGTTCAGATCAACCTCGAGCACGGTCTTGACGTTGGGCGCATTGCACAGCGCCTCGGCCACCTTTTGCGGCAGATCGGTCTTGGGAAAGGCCTTGAGGGTGACGACGACCTTGGCCCCCGTCTCGCGCAGGATAGAGGCGATTTGTTCGGGTTCCAGCAGCGGGTTGATCGGATTGACGATGCCCGCCGTAGCGCCCGCCAAAAGCGTGATCGCAGTTTCCAAGGCATTGGGCAGGATATAGGCCACGACATCGCTCTCGCCGACACCAAGGCTTCGGAAAAGGTTTGCGGCTTGGGTGACGCGGCCTTGCAGGGCGGCCCATGTCAGGGTCTGCGCCGCCGCGTCGGGGTCTGAAAGCAGCTGAAAGCTGATCGCGGGGCGAGCGCCGTATTGGGCGGTGGTGCGCGCGAGAAAGCTGTAGACGGACTGCGGCAGGGCGCGGTCCTCCCACGCAGCTTCGGCCTCGATGGCTTGCAGGTCCGCAAGCGTTGCAAAACTTCCCATAGCACCCTCCCGTGCGCCCCGTTTATCTCGGGGCCTGATTATGGGGTAAGGATGGGGAAAGATGCGGGTTTTGCCAAGGGGGCACGGGGTTGTGACGCTGTGTCACGCACGCCCCGCCCCTGACACCGCAGGGCGGGACGTGCAGATCGCGCGATCAGGCCTTGGCGGGGATGCGCAGCATCTGGCCGGGATAGATCTTGTCGGGGTGCGACAGCATCGGCTTGTTTGCCTCGAAAATCGCAGGATAGAGGCTGGCTTTGCCAAGCGTGTGCTGGGCGATGGCCGAAAGCGTGTCACCCTTTTTCACCGTGTAGAACACAGGCTCTGCCGCGTCCGATTCGGCTTCGACCGTTGCCACGCCTTTGATGTTGCCCGCGGCGAGGATGATTTTCTCTTTCATCTCGGGCGAGACGGCGGTGCCTTCGACCTTGACCTTGTCGCCGTCGACTTTGATTTCGACGCCCTTGGTATCAAGGCCCATCTTTTCCATATCGGCCTTGACGGCTTCTGCTGCTGGCACGGTGCCCGCTTCGGCTTTGCTGCCAAACAGCGACGACCCTGCGTCTTTTACGAAACTCCACAAACCCATGATGATCTCCTTACACTGCCACGGCCAACGACTGGACCGAGGTTATGCGCGAAGGTTAACAGCCTTGCGACAGGGTGCAAGCCAAAGGGGCGGGGAATTTCACACGGCTTACGGCAGTATTGGGGGACGCGTCGGGTGGCCTAGACAGCGCCGTCGGTGAATTGCAGGCGCGCCAGACGGGCATAGAGCCCGCCTTCGGCCACCAGCGCATCATGCGTGCCGATGGCAGCGATGCGGCCGTTTTCAAACACCACGATCCGGTCGGCACGTTTGACGGTGGCAAGGCGGTGGGCCACGACGATCATCGTGCGGCCTTCGGCCAGACGCTCGACCGCTGCCTGCACAAGGCGTTCTGACTCGGCGTCAAGCGCCGAAGTGGCCTCATCCAGCAGCAGAACGCGGGCGTCGCGCAGGATGGCGCGGGCAATGGCGATGCGCTGCTTTTGCCCGCCCGACAGCATCACGCCGCGTTCGCCCAGATAGGTCGCATAGCCCTGCGGCAGGGCGGTGATGAAAGCATCGGCGGCGGCCGCGCGTGCGGCTTCGATCACCTCGGCTTCGGTCGCATCGGGGCGACCAAAGCGGATGTTTTCCAGCGCAGAGCCTGCAAAAATCACCGGATCTTGTGGCACAAGCGCCATATGCGCGCGGAACTCTTGGCGTGTCATATCGCGCAGGTCGATGCCGTCAAAGCGCAGCGCGCCCTCTTGGGGGTCGTAAAACCGCATCAGGAGTTGCAGCACGGTGGTCTTGCCAGCCCCCGAGGGGCCGACGAGCGCCACGGTCTCGCCTGCCTTGACCGTCAGGCTGACGCCGTCGAGGGCCGAGCGATCAGGCCGCGCAGGGTATTGAAAATGCACGTTATCCAGAGTGACTTCGCCGCGCACAGGTGCTGGCAGCGCTATGGGATGCGCGGCTTCGGGCAGCGGGTCGTCAGCGTTAATCATCTCGACCAGTCGTTCGGTGGCCCCTGCGGCGCGCTGCAATTCGCCCCAGATTTCGGAAAGCGAGCCAACAGCCCCTGACACCAGCACGGCATAGATCACGAACTGCACCAACTGGCCGCCCGTCATCGTGCCATCACGCACATCGCGCGCGCCGATCCACAAAACCCCGACCACCCCTGCAAACACAAGGAAGATCACGATCATCGTCATAATCGCGCGGGTCTTGATCCGCGCGCGGGCAGAGTCGAACGATTTTTCGTTGACGGCACCGAATTCGGCGCGGGTCAGCCCCTCGTGGGTAAAGGCCTGCACGGTTTGCACCGCCGAAAGCGCCTCGGAGGCCTTGCCAGAGGATTGCGCGATCAAGTCCTGATTGTCGCGCGACAGAGTGCGCAAACGCCGCCCCAGCGTGACAATCGGGATCACCACCGCAGGCACGATCAACAGCACAAGGCCCGTCAGCTTGGCCGAGGTCAGGCCCATCAGCACCATGCCGCCCAGCACCGTCAGCATATTGCGCAGCGCAACCGATATTGACGAGCCGATCACTGAGAGGATCAGCGTTGTATCAGTAGTGATCCGGCTGAGCACCTCGCCGGTCATGATCTTTTCAAAGAAGGCCGGCGAGAGGCCCATCACGCGGTTGAACAGAGCCGCGCGGATGTCTGTCACCACGCGCTCGCCCAAGCGAGTGACGAAGTAATAGCGCACTCCGGTTCCCAGCGCGAGCAACAGAGCCAGCAAAATCGCCGCGCCAAAGTACTTATCCAACAGCCGGAAATCACCAACGCCAAAGCTGTCAACCACACGTCGCACTGCGAGTGGCAGCACGAGGCTAACGGTCGACGTGGTCACCAGCGCCACGGCAGCCATTACGACCATCACGCGGTAGGGCCGGATGAACGGCCAAAGGCCAGCAAGATTGCCAACCTTTTTCGAGGTGGCGCGCTGCGGAAGCGGTTCTTTGGCCATAGGTTCTGCCCTTCACGTTTTGCGGTTGGGCATAACGTCAGGGACCGCCTCGTGCAAGCGGCGCGAATGCCGCGCCCCCTTTCGCGCGGCGTCTTACCGTGCCAGTCTGCGCCAAACGGAGGCGTATGATGGCATTCTTTACCGCGAGTGACGGCGCAAAACTGGCCTATTCTGACGAAGGCGAGGGGCTGGCGCTGCTGTGTCTGGCAGGGCTGACGCGCACGATGGGGGATTTCGACTATATGCTGCCGCTGGCTGGCGTGCGGCTGATCCGCATGGATTATCGCGGGCGCGGTGAGAGCGCGTGGACGGGAGCGGCAAGCTATACCGTGCCGCAAGAGGGGCGCGACGCGCTGGAGTTGTTGGATCATCTGGGGGTTGCCAAGGCAGCAATCCTTGGCACTTCGCGCGGGGGGTTGATCGCGATGACGCTGGCGGCGGTGGCCAAAGAGCGGCTGCTGGGCGTCTGTTTCAACGACATCGGACCTGCGCTGGACCGTGACGGCATGGCGCGGATCGCCGATTATGTGGGGCGCAACCCTGCGGCGCGCAGTCACGCCGCGATGGCCGCCGTTTTGCCCGAGGTGATGGCCGGATTTGCCAATGTGCCGGCAAGCCGCTGGCTGCAAGAGGCGCAATTGCATTACCGCGAGGTCGATGGCGGGCTGCGCATCACCTATGATCCGGCCTTGCGCGATGCCTTGCTGGCGGTGCTAAAGTTACCCGAGGTGGATCTGTGGCCGTTTTTCGATGCGCTATCGGGGCTGCCTGTCGCGCTGATCCGTGGGGCGAATTCGGATTTGCTGACGCAAGCGACAATGGCAGAAATGCAGCGCCGCCGCCCTGACATGATCACAACCGAGGTGCCTGACCGCGCCCATATCCCCTTTCTGGACGAACCCGAAGCACAGGCGGTTCTGCACGCCTTTATCAAGGCTTGCCAATGAATATCGAGATGATCAGAGCGTCGGCAGAGCGGATCAGGGGCCATGCGCGGGTCACGCCGCTGTTGAACGCCCCGTTGCTGGATGCCTTTGCGGGGCGGCAGATTTTCGTCAAGGCCGAGTGCCTGCAGTGGACCGGAAGTTTCAAGTTTCGCGGCGGTTGGTCGGCGGTATCAGCGCTGAAGGGGGCCAAGGGCGTGATCGCCTTTTCTTCGGGAAACCATGCGCAGGGCGTGGCCTTGGCTGCGGCGCTGCACGGATTGCCCGCCGTGATCGTGATGCCCGCCGATGCGCCTTCGGTCAAGAT
>JAHEBX010000148.1 GCA_024642045.1 Pseudorhodobacter sp. | reverse complement strand
AGCACAGCGTATGGTTGTCGGCACTTCCGGCAGGCGTGTGCTTACCCCGCCGGAAAAAGCCGCAATCATCGTCCGGTTTCTGTTGGCGGAGGGCTCACCTCTTCCGATCAACCAGTTGCCGGACCATATGCAATCGGCGTTGACGCAGCAGATGTCGCAAATGCGCAGTGTCGATCGGGCGACGCTTGCCTCGGTGCTGGAGGAATTCATCGGCCAGCTGGAGGAGGTGGGCCTTTCCTTTCCGGGCGGGATCGAGGCAGCGCTTGCAGTCATGGATGGTCACATTTCGGCTAATGCAGCCTCGCGTTTGCGACGGATGATCCGTGCTTCGAATCGCAGCGATCCTTGGGAACGGCTTACTGCACTGTCGAATGAGGCGCTCTTGCCGATCTTGGCAGAGGAAAGCATCGAGGTGGCGGCCGTGATGCTGTCGATGCTGCCCGTCGCGAAATCTGCCGAACTGCTGGGCAAGCTACCAGGCGATCGTGCCCGACGCGTGGCCTATGCCGTCAGCCAGACCGGCAGCATCGAACCCGAGACCGTCAAACGCATCGGTATGGCGCTTGCCAGCCAGTTGGATTCAGTTCCACCGAGGGCTTTTGATACCGATCCCGTCCAGCGCGTCGGGGCGATCCTGAACATCTCACCATCTTTGACCCGTGATGATGTGCTAAAGGGCCTCGACGAGGCGGATGCGGGCTTTGCGCAAGCTGTTCGCAAGGCAATCTTTACCTTTGAACATATCCCCAAACGCGTGCTGGGCCGCGACATTCCAAAGGTTACCCGCGGTGTCGATCAAGCGTTGCTGGTCGCAGCGCTTACATCTGGCGCCGGCACACCCGAGTTGCAACAGGCCGCGGATTTCATCCTCGCAAATATGTCGCAGCGTATGGCACAGGGTTTACGCGAAGAGATGCAAGCCCTCGGCTCGGTCAAGGATAAGGTCGGTGAGGACGCACGCAACGCCGTGGTCAGCGCCATCCGCGATCTGGAAACGGCCGGCGAACTGGTGCTGACCCAGGACGAAGACTAGATCGGCTTGTGATCCCGCTGGCTTGCCCTTATGTCTGGCGCAGCGGAGCAACAGTTGACCAGATGAGCGAAACGCCCTTTCAGCCCTTGGCCTTTGTGCAAAATCTGATCGTGCGTGGGCTGATCGGATTTGCCTTGCTGCTGCCCTATCGCTGGCGGATTCCCTTGATGGGCCGCATTCTTCAAGGCTTTTTGGGCAAACTCGCCGGATATCGCAGGCGCGCGGATGAGAATCTTGCCCTGATCTGGCCTCAGCTGCCGTTGATAGATCGATGTATGATCGCTTCACAAGCCCTTGATAATGCAGGAAGAACTGTGATGGAGAATTACTCCACTGCAGAGTTCACAGCCCG
The DNA here is from genome assembly GCA_024642045.1 of Pseudorhodobacter sp. Lineage (GTDB taxonomy): Bacteria > Pseudomonadota > Alphaproteobacteria > Rhodobacterales > Rhodobacteraceae > Cypionkella. The sequence continues at coordinate 6,858 of JAHEBX010000148.1, read as the reverse complement.
TCAGGCCAATATTGCACCAACAGGCGCGGGGCTTGACGCATTGGAAGATGCAGCACGGCATGGGCGACCTGTGATATTGGTATCGGGCCACTTTGGCAATTACGAGGCTGCGCGCGCGTGTCTTGTGGCGCGCGGCTTTACCATCGGTGGACTTTACCGTCCGATGCGCAACCCCTATTTCAACGCGCATTATATCCGCACAATGGAGGCCTTTGGTGGCCCTGTGTTTCCGCAGGGGCGCGCGGGAACGGCGGGGTTTGTCAAACACCTGAAATCCGGCGGATTACTGGTTTTGCTGTTCGACCAGCGCGCACCCGGCGCAATGATCGACTTTCTGGGCAGACCCGCGCAAACCGCGCTTTCTGCTGCCGAACTGGCGCTGCGCTACAATGCTGACCTTATTCCATTCTACGCGACGCGTCGAACAGATGGGTTGAGTTTTGACGTCGAACTAGAGGCGCCAATTGCCCATACAGACGCGCTTGAGATGACCAAGGCGCTGACACACAGTCTGGAGGAGCGCGTTCGTGCCCATCCGGAACAATGGTTTTGGGTACATCGTCGCTGGGCTTGACTATTTCAGCCGCGCCGCCGCCAGAACCTCACTCGGACCTGCACCCTGCACCAGTACGACCACCGGCCCTGAGCCTGCGTCCGCCTCCATTCGCAAGTCAGACGTGCCAGACCAGTCGCCTAACTTCTGCCAAGAGGTGACCACATTATGATACTCCATCGTCAGACCAGCGTTTTCGCCGCGCTCGATGGTGACGCTTTTCTGTTCGGTGTAATGAACCAGCTGTACGAATGTTCCAGACGGTAACGGATGCGCCGCACTGCCTGTGATGAGGAGCTTGCCGCCCTGGCGCTGTAAACTCAGCGTCACATCGCGCGGTGCCTTCGCCGCAGCAGCAATCGCGCCCACCACCGGGGCAGGATTATTGCCGATCAAACGCTCGCCACCATTGATGATCATCTGTGGTGTGTAGATCATCTTATCGCCCGAGGCATGGGCATAGCTGCGCTGGCGTTCCGAAAATTTCGCCTGCCCAAAGGTGTCTTTCCACCCGATATAGTCCCAATAATCGACATGCAGAGCCAAGCCAATCACCCCGGGCATATCCGAAATCTCACCCATCAGATTGTCGGCAGGCGGACAAGATGAACAGCCCTGAGAGGTGTAGAGTTCGACCACAACTCCTTGTTCAGAGTCCGCAGCAGCTACCGTGGCCGCTGCGACCCAAAGCCCAAGTGCCCCGCCGACGATGTGCCGCATCATGTTGTATCCGATCCCCTGTATTCTGTTTGGTTGTAGCCCAGCCTTGCGCTCTGGTTCCAATCAAGGTTTTGCGAGCCAAAGTTACAGCTTTTTCACATTCGCGCAGCATAGATTATTGTTGGAGCCGATATGGGGGTGGATTTTCGGCATACCGTTGTATACAATAAAATCAATCTTCAGATGATTCCCTTGCACGGACCTTGCCTTTGCGGCAAGACCTAACGCAACCCGATCCACGCCTAAGCGCCAGCCGAAGGAGGCCTCCCATGACCGTCACTGTTGGACACGACAGCTCCAAAACCCGCAAGACCCTGACCGCGGGCGGACAGACTGTTTCCTATTATTCCATCCCCGCCGCTCAGGCCGCAGGCCTTGGCGATTTCGCCCGCCTTCCCGCCGCTCTCAAGGTGGTGCTGGAAAACATGCTGCGTTTTGAAGATGGCAAGACCGTCTCGGTCGAGGACATCAAGGCGTTTTCCGACTGGGGCAAGATGTCGGGTAAGAACCCACGTGAGATTGCCTACCGCCCTGCCCGCGTGCTGATGCAGGATTTCACTGGGGTTCCAGCCGTCGTTGACCTTGCCGCCATGCGCGACGGCATCAAAGGCCTGGGTGGCGACGCCCAAGCCATCAACCCGCTCGCGCCCGTTGATCTGGTGATCGACCATTCGGTGATGATCGACGAGTTTGGCACGCCGCGCGCGTTTCAGGCCAACGTCGACCGCGAGTATGAGCGGAACATGGAGCGTTATGTGTTCCTGAAATGGGGTCAGAACGCCTTTAACAACTTCCGCGTTGTGCCGCCGGGAACCGGTATCTGCCACCAGGTCAACCTTGAGTATCTGGCGCAGACTGTCTGGACCGACACAGACCAGCACGGCAACCTCGTGGCCTATCCAGACACTCTCGTCGGTACCGACAGCCACACCACTATGGTCAACGGTCTTGCGGTTCTGGGCTGGGGCGTCGGCGGCATCGAGGCCGAAGCCGCGATGCTCGGCCAGCCTGTGTCGATGTTGATCCCCGAAGTTGTCGGATTCAAACTGACCGGTCAGATGGTCGAAGGCACCACCGCCACCGACCTCGTGCTCAAGGTCGTGCAGATGCTGCGCAAACATGGTGTGGTCAGCAAGTTCGTCGAATTCTACGGTGAAGGTCTGGATCACCTGCCCCTTGCCGACCGCGCCACCATTGCCAATATGGCCCCCGAATACGGCGCCACCTGCGGCTTTTTTCCGATCGACAATGAAACCATCCGCTATCTGCGCAACTCGGGCCGCGAGGAATCGCGCATCGCTCTGGTCGAGGCATATGCCAAGGCCAACGGCATGTGGCGTGATGCGAGCTATGACCCGATCTACACCTCGACCCTGCATCTGGATATGGGAACCATTGTTCCCGCCATTTCCGGCCCCAAACGCCCGCAAGACTATGTTGCGCTGACCGAGTCCAAAGCCTCCTTCGCCCGCGAAATGGATGCCAGCTTCAAGCGCGCGATGGGCAAGCAAGTTGCTGTCAAAGGCCATGATTTCACCATGTCATCGGGCAAGGTTGTGATCGCTTCGATCACCTCCTGCACCAACACCTCGAACCCCTATGTGATGATCGGGGCCGGCCTCGTCGCCCGCAAAGCCCGCCAATTGGGTCTGAAATCCAAGCCATGGGTGAAAACCTCGCTCGCACCCGGCTCTCAGGTCGTGTCGGAATACCTCAACGCTGCCAACCTGCAGGACGATCTCGACGCGGTCGGCTTCAACCTTGTGGGCTATGGCTGCACCACCTGTATTGGCAACTCGGGCCCGCTGGATCCTGCGATTTCGGCGGCGATTGCCGAGGGTGATCTGGTCGCCACCGCCGTCCTGTCCGGCAACCGCAATTTTGAAGGCCGGATCAGCCCCGACGTGCGCGCGAACTACCTCGCCTCGCCGCCGCTTGTTGTGGCCTACGCGCTGGCGGGCGATATGAATATTGATCTTACGACCGAACCTTTGGGCATGGGCACCAACGGCCCCGTTTACCTAAAAGACGTCTGGCCCACCAACCAAGAGATCGCCGAGCTGGTGGAATCCACCGTTACCCGCGCGGCCTTCATCAAGAAATACGCCGATGTGTTCAAGGGCGACGAGAAGTGGCAGGCCGTCAAGGTCACCGATTCTGAAACCTATGACTGGCCTTCGACATCAACCTACATCCAGAACCCGCCCTACTTCAAAGGCATGGCTAAAACCCCGGGCGTGATTTCCAATATCGAAGGCGCGCGCGTCCTGGCCCTTTTGGGCGACATGATCACCACCGACCACATCTCGCCTGCAGGCTCGTTCAAGGCCAGCTCGCCCGCCGGAAAATACCTGACGGATCGTCAGGTTCCCGTCAGCGATTTCAACTCCTATGGATCGCGTCGCGGCAACCACGAAGTGATGATGCGCGGTACCTTTGCCAATATCCGCATCAAGAACGAGATGCTGGATGGCGTCGAGGGCGGCTACACCAAGGGCCCCGATGGCGAGCAAACCTCGATCTTTGACGCTTCGATGGCGTATCAAGAGGCTGGCACGCCGCTTGTGATCTTTGGCGGCATCGAATATGGCGCAGGGTCCAGCCGTGACTGGGCGGCCAAAGGCACAGCGCTTCTGGGCGTCAAAGCCGTTATTGCCGAGAGTTTTGAGCGGATCCATCGCTCTAACCTCGTCGGCATGGGCGTCATTCCGTTCGAGTTCACGGGCGGCGACACCCGCAAGACGCTTGGCTTGACCGGAGACGAAGTGGTCAGCATCGACGGGCTTTCGGGCGATCTGAAACCACTCTCTTCCGTGCCCTGCACCATCACTTATGCCGATGGCAAAACCCGCACGATCCAGATCAAGTGCCGCATCGATACGGCGATTGAAAAGGAATATGTCGAACACGGTGGCGTGCTGCACTATGTTCTGCGCGATCTCGCGTCACGATAAGACGACGTCACAGTGCGACCTGCACCCCAAGGCCCGGAGAAATCCGGGCCTTATGTTCTTGTTAAGTTCTTCATGCGATCTTTGGTAAACAGCACCGAAACCAAGGTCACATCATGCCAAATCGATTCCCTTCTCTGACCCCGCCGGAAGCCAAACAGTCGCAAATACGGGTTGCGGGCCGACTATCTGTCCTGCCTTGGGGCGAAGTTCTGGTGATGGGAATCCTGTTGGTCCTGCTCTACAGCACCTGACCTAGACTAAAGTCGTATCTCAAAGGCATCTTACGTGGTAAGATTTTATTGCCAATTTCCGCTCTTACCCTAGTGTCGGGTGACGCGACAAAACGTCGCGACAAGGGAGGAAACTATGACTTCATCAAGCTGGCTCGACAGAGCCAACACCGTGGCATCACCCGGTTTCAGCCGCTGGATGGTCCCGCCAGCTGCACTGTGTATTCATCTTTGCATCGGGCAGGCTTACGCCTTCAGCGTTTTCAACCTGCCAATGTCAAAGCTGATAGGGATAACGGAATCCGCGCCGGATGATTGGCAATTGACCTCGCTCGGCTGGATCTTTTCGATTGCCATCGTCTTTCTCGGGTTGGCGGCTGCCTTTGGTGGCACATGGCTTGACCGAGTCGGACCGCGCAAGGCGATGGTTGCGGCGGCCTTTTGCTTTGGCGGTGGCTTTCTGGTTGGTGCGATCGGCATCGCGCTGCACCAGTTGTGGATCGTCTACCTCGGCTATGGCGTTCTGGGTGGCATCGGTCTTGGGCTTGGCTATATCTCACCAGTGAAAACATTGATCACCTGGTTCCCTGACCGCCCCGGCATGGCGACAGGGATGGCAATCATGGGTTTTGGTGGTGGTGCCTTTATCGCCTCTCCGCTGTCGGTCTCGCTGATGAAGCACTTCAGCACCGACACCCATGTCGGCGTAATGGAAACCTTTGTGTGCCTTGGCATCGGCTATTTCATCTTCATGATGATTGGCGCGCTGCTTGTCCGCGTTCCTGCCGAAGGGTGGCATCCTGAAGGCTGGATCCCATCTGAGCACAAAAGCGCGATGGTCACTTCGGAAAACGTGCACATTGACGACGCGATGAAGACACCGCAGTTCTGGCTGCTATGGGGTGTGCTGTGCCTGAACGTGACCGCAGGGATCGGTGTGTTGGGCCAAGCCTCGGCGATGAGTCAAGAGATGTTCCCGGGGCGCATTACTCCCGCTGCCGCCGCTGGCTTTGTGGGACTGCTGTCGATCTTTAACATGCTCGGGCGCTTCTTCTGGGCCTCGACTTCGGACTATATCGGCCGCAAAGCCACCTATATGTGCTTTTTTGCCCTTGGCATCCTGCTCTACGCAGCCGTGCCTTGGTCCGGACAGACGGGAAGCATCTTCTTCTTTGTTGCCTTCTATGCAGTGATCCTGTCGATGTACGGTGGTGGTTTCGCGACCATTCCGGCCTATCTGCGCGACGTCTTTGGCACCCGTTATGTCGGCGCCATCCATGGACGGCTGCTGACCGCCTGGTCAGTGGCGGGTGTGCTCGGACCGGTTCTGGTAAACTATATTCGCCAGTATCAGATCGATTCTGGCGTGGCCAAGGCCGATGCCTACACTGTCACGATGTATATCATGGCCGCGCTTTTGGCTGTCGGCTTCGTGTTGAACCTGATGATGAAACCCGTGGACGCCCGTTTCCACATGACCAGCGAAAAGTAACAGGAGGCTTGGATGTCAAACGAACGTAAAACCACAACGATGCAGCTGGTACTGGCTTGGGCGCTTGTCGGCGCGCCGCTGCTCTGGGGCTTTTTCAAGACGATGGGCAACGCGATGGCGTTGTTCCAATAAACCAGCGAACCCCGCCTTCGGGCGGGGTTTTTAATGGCCGCAGTCGAGCTTGCTGCTCGTGGTCGGCCAAAGCGTAAACGCCGCGCCATCCTTGGCCCGGCAGGTCAAGATCGGGCGGTTATAGCCATTGTTGTGAAACAAACACTCGACCGCGACGCCCGCCTGTTCCCCTGTCATCAGATTGTTGATCTCAAAAGCCGGACCGAACCCCATGCGCAAAGGGCGCCCTGCGCAAGAGCGGATCACAACGCCTTGCCCTGCGGGTGAAATCGCTACTCGGTCATTGATCAACGCTTGCGCCGTAGCGCGACCGATCCGCTCATAGATGCCGCTGAAATACTCTGGACCCGGCGTGCCTGGCTTGGCCAAAGCCGGGGTCGCGATCATTAAAACCGCGACCATCCGCGCGATCACTTGGCCAAGGCCTTTTCCAGCTCGGGACGAAAGCGCTGCTCGTAATCGCTGCCAATCATCGGGCCGATGAATTTGTAAAGGATCGTACCATCGCCGCGCAGAATGAAGGTCTCGGGCGGCGCCGTGACACCCCAATCAAGCCGCGTCTTTCCTTTGGGGTCAAAGACGATCGCATCAAACGGATTGCCATCGCCGTTCAGAAAGGCTGCGGCCTTGCCCGCGTCATCCATCATGTTAATACCAACGATCCGAATGCCCTCGGCTTTCAGATCCATCAGGGTTGAGTTCTCCGCGCGACACGGCGGGCACCAGCTGGCCCAAAAGTTCACCAAAACCACATCCCCACGCCGCAAATCAGCATCG
>JAHEBX010000147.1 GCA_024642045.1 Pseudorhodobacter sp. | reverse complement strand
TCTGAATTTCGCGACGAACTATTTCCAATAAATAAACAATGCGACCTCTAACACCCAAATTTTGCGGCTTTTTTCCAAAAATTGCAGGATGAGTTGATCCCAAAGGTTAAGAATGTGTTAACGTTAAGGCGCTTCGAAGGAATGTTCTTGGTAGCGATTGAATGGTTTTAGAGACGTTGAGCTTTTGATAATTTTTGAAGACTGACCTTCGAGGTGTTCTGCACACAACTTGGAGAATTCCTATGTATTTTAAACCTCTTTTACTCGCCACATCAGCTACTGCACTGTTGGCGACCGGGGCATCGGCCTCAACCTTCACAACTGACTCGCCGACATCGGGTGGTGCGCTGCCTGCTGCCGTGACCGAAATCGGCGGGCTTGTGTTTGACTTCATCGGCCTGAACGGCACGCGTGTTGTGTCGCAGATTGCTGCAAGCACGCTTTATGTCGGATTTGCAAGCGTCAATCCCTTCGTCATCGGCGGTCAGGGCGGCTATACGGCGGCGATCACGGATGCCTTGGGCGGCGGCATCGCACAGGCAAGCGTACGTGTTACACTTTTTGATGGTGACACTGCTCCGGGCAACTTCGACGAGTATGCCAATGAGCTGTTGATCAATGGTGTCAGCTTTGGTGATTTCACCGCTGTTCAAACCATCACCACCGATGCGCTCGGCAACAACATCGGCGGCACGGGTCTGGGCTTTGAGAACGAGCAGCTTGATACCGGCTTCTTCTTCCTCGACGATGCGGCCAAGCTCGCAACCCTGTTCACTTCGCTCACGTCGACAGAGGAACTGGTCGCCACTCTGTTCGACTCGCGCAACCCCTACGACAACTTCTTTGACTTTACTCAGGGCGTCGATGGCAGCTTGATCAACGTTGGCACCGGCCCGGTTGTGACCCCGCCGAACCCCTCTGCCGTGCCACTGCCTGCCGCTGGCTGGTTGCTGATGGCTGGCCTGAGCGGTCTGGGTCTGATGCGTCGTCGCAACAAGACCGTCTGATCGGTTAAATTCACGCAGCCCAAGGTCGCGTCTGGAAACGGACGCGGCCTTTATTTATGGCGCTATGCCCTTGCAAACCTCGGTCAATCGTCGCAAAAAAGGCCCGACACAGGAGACCGCATATGGACAAGTTCACCACCCTCACTGGCATTGCCGCCCCGATGCCTTTGGTCAATATCGACACCGATATGATCATCCCCAAACAGTTCTTGAAGACCATCAAGCGCTCGGGCCTTGGCGTGAACCTGTTTGACGAGATGCGCTATACCCTCGATGGTAAAGAAATACCTGAGTTCGTGCTGAACCAGCCCGCCTATCGGAATGCTGAGATCATCGTTGCTGGTGACAACTTTGGCTGCGGGTCGTCGCGCGAGCACGCACCTTGGGCCCTTTTGGATTTCGGCATCCGTTGCGTGATCTCGACCAGCTTTGCCGACATCTTTTATAACAACTGTTTCAAAAACGGTATTCTGCCGATCGTGATGCCGCAGGAAGTGGTCGATCTGCTGATGACCGATGCGCGCAAGGGCGCCAATGCCCGCCAGACCGTTGATCTGATCGAACAGACGGTGACGACCTCGGATGGGCAAGTGTTCCCGTTTGAGGTGGACGCGCATCGCAAACATTGCCTGTTGAACGGTCTGGATGACATCGGCCTGACGCTGGAAAAGGCAAGCGCAATTTCAACATTCGAGAAAAAGGCGGCCGCGACGCGCCCTTGGGCCTGAATTTTCCCAAACCACAATATCTAGCGCCGCCCCTCGGGGCGGCCTTTTTATTACCTCAGGGATGATTCAATCCTGCAACACATTTACCGCAGAATTGCCCCAGTTCAGCGCCAATGTCCCTGAGACTGTTGCCGTGCTGAAGGAAAGAAGGCAAGAATTGGGCAAGATTGAGGCAACCCGCCACAATGTGCGGGATATCATTGGGAAAATTGTCTGGCAAAGCACCGGACAAGACCGATTTAGGGGTGGCAGACAGGTGGTTTCGCAGCTGACAGGCTCGGCCGTGCGCATGATCTTGGTAATGGTGCTTGTCGCCATGCCTTCTGTGCTGTTGCTGGACGTATCGGTCGATACTCAGCAAATGGTGTCACTGGTGGCGCTGTTCCTGGGGCTTTTGACCTTTGTTGAATATAATGCGACCTATCCAAGTCTGGTTGAATTCCGTGACGCGCCGCCCTTTAACAGAGTGCGCTATCTGATGTTGTTGGCCACAGTGTTTTCGCTCTCTATGATTTCACGCGGCAAGGTTCAGCCTTCGACGATGACCGATTTTATTGAGGCTGTTGGCAGGCTGATCGGCGTGGCAATGGATTTCCCTTACAGCCCCGTCCGCTTGGCGACCCTGATGCTCTCAAGCGATGCGACAGCAGAACAGATCGGTGCGATCCGGACGGCGGCAGGAATGGCTTATCTGATCTCACTGATTTCGCTGTCGATCTTTGTTGTGCTGATGAAGGCAGGGCACTGGCCGCGTCGCGATCAGGCGTTTAACGTCTGGATAAACCTGCCAACTTTCGATCCGACAACAGGCTCAGATGTTGTCATGCGGCTTACGCGGGACGCACGCATTAACATTGCGTTAGGGTTTTTGCTGCCATTCTTGACGCCAGCCGTGGTGAAGATCGCGTCGGCGGGATTTGAACCGCTAACGCTGGATTCGCCGCAAACCTTGATCTGGACAATGACGGCATGGGCCTTTCTTCCCGCTTCCCTGTTCATGCGCGGCATCGCGATGGGACGCATCGCCGACATGATCAGCGAGACGCGCATCGCCAACCAATTGGCCGAGGATGGCAAGCGCTTTATGCATGCCTGATCTGGTTGTTGGCTTGGCCCGCATGGGGCCAGACCATCCGGATCGCAACCTATAACGCAGAGCTCACCGCGCAGGGCCCGGGGCTTGCCCTGCAGGCCCTTCAACGCGGCAGCAATCCTGCGCAGCAGGCCGCGGCTGAGGTGCTTTCGGCCTTGAACGCTGATGTAATACTGCTGACAGGGATCGATTATGACCTGCGTGGCCAGACACTTGCGGCCTTTGCGGCCAAGGTCTCAGGTCGGCCCTACCCCTATCTGCTGCCGCTTCGCCCCAATACGGGCGTAGCGACGGGGCTTGATCTGGATGGGAACGGACGGCTCGGCGAGCCACGTGACGCGATGGCCTATGGTCGGTTCGCGGGTCAGGCGGGGATGGCTGTTCTGTCGCGCTATCCGATCGACACTGATCATATGCGCGATTTCAGCGGCTTTAAGTGGCGCGATCTGCCGCAAAACCTCGCCTTGGACGATACACCCGAAGGGCAACGGCTGTCCACGTCGGGGCATTACGAGGTGCCTATTCTGTTGCCCGATGGCAAGAGCCTGCGCCTCTTGGCCTATTACGCCACACCGCCCGTATTTGATGGTCCCGAAGATCGTAACGGGCGGCGCAACCATGACGAAACAGCGTTCTGGTTGCGGCTGATGGATGGGACACTGCCCTATGCACCGCCACAGGCCCCGTTTGTCTTGCTGGGGCAAACCAATCTTGACCCGATTGATGGCGAAGGCTTGCCCGATGCGGTGCAGGACCTGCTGCATTCCGAAAGACTGCAAGACCCCGCGCCACGCGGCGAGGGGGCCACGCCCGACAAGGGGCAAAAGGGCGATCCAGCGCAAGACACCGCACTTTACGACGGTATCGGCGGTTTGCGGGTCGAGGTGGTGCTGCCGTCGCGTGACTTGCAGATCAAAGCGGCCGGCATTTTGCGGCCCAAGGCGGGCGATGCTTTGGCTACAACCGTCGCCAAAGCGTCGCGGCACTGGCCCGTCTGGGTTGATCTGGAGCAGCCCTAGCCGTTTTCGCGCAGAACGCCGCCTGCGAGGTAGAGCGAGCCGCAGATCAGCACGCGCGCGCGCGCGTTTTTTTCCACAATGGTTGCCAATGCGTCGGCCACGGAAGCCGCTGTCTGCGCATCCATACCCACAGACGCGGCCGCCTCACGCGTTGCCTCAGCGGGCAGCGTGTTCTTTTCGTTCGGGATCGAAACGGCATGCAGCTGCGTCACATGCGCGGCAAGCGGGCGCATGTATCCGCGCACGTCCTTGGTGTTAAGCATGCCGCAAATCAGATGGGTTTCGCGTACTGGCATCCGCGCAAGGGTGTCCGCCACCGCCACGCCACCTGCCGGATTGTGCCCGCCATCGAGCCAAAGCTCGACCGAAGGGGCGGCCTCGACCAAGGGGCCAAAGCGCAGCCGCTGCATGCGCGCGGGCCAAAAGGCTTGGGTCACCGCCGCCTCGCAGGCCGCTGCATCCTTGCCCAGCGCCCGAAGCGCCGCAATCGCAGCGCCCGCGTTAAAGATCTGGAACGGACCGGGCAGGTTCGGAAGCGGCAGATCCAGCAGGCCGTTTTCATCCTGATAGATCAACCGCCCGCGCTCTTCGGTCACCGACCATTGCTGGCCATAGGCCAGAACAGGCGCACCCAACCGTGCCGCCCGCGCTTCGATCACGGCCAGCCCCTCGGGTTCTTGCGGTCCGACAATCACAGGCACCAGGCGCTTGATGATACCCGCTTTTTCACCTGCAATCTCGGGTAGCGTTTCGCCAAGGTATTGCTGATGGTCGATGGAAACCGGTGTGATAATGGTCAAAAGCGGCTCATCAACGACATTGGTGGCATCCAACCGCCCGCCAAGTCCAACCTCGAGCAGTGTATAATCCGCAGGTGTCCGCGCAAAGGCCAGAAAGGCCGCACAGGTGGTAATTTCGAAAAAGGTGATCTCGTCCGGCCCGTTGGCCTGCACGCATTCGTCCAGCAAGGCGGTCAGCGCCTGTTCGGAAATCAAGTCGCCCGCAAGGCGGATGCGTTCGTGAAAGCGCGCGAGATGCGGCGAAGTATAGGCATGCACACGCGCGCCGCCTGCCTCTAAACCCGCTCGGATCATCGCTTGGGTGCTGCCCTTGCCATTGGTGCCTGCGATATGGATAACCGGCGGCAAGGATCGCTCGGGATGGCCCAAAGCCGCTAGCAGACGTTCGACCCGCTCCATCGTCAGATCAATGATCTTCGGATGCAGGGTCATCATCCGTTCAAGAACGGCATCCGACCCCTGTGATGTCACGCTTGCGCTCCTGCCGGTTCGCCAGACGACAGCTCACCTGGCGCGGGCAATTCACCCGCAACAGCGGGCGGCATACCCGTCAGCATGCGCAGAATGGTGATCAGCTCGTCACGCAGCGCCTTGCGGTGGGTAACACGGTCCAACATGCCGTGATCCAACAGATATTCGGCCCGCTGAAACCCTTCTGGCAGCTTTTCGCGGATGGTTTGCTCGATCACTCGTGCACCGGCAAAACCGATCAGCGCATTGGGTTCAGCAATCTGCACATCGCCAAGCATGGCATAAGAGGCCGTCACACCGCCCGTCGTCGGATGAGTCAGCACCACAATATAAGGCAGCCCCGCCTCTTTCAGCATCTGCACGGCCACTGTGGTGCGCGGCATCTGCATCAAGCCAAGGATACCTTCCTGCATCCGTGCGCCACCAGCTGCCGAAAATAGCACAAAGGGACGTTTCAACGCGATCGCCCGCTGCGCACCCGCGATGATCGCATTGCCGACATACATCGACATTGACCCGCCCATAAAGGCAAAATCCTGCGCCGCAGCAACAACTGGCGTACGGCCAATCTCGCCTTCCACCACCAGCATCGCATCGCGCTCGCCCGTGGCTTTCTGCGCGGCTTTCAGACGGTCGGGGTATTTCTTTTGGTCACGGAAATGCAGCGGGTCCGCCACAGGCTCCGGCACTTTGACCTCGACAGAGATGCCGCCATCAAACAGGCCGGTAAAGCGATCGCGCGGCGTGATCGCCATGTGATGATCGCAGCTGGTGCAGACATTCAGATTGGCAGCCAGTTCGCGGTGAAACAGCATGGTTCCGCATTCCGGGCATTTGGTCCACAGATTTTCCGGCACTTCCCTGCGCGAGAAAAGCGAGTTGATCGTCGGGCGCACATAGTTGGTGATCCAGTTCATCTCTTACCCTGCGGTGACTGCGTTGGCTCTGAGATAGTCCGTGGAACAGTGAAATGCAATCGGCGAGGCGCGCGCGCTCAGGCAGATGCCAGCGCGCAACCCTCAACGGTGACGCGGTGCATATAGCGCCGCTTGCCGGGATAGTCGTTGATTGCCTTGTGCCATGTGGCGCGGTTGTCCCACATGGTCACATCTCCCGGTGACCAGCGCACGCGGCACTGAAACTCGGGTTTTTGGCAATGGGTGAACAGCATTTGCAGAATCGCATCCGACTCGGGGCGGCTCAGTCCTTCGATGCGGGTGGTGAACTGCGGGTTCACGAACAGCCCTTTGCGGCCTGACAGCGGATGGATCAGCACAACCGGATGCAGCGCGTCCTGAGTGGCCTTGGCGGCATTGCCGATACGGCCAGAGGCTGCAGCATCCGACTCCGCTTGGCTCGCGCCAAAGACATGGCGCGAAGAATTCCATGCCTGCAGGCCATCGAGCATGGCCTTGAACCGATCTGACAAGGCGTCATAGGCAGCACCCATCGAACAAAAGGCGGTATCGCCGCCGGTCGCGGGCGTCTCGATGGCATGCAGGATCGAGCCCATCGCAGGGATCTGATCATAGGCATGATCCGTGTGCCATTCTTCACCTATCGCGCCCGTTTGGTTGGCTTCTTTCAGCACGATGGCAATCTCGGGGTGGCTTTCGAGTGCGGTGAAGAACCGGTTGATATTGACCGCGCCCCAGCGGCGAGCAAAGGCAAGGTGATCGTCGGGGGTTATCGACTGCCCGCGCAGGGTGATGACGGAATGGGTGATAAAGGCTTCGCGGATTGCGTCAAACTGCGCGGGATCCTTCATATCCGCCTCAAAGATCTCGGCACCAAGGCCACCGGTCAGGGGAAGTATGCGCATTGCCGCCTCCTCAGGCATTGTGATGCAGATCAGGTTAGGCAGGCATGGGTCGCAAGGCTGGTGCGTTTTCGTCGTAAATTGCCTGCGTTTGCGACATTGCCAGCTCGTGCGTCACCAAAAGCCTGCCATCAGATACGCCGGTAATCACCGCCTCGACAATCTGGCCCTCGGGTTGATCTTTGGTGAATTCGACCTCGGTGAACTGCTCACTGCGCCCCATGCGCGGGGTTTCGAGCAGGATGCGATGCCGCGCGCCCTGTTGGGCGTCGAGGTGGCGCAACAGCGCCGCATCGCCCGCAGCCCGCAGCCGCGCTGCCCGTTCCTTGATCACAGGGCCGCGCAGTTGCGGCATCCGCGCAGCAGGTGTGCCTTGGCGGGCGCTATAGGGAAAGACGTGCAGGAACGTCAGGTCGCATTCCTCGACCAAGGCAAGGCTTTGCGCGAACATCGCCTCGGTTTCGGTCGGAAAGCCTGCGATGATATCGGCACCAAACACCATGTCGGGGCGCAGACGTCGCGCCTCTTGGCAAAAGCGGATCGCATCGTCGCGCAAATGCCGCCGCTTCATCCGCTTGAGAATCATATCGTCGCCTGCCTGCAGCGACAGGTGCAGATGCGGCATAAGACGCGGTTCGGTGGCGATGGCGCCCATCAGCGCCTCGTCCACTTCGATGCTGTCGATCGAAGAAATCCGCAGGCGCGGCAGGTCGGGCACCAGCCGCAGAATGCGCATCACCAGATCGCCAAGTCGCGGCTCGGCAGGCAAATCAGCGCCCCAAGAGGTCAGATCGACACCTGTCAGCACGACTTCCTGAAACCCTTTGTCCACCAGCCGCTTGATCTGTTCGACCACGACCCCCGCAGGGACAGAGCGCGAATTGCCGCGCCCATAAGGGATGATGCAAAAGGTGCAGCGGTGATCGCAGCCGTTTTGCACCTGCACATAGGCGCGGTGACGGCCAAAGCCGTCAATCAAGTGGCCTGCGGTCTCGCGCACAGACATGATGTCATCGACCTGAACCCGCTCGGTCGCGCCAATCAGATCGGGCACGCGCAGGGCGTTCCACGTCTCGGCCTGCATCTTTTCCGTATTGCCGATGACCTTGGTGACTTCGGGCATGGCCGAAAAGGTGGCAGGCTCGGTCTGCGCCGCACAGCCTGTTACAATGATCTGCGCACCAGGGTTTTCGCGGGCAAGTTTGCGGATTTCCTGCTTGGCTTTGCGCACGGCCTCGGCGGTGACGGCGCAGGTGTTGACCACCACGGCACCCTCGACCCCAGCGGCGGCGGCAAGTTCCTTCATCGCTTCGGTCTCGTAGGCGTTCAGCCGACAGCCCAGCGTGGCAAAGATGGGCGCGGTCATAGCGCGGCCAGAAAGGTGGGGGTCAACACGCCGTCAAACAC
>JAHEBX010000146.1 GCA_024642045.1 Pseudorhodobacter sp. | reverse complement strand
CAGCGTAAAGGCGTTGGTCAGCACCGCATCGCCCGCCTTGACGCCGATGGCGCGCAGTGCGCAACCCAAGGCATAGCCGCCCGAGGCCACGGCAAGGCAATAGCGCGCGCCGGTCAGTGCCGCGAACTCTTCCTCGAGCATCGCTGTCTGCGACACTTCGCCCGGCGCCACGTTATAGCGGTGCAACCGCCCGCTGCGCAGCACCTCGAGCGCCGCCGCGATGCCCTCTTCGGGAATGGGTTCCTGTTGGGTGAAACTGCCCTCAAAGCGGTCCTGTGTCATGTCCTGCGCTCCTCTGCCGGCACCCAAATCAGAAACATCGCCAAGGCCACGAGCATGCCCGCCGCCGCGACGAAAAACGCAATGTCGGGCGCGAAGGCCCCGCCTTTGCCCAGAAAATAGCCGAAGATCTGGCTAAAGAACACTGTCCCCGCCAGCATCGACACCGACATTATCGCAGAAATGCCGCCCTGCAACTCACCCTGCGCATCTGCAGGTGCCGACTTGGTCATCATCGCGGTCAGCATCGGATGCACAAAGCCTTCGGGTCCGTGAATGACCATCAGAATGACCACGGGCAACAATCCCCAAGCCAGACCATAGCCGATCAGGCCCACGACCGCCGTGACAAGGCCGATCAGCACCACCCGCCGCTCGCCCCAAAGCGCCGCTGCCGGCCCCGCAAGGCCCCCCTGAAACCCCGCCATGATCAACCCGAAAACCGCCAGCGTCAGACCCACCGTCGCGGGCGACCAGCCGAATTTCGCCATGCCCCAATAGGGCCAGATCGCGGCATAAATCGCGCTGAAAAAGAAATAGACGAACAACACTCCGCACATGGGCAACACGCCCGGATAGCCGCGAAACACGGCAAACACCCCAAAAGGATTGGCGCGCCGCCACTGGAACGCGCGTCGGTTCGCCGCGGCCAAAGTTTCGGGCAGCACGCTATAGCCATAGATCAGGTTCAGTCCCGAAATCGCCGCCGCGACAAAAAACGGCACCCTCGGACCAAAGCTGCCCAGCAGCCCGCCAATCGCGGGGCCGACCACAAAGCCCAAGCCGAAGCAAGCACCAAGCAGGCCGAAATACTTCGCCCGATTTTCTGGCGTGGTCACATCGGTGATAAAGGCATTGGCAATCACCCAGCTTGACCCGCAGATCCCGGCAATGATCCGCCCGATGAACAGCCAGGCAAGTGTCGGCGCAAAGGCCTGCAGCAGATAGTCCAGCCCCAGCCCTGCAATGGCCACCAACAACAGGGGCCTGCGCCCAAAGCGGTCGCTCAGATTGCCCATCAGTGGGCTGCACACGAACTGCGCCACCGAAAAAGCGCAGAACATCCAGCCGCCGACCTTGGCCGCATCGGCCAAATCCATGCCACCCACATCCTCGATCAACCCCGGCAGCACCGGAATGATCAGCCCGAATCCCACCATATCCAGCAACACGCTGAGCAAGACAAAGGTGACAGCGTGGCGCGAAATCGGGGGGGTATCCATGCCGCGAACCTAGGGCGCGCCCCTGCGGCTGTCAAACCGCCTATTAACGAAAAAGTCGCTTGAGCCAAGGAATACAAGACCACATACTTGCGCCAGTCTGACGGATCAGGAAGCGCATAAAAATGAAACCCTTAGCACTTGCCTTTGCCGTGACCGTCGCCGTGACGGGGGGCGCGCACGCCGATCTGGTGATCAAGGGGCGCGCGGCTCAGGCGCTGCATTGCTCGGCGATGCTTTCGATGGTGTCGGGCACGCTGGCGCAGGCGGGAATGATCGCGCCCGACGAGGCCGACCGGGCGCTGATCGCCGCCGCCGCAATGCTCGACCATGTACCGGGCACAAAGGCCCAAAAGATGCAGGCGATGCGTCAGCGGTATCAGCGCATCTTGGCCAGCCGCAGCCTGTTGGACCTGCTTGGCGAATACACCTCATCTGCAAAATGGTGCAACGCGCATTTCCTGTCTAGATAAGCAGTCGGCCCGCCAAGGCAGGCAGATCGTCAAAATGCTCGAGCAGCGCCTCAGGGGCCAACCGTTCGATCGCGCGCCCTTCGGGGCCAAAGGTGACCAAGGCCACGGGAACCCCCACCGCGAGGCCGGTCTTGCGGTCGGTTTCGGTGTCGCCAATCAGCATCGAGCGTGCCACATCGCCACCCACACGCCGCACGGCCTCCAAATACGGCGCAGCATCGGGTTTGCGGGTGGGCAGCGTGTCCGCTCCCACCAACGCCCCGAACAGATCGGCTATCCCGAGCCGCCGCACCAGTTCTACCGCCAGTCCTTCGGGCTTGTTGGTGCAGATCGCGGTGGCAAAACCTGCCCTGCGCAGGGCCTCGACCGCCGCCACTGCGCCGGGATAGAGCTGCGTATGCGTGTCGATTCCCTCGGCATAGGCGGCAAGCAGCATCGGGTAATAGCGGCTGATATCCTCTTCGCTGAACCCGATACCCAGCCGCAAAAACCCCGCCCGCAACATCGCCCGCCCCCCGTGAAAGGCGACCAGTGTGTCACGCCCGTCCAGCACCGCGCCGTGCCCCATATCGACAAAGCAGGCATTCGCCGCGGCCAACAGGTCTGCACTGGTATCGGCCAGCGTTCCGTCCAGATCGAAAACCACCGTGCGCATGTTCTGTAACCTTGCGTGAAGAACCACCCCTTGCGGCCCCGCGCATACGGGGTAAAACGGGCGCACAAGAAAAGGAAGGGGCTCTATGCCGGTTTCGTTCATCGTTTTGGCTGCAGGCATGGGCACGCGGATGAATTCCGACCTGCCCAAGGTGCTGCACAAAGTGGCCTCCGCGCCGCTGTTGCACCACGCTCTTGCCGCCGCGCGCAGCCTTGAACCCGCCCGCATCGTGGTGGTCACGGGGCATGGCGCCGCAGAGGTTTCCGCCTCGGCCAATGCCTTTGACGAGGCCTGTGAATGCGTGGTGCAAGACCCACAGCTGGGAACTGCGCATGCCGTCGGCATGGCCGCGCCCTTACTTGATCAGATGGACGGAGACGCCATCGTACTTTACGGCGACACCCCGTTTATCCGCCCCGAAACCATCGACGCCATGCTGCACGCCCGCGCGCGCCATTCGGTTGTGGTACTGGGCTTTCAGGCGCGCGATCCTGGCCGCTATGGCCGCCTGATCGCCGAGGGTGAGAACCTGCAAAAGATCGTTGAATACAAAGACGCATCCGATGAAGAACGCGCCGTAACACTCTGTAATTCTGGCGTTCTTTGCGCATCGGCCAAACTGATGTTCGAGCTGATTTCGCAGGTGAAGAACACCAATGCAAGTGGCGAATACTATCTGACCGACCTGCCCGAACTTGCCCGCGCGCAAGGCCTGTCGGCAGGTGTGGTGATCTGCGACGAATCCGAGACACTGGGCGTGAACACCCGCGCGCAACTGGCCGAGGCCGAGGCCGCGTTTCAGGCGCGCGCCCGCACCGAGGCGCTTGAGAACGGCGTCACTCTGACAGCGCCCGAAACCGTTTTCTTTGCCCTCGACACGCATGTCGGGCGCGATGCGATCATCGGCCCGAATGTGCTGTTTGGTCCCGCCGTCACCATCGAATCCGGTGCAGAGATCAAGGGCTTTTGCCACCTCGAAGGCTGTCACATCTCGCGCGGCGCTCAGGTCGGGCCCTTCGCCCGCCTGCGCCCTGGTGCCGAACTGGCCGAAGATGTCCATGTCGGCAACTTTGTCGAGATCAAGAATTCCATCCTTGATGAGGGCGTCAAGGTTGGCCATCTGACCTATATCGGCGACGCCGATATAGGCGAATTCACCAACATTGGCGCGGGCACGGTGACCTGCAACTATGACGGCGTGATGAAGCACCGGACCCGCATCGGCAAACGTGCCTTTATCGGCTCGGATACCATGCTGGTGGCGCCCGTGAAGGTGGGTGACGACGCGCTTACCGCTTCGGGGTCGGTGATCACCCAGGATGTGCCGACCGAAGCCCTTGCAATCGGGCGGGCACCCCAAGTGAACAAAGCCGGCCTTGCCAGCAAACTTATGGCGCGCCTCAAGGCGATCAAGGCCGCGAAAGGAAAAGCGTAAATGTGTGGAATCGTTGGTGTCCTTGGCAAGCACGAAGTTGCGCCGCTGTTAGTGGAATCGCTCAAGCGGCTGGAATACCGCGGCTATGATTCAGCCGGCATCGCCACAATAAACGCAGGCAAACTTGACCGCCGCCGCGCCGTGGGCAAGCTGGTCAATCTTTCGGACCTGTTGGTGCATGAGCCGCTTGCGGGCAAATCCGGCATCGGCCACACCCGTTGGGCCACGCATGGCGCAGCCACCACCGTCAACGCCCATCCCCACCGCTCTGGCCCCGTCGCCGTGGTGCATAACGGAATCATCGAGAATTTCCGCGAACTGCGCACCGAACTCACGGCTGCGGGCCTCGCGTTTGAATCCGAGACCGATACAGAGACAATCGCCCTTCTTGCACATATGTACATGGTGCAGGGTGCCTCCCCGATCGAGGCTGCGCGCAAAACACTCAAGCGTCTGCATGGCGCCTTCGCACTGTGTTTTCTGTTCGACGGCCAGGATGATCTGATCATCGCCGCACGCAAGGGCTCTCCGCTTGCCATCGGGCATGGCGATGGCGAGATGTTCGTAGGTTCTGACGCGATTGCACTGGCGCCGATGACAGACCGCATCACCTATCTGGAAGAGGGCGACTATGCCGTCGTCACCCGCGCGGGGGCGACGATCTATGACGATCAGGACGCGCTTGCGATCCGTGACGAAACCCGTATTCAGGTCGACAGCACGCGGATCGAAAAGGCGGGCTACAAGCACTTCATGGCCAAAGAGATCGCCGAGCAACCCGTCGTGATTGCCGATGCCTTGCGCCGTTATTTGCCACAAGGCACGCTGGAAATGCCGGAGGTTGATTTTACGGATGTCGAGCGCATCACCATGGTCGCCTGCGGCACTGCCTCTTACGCCACCCATGTCGCGAAATACTGGTTTGAACAGCTTGCGGGCTTGCCGGTTGAGATCGATATCGCTTCGGAATTCCGTTATCGTGAACCGCCGCTCTCGCCCAGGCAATGGGCGCTGTTCGTCAGCCAGTCTGGCGAGACCGCCGACACCTTGGCCGCCCTGCGCTATGCCAAGGGCAAAGTTGGCAAGATCGTCGCCGTGGTGAACGTCCCCACCTCCTCCATCGCGCGCGAATCCGATCTTTCGCTGCCGATCATGGCGGGGATCGAGGTGGGCGTCGCCTCGACCAAAGCCTTCAGCTGTCAACTCATCACCCTTGGCCTTTTGGCGCTGAAAGCAGGCCAGGACCGGGGACGTATCGATGCGGCCAGCATGGCACAACATCTTGCCGATCTTGCCGCGCTTCCGGGCCTGATGAACCACGCGCTTGCGCTCTCTGCGCCGATCTCCGCAGTGGCCGACGAGTTGGCCGAGGCGCAAGACGTGCTGTTTCTGGGCCGTGGAGCGATGTTTCCGCTTGCCCTCGAAGGTGCGCTGAAGCTCAAGGAAATCAGCTACATCCACGCCGAAGGTTATGCGTCGGGTGAGCTTAAGCACGGCCCCATCGCCTTGATTGACAACCGTGTGCCCGTCATCGTGCTGGCGCCGCGCGATCATCTGTTCGAAAAGACGGTCTCGAACATGCAAGAGGTGATGGCGCGTCACGGAAAGGTGTTGCTGATATCTGATGCCGAAGGTGTGGCCGAGGCTGGCATGGACTGCTGGCGCACGTTGACGATGCCCGCAGTCTCGCCCACCTTTGCGCCGATCCTCTATGCGCTGCCTGCGCAGCTTTTGGCCTATCACACCGCCATCGCCAAGGGCACTGACGTCGACCAACCCCGAAATCTGGCGAAATCCGTGACTGTCGAATAAATCGCTCTATCTGCGTCTCAAACCAGATGGAGACACGCATGCACCGTCGCCTTTTCCTGCTCAGTGGTCTTGCCCTGACCGCCTGCAGTGCCACCCCGCCCTCACCAAGCGCGCCCGTCCAGCCGCTGACGCTGGAACAGGCCTTTGTGGGGCGCAAGACCGGCAACGGGGTGTTCCGCGTCTGGCTGACGGGCGACGAGCGCCGCTTTACCGCCCATCTGAACGGCCGGCTGTCGCGCGGCAACAGCCGGCTCACCGTGGTCGAGGACTTCATCTATGAGGACGGCCAGAAGGACCGGCTGACCTGGGTCTTTAACCGTCAGGGGCCAGACCGCTGGACGGGTCGGCGCGAAGATACCGTGGGCGAGGCGACCGTGGTCGAGCGGAACGGCGAAATCCGCCTCGCCTATCTCGCCGATTTCAAATCGCCCTCAGGCGTAACCCGGCTAGGGTTTCAGGATGTGATTTACCGCCCCAAGTCTGGGCTTGTGGTCAATGATGCGGTTGTGTCCCGTGCCGGAATCCCAGTAGGATCGGTGAGGTTTGAAATCAGAGGATAAACACATGGTTACGGCTGTTCAGGCGCTCGCAGCCCTCACCGCGCTGCAAAATCCCGAGCAAGCCGCAACTGCCCTCGCTTATCACAAAGTTGATCGCCCCTATCTCGGTCTGAAAGTGCCGCAGATCGAAGAGCTGACCAGCCAATGGCGCGCAGATCTTGGCCTTGAGGACCGCATCCAGCTGGCCTCCGATCTGTGGGACAGCAATATCCACGACGCCCGCGTCGCCGCCGCCAAATTGCTGACACAAGCCCGCATCAAACCCGACGATACCGCCGCCTGGGATCTGATCTGCACTTGGGTGCCGCAGTTCGACGCCTGGGCGATCGCGGATCACGTCTGCATCGCAGCCCAAAAGCGCATCACCGCTGACCCATCGCGGCTTGATACGGTCGAGGGGTGGACAACCTCCGAAAACATGTGGGCCCGCCGTGCCGCCCTTGTCGCCACCTTGCCCTTCACCAAGCAGAACTTTCCGAAAGATTTTGAACTCGCAATCCGTGACCGTGTGCTGGGCTGGGCCGCGAGTTATTGCGACGACCGCGACTGGTTCATCCAAAAGGCCGTGGCGTGGTGGCTGCGCGATCTGTCGAAACACGATCCTGCCCGCACTGAGAACTTCCTTGCAGAACACGGCGACCGGCTGAAATCCTTTGCCCGCAAAGAGGCGGCGCAATACCTCTGACGCATCGACGGCATCGACGCGAGCGCCGTATCCGGAATAAGGGCCCGTGGCCCAAGCGCGAGGTTAGTTGGCGAATATGGTGACGTCGGGCAAATCGGTTAGCCCCAATCCAAGCGCGCGGAACGCCGAAAACGACAGGCTCGCAGCCGCGGTGGACGGGATCAGATCCACATTCACCGAACGGCCATTGGTGGTCATAACGCGCCCTTTGCCCGCCGTCTTGATCACGGCCGATTTCACCCAGAATCCCGGCTCTGCGGGGCTTCCAAGCGCCACTACAGCCGTGCCCAGCTTTTGCTCGGGCGCGCTGGTCTGTGCAACTGCAGCCTGCTTTTCCGCCGCCGAGGCCTGATCCAGCGATGCGGCCGATTTGGCCTGCCCCATCACCGGCGCCAGCGTGGTGGTGGCCACGGGCGGCGCGATCTGCACCTCTGGCACCGCCCCGGCCTTGGGCCGTTGCAGCTTCGACATGACGCCGCAGCCGGAGACGAGCGCTATCGAAAGAACCGAAATCAGGATCACATGTTTCATACTACGACGATAGTATGGCGTCGGCGCCTCTGCAACTGCCGCTTTCGACCTTGTTCCTGGTCGCACCAAAGCCTACCTTTACCGGATGCAAGCGCCCCTGATCGACCCATTTGCCCGCCCCATTTCCTACCTGCGCGTCTCGGTGACGGATCGCTGCGATTTTCGCTGCGCCTATTGCATGACCGAACATATGACCTTTCTGCCCAAGGCCGACCTGCTGACCCTGGAAGAGCTTGACCGGCTTTGCTCCAGCTTTATTGGCCTTGGCGTTGAAAAGTTGCGCATCACTGGCGGCGAGCCATTGGTGCGCAAAGGCATCATGACGTTCTTCGAGGCGATGAGCCGGCATCTTGGCACGGGTGCGCTGAAAGAGCTGACGCTGACCACGAACGGCAGCCAGTTGCGCAAATATGCAGCCGATCTGGCGTCTTGCGGCGTCAAGCGCATCAACGTCTCGCTCGACACCCTTGACGACAAGAAATTCGCCGAGATCACCCGCTGGGGCCGGCTACCGCAAGTGTTGGACGGCATCGAGGCGGCCAAGGCGGCAGGCCTGGCGGTCAAGATCAATGCCGTGGCTCTCAAGGGTTTCAACGAGGATGAGCTTTTCACCTTAACCGACTGGTGTGCCCGCGAAAATCACGATCTGACCTTTATTGAGGTCATGCCGATGGGCGAGATGGGCGATGTCGGACGACTAGATCAATACTGGCCGCTGAAAGACCTGCGCGCGCGCCTTGCCGATCGCTTCACCTTGATTGACCTGCCCGAC
>JAHEBX010000015.1 GCA_024642045.1 Pseudorhodobacter sp. | reverse complement strand
TGCTGTTTGGCGAGGCCGAAGTCTTGGTCGCAGCCACGCATCTGCAAAGCCTTGCGGGCGTCGAGCAGGTGTTGACGCCGGGGGTCAGCTATATTCATGTGCTGCTAGACCGGCATGAAATCATTTGTGCCAACGGGTCCTGGACCGAAAGCTTCCAACCTGCAGCGCGGATGATTGATGCGCTGGATGCTGCACAACGCACTGAGATCGAGGCCCTTTTTCCTGAAATGTTGACCTTGGAACATGAATATCCTGCCGCCCGGCTGTCGCTCAAGGCGCACGAAGCGCGGGTGCTGCTTAGCGCGTGATCGCCCGCCAGGCTTGCCAGTCTTCGGGTGTATCCAGATCGGTCAAAGCGTGTTGATCGGGCAGGGGGCAAAGTCGCAAACGTGAGCTATGGCGCAGCAAAACTTCGCGCGCGCCACTGTCGCCCTGCAGCCTCAGCAGCTCATCCCTCAGATCGCCCGGAAAGATCACCGGATGACCGGCAATCCCATCAGCGCTGGAGCCCCGCCAGATCGAACCCGGCTCGCGTTCAAAAGCCGCCATCAGGTGCTGCAGATCGGCACTGTCGATTTCCGGCATATCGGCAGGCAGCACCATAATAGCCCCCGTCGCCCCCGCTACTCCCGCACGGATCGAAGCTGCCATTCCCTCTTTTGCGTCCAAAACCTCGATGATGCGGCAGCTCAGACGCGCCAATACCGCCCGTCTTGCTGCATCTTCGCTGCGCAGCATTACACAGACATCGGTGCAGCATGAAATTGCGATTTCCGTTTGCCTGCGCAGCAAAGGCGCGCCGTCGACCCGTTCCAACAGCTTGTCACCGCCGCGCATTCGCGTAGCAGAGCCTGCCGCAAGCAGAAGCAGTCGCATGGTGAGCATCTTGGCTCCTTTGATTGGGTACAAGTCGCGCTTGGAACGTGCCGCAGTCTAGGGGGGCAGCATGATTTCGCCAAACGTTGTTTCGGTCGTAAGCCGTATCTCTCAAAAGGTTTGAAGGGGCTGGATTGATCCGGCCCCTTTTGTTTGTTCAACGCCTGGATGGTGGGGTCTTTAGCCCCGCATCCTTGTGCCATCCGCGTCCCAAAGTGGGGCCAGATGCACCGTCGCACGCCGCCGTTCGCCGAGGATCTCGATCTCGCATTCCAACCCGTCAATAACTTGATCAGAAGGCAAAAATCCCATTGCGACTGACTTTTGGGTGAAGTGCGAATAGCCGCCCGAGGTGCAGAATCCGACAACCTCACCCCTGAGCCAGATCGGCTCCCATGCCACGACATCGGCGTCTTTGGCGTCGACCACGAAACTGACCAGCCGCCGCTTTGGCCCCGCGGCCTTTTCCGCCATTGCTGGTGCCTTGCCGATCCAGTCCGCATCCTTGTTCCAACGTATGAACCGGTCCAGACCCGTCTCACAGGGGGTGTAATCAGGACTGAATTCGCGACCCCAGGAGCCGAACCATTTATCGAGGCGCAGCGACATCATCGCGCGCATTCCGAACGCCCGCAGCCCCAGATCGGCGCCGGCTGCGTTCAGCACATCCCACAAATGCCGCACCGACATGTGATCTGTGAAGATCTCGTACCCAAGATCGGCGGTATAGCTGACGCGCTGCACGATGCAGTTGGCCATGCCCACAGTCATGCGTTTGACGTCCATGAATCTGAAACCCTCGGCCGACACGTCCGAGCGCGTGACACGGGCCAGCAATTCGCGCGCCTTTGGACCTGCGATTTGAAAGCCCGAGCGGGCGTCCGAGACGTTCTCGACACTCACCCCTTCCATCATGTTTTGTTCAAACCAACGCTGATGCCAACCCTGCGCGCCATAGCTCGCGGTCAGTTGGAATTCTTCTTCGCTCAGGCAAGAAACGGTGAAGTCACCGAAAATCTTGCCCGAATGGGCCAGCATCGGTGTCAGGCTCAGACGTCCAACCTTGGGGATATTGCCCGCCATGATCCGGTCAAGCCAGGCACGCGCATTCGGTCCCCGAACAATATACTTGCCGAAGTTCTGCACCTCATTGATGCCGACGCCTTCACGCACCGCCATCACCTCTTGCCGCGTCGCCTCCCAAGCGTTTGATCGCTTGAAGGTCGGCGTCTCATACACAGGTTCACCCGGCAGCGCGTAATAGTTCGGAACCTCAAGCCCGTATTGCTGACCCCAAACCGCGCGCATCTCGGTAAATTTGTCGTACATCGGTGTGACACGGAAAGGCCGTGCCGCAGGGCGTTCCTCGTTCGGATATCCGACCGAGAAGCGCATCTGATAATTCTCGATCACCTTTGGCACGGTATAACCGGGCGATGTCCATTTGCCGAACCGGCTGACGTCAAAGCCGCGCGGATCGCGTTCGACCTCGCCCTCGATCATCCACTGAGCAAGTGCGAGGCCCATGCCGCCGCCCTGACTAAAGCCCGCCATCACAGCACAGGCCGACCAATAGTTGCGCAAGCCCTGCACCGGCCCGATCAGCGGGTTGCCGTCGGGCGCAAAGGTAAACGGCCCGTGGATCACCCGCTTGACCCCGGTCTTTTCCAACACGGGGAATCGACGGTAGGCGAAATTCACCGAATCTTCGATCTTGTCGAATTGCTCGTTCAACAACTCATGACCAAAGGTCCACGGCGTGCCATCGACCGACCAAGGCTCGCAGGGTTTTTCGTAAAAACCGATGCACAGCCCGCGACCTTCCTGTCGCAGATAGCTTTCACCTCCCGGATCCATCACATGCGGAAATTCTTTGCCCGTTTTCAGAATATCCATGATTTCAGGGATATCGTCGGTGACAAGATACTGGTGCGCCATTGGCAGCAAAGGCAGGTACACCCCTGCCATCGCGCCAATTTCGCGCGCCCAGAGCCCGCCTGCGTTGACCAGATGTTCGCAATAAACCGTGCCCTTTTCAGTGACCACTTCCCATCCCTCGGCGGTAGGATTGGTCTCTAGCACGCGGTTGTGCAGCACGATCTCGGCGCCGCCCATGCGTGCCGCCTTGGCATAGGCATGTGTCGTTCCCGACGGATCAAGATGCCCGTCCAGCGGATCATAAAGCGCGCCAACGATACCCTCGAGGTTCACCATGCCATAGGTGAATTTCTGGATCTCTTCCGGCCCCAAGATC
Organism: Pseudorhodobacter sp.; assembly: GCA_024642045.1. Lineage (GTDB taxonomy): Bacteria > Pseudomonadota > Alphaproteobacteria > Rhodobacterales > Rhodobacteraceae > Cypionkella. Next base: position 29,707 of record JAHEBX010000015.1, on the reverse strand, counting down.
TCGGTGTCCAAACCCATATAGCGGTGTTTGGCGCGTTCGGCCTTCAACTGGTCAAACCGTTCTTTATTATCGGCCAAAGTAATCCCGCCGACATGGTGCAGACCGCAGGACATGCCGGTAATCGCTTCCAGTTCCTTGTAGAGACGGATGGTGTAGCCTTGCAGCGCCGCCATATTGGTATCGCCGTTCAGAGTATGAAAGCCGCCCGCTGCGTGCCATGTAGAGCCGCTTGTCAGTTCCGAGCGTTCGATCAACATCACGTCCGACCACCCCAGTTTGGTCAAATGATAAAGAACAGAACAACCAACGACACCGCCGCCAATCACCACAACGCGGGTATGGGTTTTCATTACAAATTCCTTCCAAAGCGCCGGGCGCGGGATCATTTCTGTCAGATTAATGGGTTTTCAACCAGCTTCCGCAGGATTTGCGACAAAGAAGCGTCGGTTTTGGCCGTGCGATACCGCATGGACCAAACACGGAAGCTGCTATACCAAGTCGATAGGCAGCGGAGAGCAAGATGAGCAAGACATTCTGGGCCATTCTGGGCGTAACGGCAGTGCTCTTGGCGGCCTTGGTTGCGATGCGCCCGCTGCTACCGATTGACGAGACGCGCTATCTCTCTGTCGCATGGGAGATGTGGCTCTCGCACGACCCCGTTCATCTGACCAAGAACGGCGAGATGTATACTCACAAGACGCCGCTGTTGTTCGTAATGATCAATCTGGTCTGGCTGGTCACGGGCGTAAGCGAATTTTCCGCTCGATTGGTGGGGCCCGCTTGTGCAGTCGCAATGGTGGCCGGAACGGGCCTTTTGGCGCGCAGACTCTGGCCGCAAGACCCTGCGATTGCGCCGCGCGCCATGCTGGTCCTGATCGGCTTTCCAGTGTTTCTGATCTACGGCTCTGCCACGATGTTCGACGCACTTCTTGCCTTGGGGGTTTTGGGGGGGGCTGCGACGATCTGGCGGATCGGGCAGGGCGATCACGGCCGTCGCGTCTGGATTGGTCTAGGTCTAGCCCTTGCCTTTGGTATCTATGCCAAAGGGCCGGTGATCTTTGTGTTTCTGCTGCCGCTTTTGTTGGGGATGCGACTTTGGGCCCCCGAACCGCCACACCTTGGCGCTGGCGCAAAGGGGTTTGGCCTTGCCCTTCTCGTCACGCTTGCGCTGGTTGCACTGTGGCTTGTGCCAACCCTTGCGACCGCACCGCCCGCTTTCATCAAGGAATTGCTCTGGACTCAGTCCGCCGCCCGCGTCGCAGGTGGCATGGCGCATGATCGTCCGGTTTGGTTCCTGCTCGCGCTCTTGCCGCTGATCCTGTTTCCTTGGGGCTGGTCGTGGGGCCTGTGGCGCGAGATTTCGGCGCAGTGGCGCGCCGAGCCTGCGCTGCGGTTCTGCGCCCTTTGGGCGGTGTCTGCATTTGCGTTGTTTTCGCTGATTTCGGGCAAGCAAGTGCATTACCTGCTGCCCGCCTATCCCGCCGTGGCGCTGATGTTCGGCTTTGCCACGGCTAAGCGTCATACCAGTTTTGCCGCGTTGCCGCTGGTGCTTGTCGGATTTCTTGCCCTCGCGGCTGGAAGCGGGCACTTGCCGCTTGGCCCCGATATGGCGGCGCTGACACCGCTCTGGCCGTTGACCCTTTTTGGTTTGACCCTGTTGGGGCTGGCGCTCTCGCAGTGGCGCGGCTCGCGGCTTGCGGGCAATCTGACTGCCGGCGTAGGTGTCGCTCTGGCGGTACACATGGTGATCGTTTTCACAGCACTTTACCCAGCCTACGATGGGCAAGCCCTCGCGACGCGTCTGGCGGCTTCGGAAAGGCAGGGGCTTGCCGTGACGAACGTTGAATACAACGCCGAAGTAAACTTTCTAGGCCGTCTGACCACGCCAGTCGCCCTCACGCCAGACCTCGCCAGCCTGACCGAATGGGCCAAAGCCCATCCTCAAGGCATTGCCTTTGGTCGCGTCGCTGAAAGCCCTCTGACCATTCCGCCGACAGAGGTTTTCCCGTTCATGGCGCAGGATTGGGGACTATGGCCCGCGGACGCTATTTCTCGGGAATAAGTCCCTTTGGACTGAATCGCAGCACCAAGAGCAGAACCAATCCCAGCGTCACCAGTCGCAAATGCGGGGCCGCGTCAATCAGATGCGCCTTGAGCGCGCCATCGGGCAGCGGCATGGTGATATAGCCCATCGCCACAGGCCCCGCGTTCTCGACGATCAACCACAGCCAGCCCAACAGCAAACCGCCCAACACCGCGCCCCAGTTGTTGCCCGACCCGCCAACGATCACCATCACCCAGATCAGAAAGGTGAACCGCAGCGGCGTATAGTTGCCGGGCGTCAGCTGGCCTTCCATCGAGGTCAGCATCGCCCCTGCAAGCCCCACAACGGCAGAGCCGATGATGAAAATCTGCAAATGTCGCGCGGTGACATCCTTGCCCATCGCACTTGCCGCAACCTCGTTGTCACGGATCGCCCGCATCATCCGCCCCCAAGGGCTGTGAAGCGCGCGTTCCGACATCCAGACTACCGCCAGCAAAACCAAGGTGAAAACCAGCAGATACAACAGTTTGACCAGAATGGTCGAGGCTTGGGTCGGATCCATCCCCCAATCCTGTACCGTTTGCAGAAAGCCTGCATCCTGCTGCAGGTTAACCTCATAAGGCACCGGCCAAGGACGCGGCAGGTCAATGATGTTCTTGACACCCCGCGCCAGCCAATCCTCATTCTTCATTACCGCCAGCACGATCTCGGCAATACCAAGCGTCGCAATCGCCAGATAGTCCGAGCGCAAGCCAAGCGCCGTCTTGCCAATCGCCCAAGCTGCAACGCCAGCAAACAGCGCGCCCACAGGCCATGACAACAGCGAAGGCAGGCCAAATCCGCCAATATTGCCCGCCGTTGCCGGATTAAACGCCTCAATCGCATTGGCCGCAGGATCGAAAATCGCGCGGTAGGCAAAAAAGCCCAGCACAAGGATCGCCGTGATCGTCCAGCCCCGCGTCCGCCCCGGTTTCATCCGTCGATAGATGAAGATTGACGCCAACAAAACCGCCACGCCAAAAGCCAGCCCGAACAGCAAACGCGGGCCGCCTGCGGCCCAACCTTCAGGCACGGGCTTGCCCGAGACGATCACCACCGCCAGACCGCCCAAGGCGACAGAGCCCATGATGCCGGTCGAAAACAGGCCCGCGTAGCCCCATTGCATGTTGACACCCAAAGCCATGATCGCGCTCAGCACCCCGATGTTCAGGATGCTCAGGCTCAGGTTCCAGCTTTGCATAAAGCCGGTCAGCAGGAACAACACGCCGACGGCTCCGAATAGGGAAAGGTTCCGTGTCATCTCATTTCCCCTTAAAAATACCGGTCGGGCGGAACAGCAGCACGATAATTAGAATGGTAAAGCTGACCGCGAATTTGTAATCGGTCGACAAAAGCTGCAGCAGCGTTGTGGGTTCCAGATCCAGCACCACCAGATAGCCCACCACCTTTTTCCACGCATAGGTCACAAACACTTCGGAAAAGGCGATGATGAACCCACCGGCAATCGCGCCCAACGGATTGCCCAAGCCGCCCACGACAGCCGATGCCGCAATCGGCAGCAAAAGCTGGAAATAGATGAACGGGCGAAAGGACTTATCCAGACCATAAAGCGTGCCTGCAATCACGGCTAAGGCGCTGGCAATGATCCATGTCACCATTACCACCCGTTCAGGATTGATGCCCGACAGCAGCGCCAGATCCTCGTTGTCCGAAAAGGCCCGCATTGATTTTCCAGTGCGGGTCTTGTTCAGAAACCAGAACAGCACCGCCACACAAATCGCGGCCGTGATCACCGTGATCGCGGTTGTCGATTTGATCACCAAAGCCTCGCTCAGCCCCGTCGCATCCTTGAATCCTTGCGCCGAGATCACAAATCGCGCGCCGTCGGCAAAATTCTGCTCCTGAGGGCCGATGATGATCCGCGTCAGCCCGTTGGTGATGAACATCACGCCGGTCGAGACAATAACCAAAATGATCGAGGCCGCCTTCTTATCGCGGTAAAACTTGTAAACCGCGCGGTCCGTAGCCAGAACGAAGGCTGCAGTTATCGCGATGCCAAACGGCAAAGCCAGCAGCGCCGTGGGCAGGGGGCCTGCCGTAATCCCCATGGATTGAAACCACCACGTGATCAGGATCACCCACATGGTGCCAAAGGCCATGGTGTCGCCGTGGGCAAAGTTGGAAAACCGCAGGATGCCAAAGACCAGCGTCAGCCCCAACGCTCCCAGCGCAAGTTGGCTGCCATAGGCTAGTCCCGGCACAAAAACATAGTTCAGAAAGGCGACAAGCGCGTTCAGAATGTCCATCGGTCAGCCCCCCAGGAACGAACGGCGGACTTCGGGGTCTGCCAAAAGCGCTTGGCCAGTGTCGGTAAACCGGTTGGCTCCCTGCACCAAAACATAGCCTTTATCTGCGATATCAAGCGCTTGTCGCGCGTTCTGCTCAACCATCAGAATGGAAATCCCCGTGCGCGCCACCTCGATGATGCGGTCAAAAAGCTCGTCCATCACGATGGGCGAGACGCCTGCCGTAGGCTCGTCCAGCATCAGCACCTTGGGCTGCGTCATCAGCGCCCGCCCCACGGCCACTTGTTGGCGCTGGCCCCCCGAAAGCTCGCCCGCCGCCTGATAGCGCTTGTCCTTCAGGATCGGGAACAGTTCATAGACCTGTTCCATGGTGCCCCTGATATCATCCTCGCGAATAAAGGCCCCCATCTCGAGGTTTTCCTCAACCGTCATCGAGGTGAAAATATTGCTTGTCTGCGGCACAAAGCCCATACCCTTGCGCACCCGCGCCTGTGGGCTGAGCTTGGTGATATCCTCGCCGTCCAGCAACACCCGCCCGCCGCGCAGATTCAGCATGCCAAAGACAGCCTTCATCGCCGTCGATTTTCCCGCGCCATTGGGGCCCACGATCACCGCGATCTGACCCTTTTCGACTGCAATCGTACAGTCGTGCAGAATATCGACCGCGCCATAGCCGCCCGTCATTGCTTCGCCAATCAAAAAGGGATCAGACATGTGCCGCGCCCTTCACCTTGTTTTTCAAACCAGTGCCCAGATAGGCTTCGATGACTTTTTCGTTGTTCTTAACCTCATCTACCGTGCCTTGCGCCAAAACCTTGCCTTCGGCCATGCAAATCACCGGATCGCAAATGCGTGCGATGAAGTCCATGTCGTGCTCGATGACACAAAAGGTGTAGCCGCGCTCGCGGTTCAGCCGCATGATTGCGTCCCCGATGGTGTTGAGCAGCGTGCGGTTCACGCCCGCGCCCACCTCGTCCAGAAACACCATTTTCGCATCCACCATCATGGTGCGGCCCAGCTCCAACAGCTTTTTCTGCCCGCCCGAGATATTGGCGGCGCGGCTGTCGGCCAGATGGCTGATGGTCAGGAACTCCAGCACCTCGTCGGCCTTTTCCCGGATACGGCGCTCTTCGGCGGCTACATTGCCACGCCGAAAACAGGCGTTCCACAGGCTTTCACCCGCTTGCCCGCCCGGCACCATCATCAGGTTTTCCCGCACCGTCATCGAGCCAAACTCATGCGCAATCTGAAATGTGCGCAGCAGGCCCTTGGTAAAAAGCTGATGCGGCGGAAGTCCGGTGATATCCTCACCCGCCATCAGAACACGGCCTGATGTTGGTGGTAAACGTCCAGCAATGACATTGAAAAGCGTGGTTTTTCCCGCTCCATTCGGCCCGATCAATCCGGTGATTGATCCCGCCTTTATCTGCAAGGATGCTCCATCGACGGCATGAAATCCGCCGAAATGCCTGTGCAGGTTTTCGACAACGATCATCGGTTTCCCCTGTCCTCTGGCCTCTTGTTCGCAGCTGCGACGGGCCTTTGTGGCAACGGCCCGAGGAACCCTCGGGCCGCGCCGTCTAAGTGTCAGATCAGATCAACGGAACTTGACGGTTTCATATTTGCCGTCTTTGATCTCGAACTCGCGATACCGACCAGCGCTTTCGCCGGGTCCGATAAGCTCGACGGCGGAACCACCTTCATAGTCGATGTCTTTGCCGGCCGCGATCAGCTCCATCGCCTTGCCCAATTCACCGGGTCCGATTTTCTCGCCCGGAGCGTTGGCCACTTCCATGACCTTGTCCTTATAGACTTTGGGGTCGGTCGAATTGGCGGCCTGCATCGCCAGCATGATCAGAGCTGCCGCGTCATAGCTTTCCATCGAATAGGGCGAGGTGCCATCCCAAGCCGGGGTGTTGTTCTTGCCCATTTCGATCAGCGCTGCTGCACCGGCCGAATCCGACTGCGCCACCTGACCATAAGATCCGTTCAAAGCAGGGCCAATCGCTGCGGGCAGGCTGTCGCCGACCATGCCGCCCGGCAGGCCGAACTTGCTGAACGCACCCGAGTCGAGCGAGGCTTGGATGATGCCTTTGCCGCCCTGATCCAGATAGCCCGCAACCACCAACAGATCGCCGCCAGCCGCTGCCAGCGATGCGACTTCTGCCGAGTAGTCGGCCTTGCCGTCTTCGTGGCTTGCGTTGATCGTCACAACGCCGCCTTTGGCGGTGAACGACGATGCAATCGCTTCGGCCAGACCTTTACCATAGTCGTTGTTGGTATAGGTCAGCGCGATCGACTTGACGCCATGTTCCATCAGAACATCCGCCATGACTTCGCCTTCACGCGCATCGGAAGGCGCGGTGCGGAAGAACAGACCGTCGTCCTCCGCGGTCGAAAGCGCAGGCGAGGTCGCCGACGGCGAGATCATCACCATACCATTCGGACGCGCCACGTTTTGCAGCACAGCGCCGGTTGCCCCAGAGCAGTCAGCGCCCATGATGCCTTTGACGCCATCAGCGGTGACCAAACGCTCTGCCGCCGAAACAGCCGCAGCCGAATCGCCGCAGGTCGAGTCGCCACGGTCGGACACGAAGTTCCATCCGTTCAGCGCCTTGCCCGAAGCGTTCACTTCGTTCATCGCTTCTTCGGCTGCATTTGCCATGTGACCTGTCAGCGATTCAATCGGGCCGGTAAAGCCGATCAGAATGCCGATCTTGACGTCTTCTGCCGAAGCAGCACCAACCATCAGCGCCGAAGCTGCAGTGGCAAGAAGTAGTTTTTTCATTGTTATCTCCCTTGTTGGATCGCAATCCTGCGCGGCAGCCTAGTGTGGTGCAATTGAAAAGAAAAGCGTCTTGCGACGCCGCAAAACGTGGTCTGTTGCCTTTCCCTTAGGTCAAGCTGACGACACCTATCAACCCTAGATGGAGAGCCGGCCGGGCAGACCGGGCATTCCTTGGGTGCCGCGTTCACGGTAGGGCGTGGTGCTGTAGTGGCTGCGGTAGCATTTGGAAAAATGCGACGGGCTGGCAAAGCCGCAGGCCAGCGCCACGTTGATCACGCTCATATCGGTCTGCATCAGCAGATTGCGTGCCTTCTGCAGCCGCAACTCCATGTAATACCGTTTGGGGCTGCGATTGAGATAGCGGCGGAACAGCCGCTCCAATTGGCGCGTGCTCATACCGACATCCTCGGCCAGATCAGCCGGCGACAGGGGGTCTTCAATGGCACCCTCCATCATCTGGATGACCTGAGACAGCTTGGGGTGACGCACCCCGATCCGCGTGGGGATCGACAGCCGCTGCGTGTCCTGATCGGTGCGGATGGTGGAATAGATCATCAGGTCGGCCACGTTATTCGCCAGATCCTCGCCATGATCTGAAGCGATCAGGCGGAGCATCAAATCAATTGACGAAATACCCCCTGCCGTGGACCAGCGGTTTCCGTCCATCACAAAGACCGATTTGGTCAGCTTTACATCTTCGAATTCCTCGGCAAACCCATCCTGGTTTTCCCAGTGGATCGTCGCCTTTTTACCGTCGAGCAGCCCCGCCTTGGCCAGGGCATAAGACCCCGTGCACAAGCCCCCGATCGCAACCCCGCGCCGCGCCTCGCGCCGCAACCAGTTCAACACAGCCTTGGTGCTGGTCTTTTGAATGTCGATGCCGCCACAAACCAAAATGGTGTCTTCGCGCTCGACCTCGTCCAGCCCGAAATCCAATTTGAACGTCGCGCCGTTCGAACAGGTTTTTTCAACGCCGCCTTCGCCGCACAGCGCCCAAGTGTAAACCGGATAGCCCAACACATGATTTGCCAGCCGCAGTGGCTCGATAGCGCCCGCGAAATTGATCATGGTGAACTTGTCCAACAACAAGAAAACAAAGCGCCGTGGCTCGACGGCCTTTTTCACTTGAGTAGCTTTGGCCGATGGCGCTGACATCTTGCGACCTATATGTGTCGTTATTGCGCGAAGGAAACAGGAATCTTGCCTCTCCGCAAGCGCGATCTGCTATGAAATGCCGCCTTTCACCCTTTGCAATGCCGGATTATTTTCATATACCCCCGAGCGATATCGCTAACGGAAGGGAAGCTCCCATGACCAAGGGTTGGAACAAATCGGACTGGCGCGCAAAACCGCGTGTGCAGATGCCTGATTATCCGGACGCCGCAAGCCTCAAAGGCGTCGAGGCGCAGCTTGCCAAATATCCGCCGCTGGTTTTTGCGGGCGAAGCGCGCAAGCTGAAAAAGCAACTCGCTTTGGCGGCCGAGGGCAAAGCCTTCCTGCTGCAAGGCGGCGACTGCGCCGAGAGCTTTGCCGAGTTTTCAGCCGACAACATCCGCGACACCTTCCGCGTGATGCTGCAAATGGCGGTCGTGCTGACCTATGGCGCCAAAGTTCCGGTCATCAAGGTCGGTCGTATGGCGGGCCAGTTTGCCAAGCCACGTTCGGCAAATACCGAAATGATCGGCGGGGTCGAATACCCCAGCTATCGCGGTGACATCATCAACGGCTTTGAAGCCACGACCGAAGCGCGCGTGCCCGATCCGCAGCGGATGCTGCAGGCCTACACGCAAGCCGCGGCCTCGCTCAACCTGTTGCGCGCCTTCTCGACAGGCGGATTTGCCGACATCCACCGCGTCCACTCTTGGACCCTTGGCTTTGCCGAGCATGACAAGGCCGAACGCTACCGTGAAATCTCCAACCGTATCTCGGATGCGCTCGATTTCATGAACGCGGCAGGCGTTGACAGCAATTCCGCGCCAAACCTCGCGATGGTGGATTTCTACACCAGCCACGAGGCGCTGCTGTTGGAATACGAAGAGGCGCTGACCCGCGTCGACAGCATCACCGGCAAGGTTGTTGCAGGCTCGGGCCACATGATCTGGATCGGCGACCGCACCCGTCAGCCTGACGGTGCGCATGTCGAATTCTGTCGCGGCGTGCTGAACCCGATCGGCCTCAAGTGCGGCCCGACCACCACCGCCGATGATCTCAAAGTGCTGATGGCCAAGCTGAACCCCGAAAACGAAGCCGGTCGCCTGACCCTGATCGCGCGCTTTGGGGCCGGCAAAGTCGGTGACAACCTGCCACGCCTGATCAAGGCCGTGCAGGAAGAGGGCGCAAACGTCGTCTGGTCTTGCGATCCGATGCACGGCAACACGATCAAAGCGGCTTCGGGCTATAAAACCCGCCCGTTTGAATCAGTTCTGCGCGAGGTCCGCGAATTCTTCCAGATTCACAAGGCCGAGGGCACGATCCCCGGCGGTGTGCATTTCGAGATGACCGGTCAAGACGTGACCGAATGTACAGGCGGTTTGCGCGCCGTTTCGGATGAAAATCTGGCCGACCGTTATCACACGGCTTGCGATCCGCGTCTGAACGCGTCGCAGTCGTTGGAACTGGCGTTTCTGGTTTCAGAAGAGTTGTCAGCCCAGCGTGCCGCAGCGCATCGCGTCGCACTCTGATCGCCGCCAAAGTAACGCTTGCAAGGGGCGGAGAGAAATCTCCGTCCCTTTTTCTAGGCTTTCTCACCCAGTGAGCTGACCAAGCGGAGTGCAGGGCGTTGGCGCCGCGCGTGCGCGATTTCGGGCACGACGGCATTTTGCACCAGAACAAGCCTTGGCCCGCTCAACACCTCGTGGTTCGCTTGGGCAATCGCAAAGCGGCGCGGCTGCCGGCCAACAATGCCTTCGGTCAACAGACAGCCCAGCACCAGCTTTTGTTCGCCGATGTCATTGTTCAACGGCAATAGCTGCATCCAGCCGCTCAGGGCAGGGCGACCGATGCTCCGCTCTGCCTCGACCTGCAACTGCAGGATCGTTTGGGCTTCGAACACGGTTTCCAAGGCTTCGCTCAGCCGTTTGCGCGCGGCAGGCTCGAACATCGTGGTCAGTGGCATCCCGCGCGGATCCATGCCCAGCAGATCGTGCAAATGCATCCCAGACAGGCGGAACCTTCCGACGCCTTGGGCCACCCGTTCGATCAGGAACACCTTATCCAGCATGCCCGAAAACCCGCGCGGGTTAATATCGCCGCGCTGTGGCAAGTTCGTGCCACGCCGCAGAGCTTCCCAATACCCGCGCACCAGTTGCAAATTGCGCTGCATCGGCTCAGACGGCTGGTTTTCTGAAGGAGTCTTGCCAAAAAACGTCAACATTGATTGCCCCTTTGCATGGGTGGCGCGTAAGATAACCCGAGCTGAAAAAGGCATCACGCCGTTTCGTTCGGTTAAGAATGTCTTAAACATACACCTGCTTGCTGCGATTGTGTGGACTTTCTATTCAATTGGTAAACACCACGGGGCTCTGCAGTGGAACGCATTGTAAAGGAACGATATGACGGTTTCGATGACAGGCTTTGCGGCACGCAAAGGGCAGGGGGCTGGCTTTAGCTGGACTTGGGATCTGCGGTCGGTCAATGGCAAGGGGCTGGATGTGCGGCTGCGTGTGCCCGATTGGATTGATGGTCTTGAGCATATGCTCAAGACCGAACTCGCGGCCAAACTGCATCGCGGCAATGTCAGCTTGTCACTGAAACTTGCGCGTGACGAAAGTCTGGGTGCAGAGGCTATACGGCTTAATACCAACATTCTTGCGGGCGTGCTTGCGGCATTGAAGCAGGTCGAGGACGCTGCGATGGCGGCGGGCGTCACACTCGGCCAGCCGACCGGCGCCGACGTTTTGGCAGTGCGTGGCATCATAGATGCCACAGCGCCCGAAACCGACACCGTGTTGATCCGTGCTGCTTTGTTGGCCGATCTTGATCCGCTTCTGGCCGAGTTCAAAGCGATGCGGGCCGCCGAAGGGGCTGCCCTGAATGCGGTAATCTTGGCTCAGCTTGACCGGATTGCAGATGTCTTGCCGCAGGCACAGGCCGAGGCCGAGGCCCGTCAGGCGACTGCCGCCGGCGCATTGCGCACGCAAATTGCCCGGCTGATGGAGGCATCCGAGGGACTTGACCCCAATCGACTTGCGCAGGAACTTGCGTTGATCGCGGTAAAGAACGACGTGACCGAGGAACTCGATCGCCTGACGGCCCATGTCGCTGCGGCCCGCGCCTTGTTGGGCGAAATGGGGCCGGTCGGGCGCAAATTTGATTTTCTGACGCAAGAATTCATGCGCGAGGCCAATACGCTTTGTTCCAAATCGCAAAGCCTTGCGCTGACCCGCATCGGGCTTGACCTCAAGACGGTGATCGATCAGATGCGCGAACAGGTTCAAAACGTGGAATAATAGATGCGCCTTGGTCTTCTGCTTATCCTTTCCTCTCCCTCGGGTGCTGGCAAATCGACTCTGGCGCGGCGCCTGATGGCGTGGGATCCGACCATCCGTTTTTCGGTGTCGGCCACCACCCGCGCGCCGCGTGCAGGCGAAGCGGACGGGCGCGAGTATTACTTTCGCAGCCGTGAAGCCTTTGAATCTATGGTGAAAACCGGTGATATGCTGGAACATGCCGAAGTCTTTGGCAACCTCTATGGCTCGCCGCGAGCCCCGGTCGAAACCGCGATGCACGAAGGCCGCGACACCCTGTTCGACATCGACTGGCAGGGCGGCCAACAGATCCGCAACTCAGCGCTGGGTCGCGACGTGGTGTCGATTTTTATCCTGCCACCCTCGATTGCCGAACTGGAAAGCCGTCTGCGAGGCCGCGCGCAAGACAGCGAGGAGATCATCGCGGGGCGCATGGCCAAAAGCCGCGATGAAATCAGCCATTGGGCGGAATATGACTATGTGATCGTCAATCGCGATTTGGATACCGCTTTCAACGATCTGATCACTATCCTGCAGGCCGAGCGCCTGCGCCGCGACCGCCAGCCGGCGCTGTCGGATTTTGTGCGAGGCTTGAATAAGGAGTTTGAGGCAAGATGATTTACGCCCTGAACGACATCGCCCCCGAAATTGCAGCCAGTGCCTGGGTTGCCGAAACCGCCGTGCTCATTGGCCGCGTGGTGCTGGAACCCGAGGCGAACATCTGGTTTGGGGCCACTTTGCGTGGCGACAACGAGGAAATCCGCATAGGCCAAGGCTCGAACGTGCAGGAAAACGCGGTTCTGCATACCGACATGGGCTATCCGCTGACAATTGGCGCAAATTGCACCATTGGTCACATGGTGATGCTGCATGGCTGCACGATTGGCGATGGCAGCCTGATCGGCATGGGCGCGACCATCCTGAACGGTGCCAAAATCGGTAAGGGCTGTCTGATTGGCGCTTGTGCCCTGATCACCGAAGGCAAGGAAATCCCAGACGGCAGCCTAGTGATGGGCGCCCCAGGCAAAGTGATCCGCATGTTGGACGACGAGGCACAGGCGCGGCTGCTGATGTCGGCGCGCGGCTATCAGGCCAATGCCCGCCGTTTCGCCAAAGGGCTCACTTTGGTCAAATAAAAAGGGGGCCGCGAGGCCCCCGAAACGTCGTATGGTGCCGGGGTTAGCCCCAGACAGCCTTTTGCGCGATCTTTGCAGCATCTTCAGGGAAGATCCCCAGATCAAGCGCTTCACGGCGCGACATATGCGCGATTTCATCACGGGTGCGACGGTATAGCGCGCGTTTTGCGGCGGCGTCACGGAACTGTGCGATAAACGATTTCATGGTCTTTCCTTTTCATCTGCGCTGGTTTGGCCCGAATGGCCTCACCCGTTTCGCATGATCAGGATATAGGAAAGCCGCATGGCCCAACAACGGCCATTAACAAGACTGCGTTATGCGTATAACGCATGGCTCATTCAGAAATGCCGTAACAAAAAAAAGAGCGCCCGAAGGCGCTCTTTCTCAGAAATATCGTAATTTCAGATCAGCTTGCCCATCGCCACAGCTGTATCGGCCATGCGGTTCGAGAAGCCCCATTCGTTGTCATACCAGCTTAGGATGCGTACCATTGTTCCATCCATCACTTTGGTCTGGTCCATATGGAACACCGAAGAATGCGGGTCGTGGTTGAAGTCAGAGCTGACATTCGGCTGATCGGTAAAGCCCAAAACGCCCTTGAGGCGGCCCAGCGCCGCAGCGCGGATCGCATCATTGATCTCTTGCACGGTCGTCTCACGGTTCGCTTCAAACACCAGATCGACGACCGAGACGTTCGGCGTCGGCACGCGGATCGCCACACCGTCCAGCTTGCCCTTAAGCTCTGGCAGCACAAGACCGACGGCCTTGGCCGCGCCGGTCGAGGTCGGAATCATCGACAACGCTGCAGCGCGAGCACGATAGAGATCCTTATGCATCGTATCCAGCGTCGGCTGATCGCCGGTATAGCTGTGGATGGTGGTCATAAAGCCGCGCTTGATGCCCACGGTCTCGTTCAATACCTGCGCCACCGGCGACAGGCAGTTGGTGGTGCAGGACGCGTTCGAGACGACGATATCGTCTTTGGTCAGCGTGCTGTGGTTCACACCGTAAACGATGGTCTTGTCCGCGCCATCACCCGGAGCCGAGATCAGCACGCGCTTAGAGCCGTTCTCCAGATGCGCCTGACATTTTTCCTTGCTGGTAAAAATGCCGGTGCATTCCATCACGATATCCACATCACTCCACGGCAGATCGGCGGGATTGCGCAGCGCGGTCACCCGCATTTTGCCACGGCCCGCATCAATCCAATCTTCGCCAGTGGTTACTTCGTGCGGAAAGCGGCCATGCACCGAATCAAAGCGCAACAGATGCGCGTTGGTCTCCACCGGACCCAGATCGTTGATGGCGATTACTTCGATATCCTTGCGCCCGGATTCGATGATCCCGCGCAGAACGTTGCGGCCAATACGACCAAATCCGTTAATGGCGACTTTGACGGTCATGAAAACCTCCTCAAAATATTGCGACTCGCGTGCGCATTGCTAGCGCTAACATCACGAATTTCGCGTGACATTCAACGTCAAGATGTCTCGCTTAGCGCCAAAATGACACATAAATGATGAGATCTTCCAGTTTTCTGAGCAAGAACAGCAAAGCCGCGCCGTGATTGAGCAGCAGATCAAGCCCGATGGCGGCGAAAATCACTAACGCCATTACAAGTGCAACTCGGTCAGTCACGACCCCTCCGGTTATTGGAGGAGCCGTCCCATCACCCCAGCCACATCGGCCATACGGCAGGAAAAGCCCCATTCGTTGTCATACCAAGCCAAAACGCGCACCGAACGGCCCACCACCTTGGTCTGATCTGGCGCAAAGATAGACGAGAACGGCGTGTGATTGAAGTCGATTGAAACCTTGGGTTCTTCATCATAAGACATCACCATGCCCATGTAACCCGCAGCCGCCTCTTTGACGATCTGATTGACCTCGGCCACCGTCACCGATTTCTTGGCGATAAAGGTCAAATCGACCGCCGAGACGTTGGGCGTCGGCACGCGCAGCGCCGATCCGTCCAGAATTCCGGCAAGCTCTGGCAGTACCTCGCCAATCGCCTTGGCGGCTCCGGTCGAGGTCGGGATCATCGCCATCGCCGCCGCCCGTGCGCGATACAGATCCTTGTGGCGCCGGTCCAGCGTTGGCTGATCACCGGTATAGCTGTGGATCGTGGTCATGATCCCGCTTTCAATGCCAATCGCATCGTTCAACACCTTGGCCAAAGGGGCCAGACAGTTCGTTGTGCAAGAGGCGTTCGACACCACCCGATGCTCGGGCGTCAACTGGCGATGGTTGACCCCGTAAACCACCGTCTTATCCGCGCGCTTGGCAGGCGCCGACACCAGCACCCGCTTGGCCCCACGCCCCAGATGCACTGCCGCGCGGTCACGGTCGTTGAACTTGCCGGTGCATTCCAGCACCACGTCTACGCCCTCCCAATCAAGCTCTTCAGGATTATAGGTGCTCATCACCCGCATCGGTCCGCGTCCAAGGTCCAACTCGTTGCCACTGACCTTGACCACACCAGGAAAGCGACCATGAACGGAATCGTATTTCAGCAGATGCGCATTTGTTTCGATCGGCCCCGTTGCATTGATCGCCACCACCTGCACATCGTTGCGCGCGCTTTCCGCGATATGGGCCAAGGTGCAACGGCCAATCCGGCCAAAGCCATTAATCCCGATGGTGATCATGCGCAGCCCTCTTTCAATCGCTTTCGTTCCCATCGCTATATCGGCGAGGGCTCAATTCAGAAAGTCGAAAAACGACACATTTTCAATTTGTTAGCGCAAACTTTTCTTGTTCGCGCTAACAAACCACAGGTTTGCCAAACTCTGCGCAAACCGCTAAAAGGGCAAAAATCAAGAGGATGACATGAGCGGACTTCTGGCCCTTCTGGACGATGTTGCAGCCATTGCAAAAGTCGCCGCAACCTCTCTTGACGATATCGCAGGTGCTGCCGCCAAAGCGGGCTCCAAGGCGGCAGGCGTGGTGATCGATGATACCGCCGTGACACCGAAATATGTGCATGGATTGGCGGCCAAACGCGAATTGCCGGTGATTTGGCGCATTGCTCTGGGCTCGGTTCGCAACAAGCTGGTGATCTTGCTGCCTGCCGCACTGGCGCTCAATGAACTGCTGCCGCAAGCGATTACGCCATTGTTGATGCTGGGCGGCTGCTATCTATGCTTTGAAGGCGCCGAAAAGGTGTTTCACAGCCTTGCGCCACATCATGATGTCGAAGTGGATGCCGATTTTGACACCAAAGACCCTGAACATCTTGAGGAAGAAAAAATCGCAGGCGCGATCAAGACCGACTTTATCCTTTCAGCCGAGATCATGACTATCGCTTTGGCCGCTATCCCTGAAAGCGCGCTTTGGGTCGAGGCGATTACGCTTGCCTTGGTTGCGATCATGATCACTGCGGGGGTTTATGGCGCGGTGGCATTGATCGTGAAGATGGATGACATCGGGCTCTACCTTGCACGCAATGCACGTCTTGCGGCCACGCGCGCGCTGGGACGTGGGCTGGTGATCGGAATGCCGAAATTGATGTGGCTGCTCGCCACCGTGGGGACTGCCGCGATGCTTTGGGTCGGCGGCTCGATCATCCTTCATGGGCTCGAAGTATTGGGCTATGGCACTCTTAGCCATTTGATCCACGATTGGGCGCTTGCCGCGGGCCATGTGCTGCCCCAGATCGGGGCGAGCGTGGAATGGATCGTTAAGGCCGCGCTGGACGGTGTGTTTGGCCTCGGCCTCGGTCTGGTGCTGATCCCCATTGCCACGCGGGTGATTGGCCCTATCTGGCAAAGGGTGACGGGGAAATAGGGGCTAAGGATGTCTGACGCTCTGACGCTGCTGGGCCGTCTTCTGATCGCCGCGTTGTTCCTCGCAGGGGCCGCGCAGAAATCCGGCAACCCCGCCGCGGTCGAGGCATTGCTTGCCGCGCATAACTGGCCGCTTTGGCTGATCTGGCCCGCAGGACTGTTCAACCTTGCTGCGGGGATTGCCCTGATCGCGGGCGTCTATACCCGCCCCGTAGCCTTTGGCTTGGCGCTTTACTGCGCGCTCACCAGCCTCTTTCACTATATCCCAGGCGATGGCTGGCAGATGTCGATCTTTGTGAAAAACTGGGCGATTGCAGGCGGTTGCCTTGTGCTCGCGGCACATGGGGCAGGGCGCTTTGCCCTGCGCCCCAAAACGTAAAAGGGGCCGCGCAATCGGCGCAGCCCCCCTTGATCCGATCAGCCTTGGCTCAGAGCAGAGCTTTGACCTTGGCCACAGTTGCCTCGGCAGTGATGCCGAATTCTTTATACAGCCGCTCCATCGGCGCAGAGGCACCAAAGCTCGACATGCCGACGAAATCGCACTTGCCGTCACGGCCGCGCTCGCCCAAAAGCCAGCGATCCCAACCCATGCGAACGCCCGCTTCAATCGCCACGCGCACCGCACCCCCTGGCAGGATTTTCTTGCGATAGGCTTCGTCCTGCGCAGCAAACAACTCCATGCAGGGCATCGAGACGACGCGGCAGCCAATCCCTTCGGCCTGCAACATATCGCGGGCCTTCAGCGCGATTTCCACTTCCGACCCGGTTGCCATCAGAATGACCTGACGTTTGCCCTCGGCTTCGGCCAGCACATAGGCCCCCTTGGCGGTCAGGTTGTTGTTGTTGTGGGTCTTGCGCACGGTCGGCAGGTTCTGACGGCTCAGCGCCAGCACCGAAGGCGTGGTCTTGGATGTAAAGGCAATCTCCCAAGCCTCGGCCGTCTCGACCAGATCGGCGGGGCGGAACACATAGGTGTTCGGCGTCGCACGGCTGATTGCCAGATGCTCGACCGGCTGGTGTGTCGGGCCATCCTCGCCCAGGCCAATGCTGTCATGCGTCATCACATAGACCACCGGCACCTGCATCAGCGCCGAAAGCCGCATCGCGGGGCGCGCATAATCGGTAAAGCACATGAAGGTGCCCGAATAGGGCCGCACGCCGCCATGCAGCACCATGCCGTTCATTGCCGAAGCCATGCCATGCTCGCGGATACCGTAATAGACATACCGGCCCTTGCGGTCTTCGACTCCAAACACGCCCAGATCAGCGGTCTTGGTGTTGTTCGATCCGGTCAGGTCAGCCGAGCCGCCGATGGTTTCGGGCAAGATCGGATTGACCGCTGCCAAAACCTTTTCGCTGGCCGAACGCGTGGCTAGCTTTGCGCCGGCTTCACTGGCGGCTTTCTTCACCGCGCGAATGGTCTGCGCCAGCTTGTTGGGCACGTCCAGCGCGAAAATCCGCGCGAATTCGGCCTGCTTGGCAGGCGAAAGGGCGGCCATACGCCCCTCCCACTCGGCCCGTGCTGCAGCCCCGCGCGCGCCAAAAGCCTCCCATTCGGCCTTGATCTTTGCGGGGATGACAAAGGCTGGCGACGTCCAACCATAAGCCTCTTTCGCGGCAGCCATCTGCGCCGGATCCGTCAACGCGCCGTGGCCCTTCGAGGTATCTTGCGCTGCGTGACCCAAAGCGATGTGGGTCTTGCAATCAATCAGGGTCGGGCGATCAGAGGTCTTGGCCGCCGTCAACGCGCGATCAATATCAACCGGATCATGCCCGTCGCAATGCAGCACGTTCCACCCGCTCGCCGCAAAACGCGCGCGCTGGTCGGTCACATCCGACAGCGACACCTTGCCGTCGATGGTGATGCCGTTGTTGTCCCACATCACAATCAGGCGGCTCAGCTTTTGCTTGCCCGCAAGCGCGATTGCCTCTTGGCTCACACCCTCCATCAGACAGCCATCGCCCGCCATCACATAGGTGTAATGGTCCTGCACTTTGGCACCCCAACGTGCGCGCAGGTTCTCTTCGGCAATCGCAAAGCCGACCGAATTGGCGATGCCCTGACCTAAGGGGCCGGTGGTGGTTTCGACGCCCGCAACATGGCCGTATTCCGGATGACCTGCGGTGATCGCGCCCCACTGGCGGAAATTCTTGATCTGCTCGAGGGTCATATCGGAATAGCCGGTCAGATACAGCAGGCTATAGATCAGCATCGACCCATGTCCCGCCGACAGGATAAAGCGGTCGCGGTCCGCCCAACGCGGCGCCTTGGGGTCAAACTTCAGGTGCTTTTCAAACAGAACCGTCGCCACATCGGCCATCCCCATCGGCATGCCCGAATGGCCGGAATTGGCGGCCGCCACAGCGTCCAGCGTCAAGGTGCGGATCGCGGCGGCCCGCATCCAATGATCGGGGTGGTCTTTGCGAAGGGTCTGGATATCCACTGTCGAAGTCCTGTCTGTGAAATTCGGGTTAAGGCTGCATAACAGCCTTGGCAGCAAGATCAAGCGCGGCTCGCAAGGCCTTGGACATAAAGGGGAGACTGTGCGCGCAACAATCGGCTAAGATCGACCTTGACGCGGATGTATGCGATTCGCACTCTGCTGTGACAGACCGTTAAGACTAGAAAGGGCGCAGGCCTATGCAAGACATCGCTGAACTTGAACGGCGGCTTACCGCGGCGCTAGAGCGGATTGATCGCGGCGTTGCGGGGCTCGCTGCTCTGGGGGAACCAAATGGGGAACCTACGGCGTTCCTGCCGGAAAGCGATTTTGCCAAACTGAACGAAAACCTTGACGAAGAGCGGATGCTCAATGCCCAACTCACCGAGCGGCTGCGCGTGGTGAATGATAAACACAGTGCCGAGAAGTCCGCACTGACGGGCGAGATATCTGATCTGAACGCCCAGCTTTCGGATCAGGCCAGCGAGCTCGCTTCACTGCGCGAAACCGTTGCACAACTGACCAGCGATCTGGACGATCTGCGCAGTATGGCCGAACGCGGTGTCACCGAGCCTGAATTCATCAATCACACCTTGCAAACCGAAGTCGAAGCCCTGCGCGCCGCGCGCGAAGAAGAGGCTGCTGCTTTGGATGATATCGTTGCTGCCCTGACCCCTCTGGTGACAAAGGCCGAACAGAATGCCTGATCTTGAAATCAACATTGGCGGTCGCAGCTTTACCGTTTCCTGCCAGTCGGGAGAAGAGCATTTCCTGAATGCCGCAGCCCAGATGCTGGACGTCGAAGCCCAACCGTTGGTCGCGCAACTGGGTCGGCTTCCCGAAGCACGCATGTTGTTGATGGCGGGGCTGATGCTGGCCGACAAAACCGCAGCCGTCGAGGACGAAAACCGTCAGCTTAAGGCTAAACTCGCAGCCATCGAAGCGCGGCCGGCGGTGGAGCGCGAGAAACTGGAAGTGCCGGTCGTGCCGCCGGCGCTGCTTGAAACACTTGCGGAGCTCGCTGCCCGCGCCGAAGCGGTTGCGGCGTCGGTCGAGGAACGCATCGCGCACTAATTAGGACGTGCGAAAAGGGGGCCGTATGGCCCCCGGTTTCGCATGAATCGATACCGCAAGCTCTTGGTCTGGTTCAGCCTTGATTGGCTTCGCGAATTTTATCCGCTGCGGCCTTGTCAAAAGCGACGCCGGATTGTTCGAGCAACGTGTCCAATTCGCCTGAGAGAGTCATTTCAATAGCAATGTCGCAGCCGCCGACAAACTCACCCTTGACGTAAAGCTGTGGAATCGTTGGCCAATCGCTAAAGTCTTTGATGCCCTGACGGATATCGGCATTGGCCAGCACATTCACGTCCTTATAGTCGACGCCAAGATAATTCAGAATGCCTGCGACCTTGGATGAAAAACCGCATTGCGGCATCAGTTTTTCGCCCTTCATAAACAGCACAACATCGTTGCCCTGCACCAATTCGCGGATTTGATCCTGCGCGCTCATCTCAGTTCCTTTCTGATTGGCCGCGCCCGTCGCGCCTGCCAAAGTTGTCCTGCGCCCTGCTGAGCGCCGCTATTCTGGTGCCTTCGTCGTAAGGGCGAGCGCATGCAGTGCGCCATTGTTGCCGTCCATCAGCCCCTTGAGGCTGGCGTAGACGGCGCGCTGCTGCTGCACACGGTTCATGCCACGAAAACTTGCATCAATGACTTCGGCCGCAAAGTGCTGACCGTCGTTTCCCTGAACCGTAATCCTGGCCTCAGGAAAGCTGGCCCGGATCAACGTTTCAATCGCAGTGGCGTCAATGGCCATGAGGTCCTCCGTTCTTCACCACAAGATTTAGGACCTAGGCATGGGCGGTGCAAGAGGCCTTGCTTTGCACCGCGTCGAATTCATTTGGCCCCGGCGCGAAGAACCAAAGCTTGCTGACGCCGCCAGAGCGCACCGAGCCCAATCAAACCGGCCAACAAAGCCATCCCGGATGCCGGCAGCGGCACAGGCGCGGGCGGCATTCTCAGGGTATAGGTCATGGAATCGACCAAAGCACTGACGCAATAATCCATGCACCAGAGCGTATTGGCGGGCGTGTCCAAATTGGGGAAAAAGTAGCGTTCTGCGCCAAGATTGCTGAGTTCAAAACTCAAATACTCTATGTTTTTGAACGCATCATCAAAGGTATAGGTTCCCCCAAAAGTGCTGAACGCGACTTTGGCAACCTTTTGACCGCCACGATAACCGCTGATCCAAAAATAATCGTCGGTTGGTTCGGTTCCAGACATGCTCCAATCCATAAAGTCGGGATCGAATGGATCTGCCTGTGAGGGGTCAGGCCAGACAAAGGGTGCGGGTCCAGTTCGAAACCAGTTTCCGCCGACCGAAAAGGTGATTGATTGCGCGTCTATCCTGCTGCCATCGGTGCGCCAAAGCTGGGTGCTGCTGGCCCCCCCATCGTCATGCAGATACATACGGCCATTAAAATTATAGGCAGTGCTGGTGGTGAAGTTGAACCCATCAGACTGCGACACAAGGCAATCGCCCGAACAGCGCCCCGTCGCATATCCAAGGGTGCTATCGGGTGAAGACAGCGATACGGTGCTTGCATCGGCTGCTATGGCGAGAAGGCAAAAACCGCTTGCATAGAGAGAAGAGGCAATGAGGTTCACGTTTAATCCTTTCAATAACTATACTGAAAAAGGGTAAAATTACTCTCACTTCACGTCAACGTGAAAGGTTGTGGCAAGCCGGGAGCGGCCCCCTTTACCGCCGCATCGGGCGAGAAATCGCCGAAATCTGCCCTGCTTGGTTGTCAATTAGAGCGGCGTCAGTCCTATGACGCCATTTTGGTCCACCAACATTGCATGTTCAATTCAGACCTCGCGCGCGGTCTCGCCGCTGACGTGCTTTGCGAAACCCGCAATGGACGGCGCAAGATCAAAAGCGATGTTTTACCACCAACGAGGTGCTCTCAACGCGCTAAAGGGCCACTGTAAACCGACCGGATTGAATGCCCCACCTTGCCTCTGAGCGGGGGGATGCAAGGTCAGGCTTCACCTGTTTGACCGGGCACTCGCGGGCTGTCGCCCGCGCCGCATCACCATATTTTGCCGGAATGGTTCCTCTTTAATCAACCGCGGCAGCAAAGGCTGACCGGTAAAGTGCTGACATCGCCACCAGCGGGGCCTTGTCGCCGCCCAGATCCACCATATCACCGCCAAAGCGTCCAACACGTTGCACAGGCACGTCAGTCAGCAACGCCGCGGCCTCAATCGCCTTGGCCGCTGCCTCATCGCAGGCCACAAGATAGCGCGCCTGATCCTCGCCAAACAGGGCAGGGATGTCGCTCGCGTCAAGGCTCACACCGAGACCTGCGCCCTCGGCCATCTCGAATGCCGCCAGCGCCAGCCCACCATCGGCGAGGTCAGTGCAAGCCCGCAGTGCGTTGCGCTGTGCCAGGACAAACGCGCCATTGCGCCGCTCTGCAGCCAGATCGACGTTCGGCGCATCACCCGCCTCGATACCAAAAGCCTCCGCCAGAACCGCCGATTGTCCCAGATGGCCAAAGGTTTCACCAATGACCAGCGCCACGTCGCCCGCGTGTGGCCGCCCTGCGATCAGCTCGTCCAGCGAGGCCAAAATTCCCACCGCGCCAATTGTCGGCGTCGGCAGGATCCCCGCACCGTCGGTCTCGTTGTAGAGCGAGACGTTGCCGGACACGATTGGCATATCGAGGGCCGATACGGCCGCTGAAATGCCCTTGATCGCGCCGACAAACTGCCCCATGATTTCGGGCTTCTCGGGGTTGCCAAAGTTCATATTGTCTGTCGTGGCCAAGGGCTTGGCGCCAACAGCTATCAAGTTCCGATAGGCTTCCGCCACCGCCTGCTTGCCGCCTTCAAACGGGTTCGCCTTTACGTAACGGGGCGTCACGTCCGAGGTAAACGCCAGCGCCTTGCCCGAACCATGCACCCGCACAACACCCGCGCCAGCCCCCGGCGCCACCACCGTATCGGCGCCAACCATGCTGTCATATTGCTCGTAGACCCAAGCTTTGTGCGCATAGTTCGGGCTGCCAATCAGCGCCCGCAGCCCCGCAATCGCGCCAAGCTCGGGCACTGCGCCAAGGGGCGCCGCGGCAGGCGTTTCGACCCAAGGGCGGTCATATTCCGGTGCGCTCGACGACAGTTTGGACAGCGGCAGATCCGCCTTGACCTCGTTGCCGTGCAGGATCAGGAACCGATCCTCGGCAATTGTCTCGCCCACAATCGCAAAGTCCAGATCCCATTTGACGAAAATCGCCCGCGCAACATCCTCAAGCTCGGGCTTCAGCACCATCAGCATGCGCTCTTGGCTCTCTGACAGCATCATCTCATAGGCGCTCATATGTGTCTCGCGCTGCGGCACGTCATCCAGCTGCAACCGGATGCCAAGCCCGCCCTTGTCGCCCATCTCGACCGCCGAACAGGTCAGCCCCGCAGCCCCCATATCCTGAATCGAGATCACCGCTCCGCTCGCCATCAACTCAAGGCTCGCCTCCAGCAGACGCTTTTCGGTAAAGGGGTCGCCAACCTGCACGGTGGGGCGCTTTTCCTCGATGGTATCGTCGAACTCGGCGCTGGCCATTGTCGCACCACCCACGCCATCGCGTCCGGTCTTGGCGCCCAGATAGACCACCGGCATGCCCACACCCGAGGCGACCGAATGGAAAATCTTGTCCGTATCGGCGAGGCCCGCCGCAGAAGCATTGACCAGACAGTTGCCGTTATAGCTTTTGTGGAACCGCACTTCGCCGCCCACCGTCGGCACGCCGAACGCATTGCCATAAGACCCCACGCCCTCAACCACGCCCTTGACCAGATAGCCCGTCTTGGGATGGCTTGGCACGCCGAACGACAGCGAGTTCATCGCCGCAATCGGCCGTGCCCCCATCGTGAACACGTCGCGCAAAATCCCGCCCACGCCGGTGGCAGCCCCCTGATGCGGCTCGATATAGCTGGGGTGGTTGTGGCTCTCCATCTTGAAGATCACCGCTTGGCCGTCACCGATATCCACGACGCCTGCGTTCTCACCCGGCCCGCAAATCACCTGCGGCCCCGTCGTGGGCAGCGTGCGCAGCCATTTTTTCGACGATTTATAAGAACAATGCTCGTTCCACATGGCGGAAAAGATGCCAAGCTCGGTAAATGTCGGCTCACGGCCGATGATTTCCAGCAGGCGGGCATATTCATCCGGCTTCATGCCGTGGCTGGCAACCAGTTCAGGAGTGATGGCGGGCTCGGTCATGCGGCTTTCCCCGAAGTAATATGGATGCGCGCGTCATAGGACAGGCGAGGCTTATATGAAAGGGGCGCGAGGGCCGCAGAGGCCCCCATTCAACATATTTTTGTCGCGCGCAGCGATTCTCGGGGCGAATCGTTTGCGCTGCGATCTTCGGCGTAGGGTCAATGCGAGATGGCGAGCGATCAGACTCAGCCTGCACAAATTTTGACGCATCGGTCAAAAAAACTGCCCATTTCAAGGCGTTAGAAAAAACCGTGCAGAAAATCAAAAAAAAGGCCGAGCTTTCGCTCGGCCAAGTCCAACAGGGAGGTATGAGAAGGTAAGAGCGAACTCAATTACCGCCTCATCGGTGTTCCTATACCTATGGCTGGTATGTCTCAATCATGAATAGGCTGCACCTGCGGCATTGCCGTTATGCGTCAGGCGCATAGCTGCTGCAGCAATGATCAGCCGATGGCTTGCGCCGCGTGTTGTTTGCGAAACGCCACGATCTCTTCGGTTATGAAATCCCGAAAGGCGGCGACACGTTTTGAATGGCGCAACTCTTCGGGGTAGGCGAGAAACACCGGCACTTCTCCGCTTTCCGTTTCGGGCAGCACGCGCACCAGATGTGGGAAATCCATCGTGATGTAGTCGGGCAAAACGCCGATGCCCAGATGATTCAGCACTGCCTGCAACACACCGAAATAGTTGTTCACCGTCAGCTTTGAAGGGATGTCATGGCTCATTAGGTCAGCCACAAGATCGGCCCCCGCTGATACCTGTGGGGTGCCTGCATGCTGGCAAATCAGCCGGTGTTGCGAGAAATCCGCCATCGTCGTGGGGGTTCCGAATTCGGCCAGATACTCTTGCGTCGCATAAAGCCGCATTTTGATGTTCATCAGCCGCTTGCGGATCAGATCGGCCTGAGACGGCTCTTTCATCCGGATCGCCACATCGGCCTCGCGCATCGGCAGGTCCAACACACGTTCCTCCAGCATCAGGTCGATTTTCAGGCTGGGGTATTTCTTATAAAGTTTTGGCAGACGAGGAGCCAGCCACATGGTGCCAAAGCCCATCGTGGTCGTCACGCGCAAC
The DNA here is from genome assembly GCA_024642045.1 of Pseudorhodobacter sp. Lineage (GTDB taxonomy): Bacteria > Pseudomonadota > Alphaproteobacteria > Rhodobacterales > Rhodobacteraceae > Cypionkella. The sequence goes on along the minus strand of JAHEBX010000015.1, from coordinate 4,382 downwards.
TCGCCAAAAACCTCGTCCTCGCTATCGCGGATCCGTGCCGCTGTGGCATCCAGCCGCTTGACCATCTGCTGGGTGGCGTCAAACAGCAATTCGCCTTGTTCGGTCAGGATCAGCCCGCGGGCATGGCGGTGGAAAAGGGTTACAGAAAGGCTTTCTTCCAGCGCGCGGATCTGTCGGCTGACAGCGGATTGCGACAAGTGCAGCACCTCACCCGCATGGGTCAAGCTGCCCTTATCAGCCACCGCATGAAATATCCGAAGCTTGTCCCAGTCCATCGTCACTCCAATCCAATCGGCGCACACTACCACATAGTCAGTCTTCTAAGGATTAAAACCCTGCTGTAAACTGCGCTGCGGGTCAAAAATTGGGGCGGTTTGCCAAAGTGGTGAGCGCGCTGTCATGCAATATTCAAGAATCGCCGCTAAAATTGGCACAAAATACAGGAGCGTGCCGAATGCAAACTGCCAACCTGACGCGTGACATCACCTATGCGGGTTCAGCCCGAACCCGTTCGGGGCAAATGTTGATCCGGCTTTTGGAAAACGTCAGCGGTCGCCACGGCCTGATCCGCCGCGCCGCCGGATACGAGCGTGAGGTGGCTGAGGGGCGCTCGTTCTGGCAGGTGATGCCGGAACGATATGGTCTTGGCCTCGATATTGTCGGCGGGACGTTGTCCAATATTCCGGCAGACGGCCCTTTGGTGGTGATCTCGAACCACCCTTACGGCATTCTGGATGGTCTGATGTTGGGACATATCCTGGACGCACAACGTGGGGACTTCCGCATTCTGGCGAATTCTGTCTTTCGCCGCGCCAGCGATCTGGACCGCGTCTTGCTGCCAATCTCGTTTGAAGAAACCAAAGAGGCGGTAAAAACCAACCTTGAAACCCGTCATGCCGCTCTCACCTATCTGGCCCAAGGCGGTGCCATTGGTGTCTTTCCGGGCGGCACCGTTTCGACCTCGGCCAAGGCGTTTTCGCGCCCGATGGATCCATCCTGGCGCAATTTCACGGCCAAGATGATTGCGAAATCCGGCGCAACCGTTCTGCCGATATTTTTTGAGGGTCATAATTCGCGCCTGTTTCAGATCGCCTCCCATATTCACTCCAATCTGCGCCTTGCACTGCTGCTGAAAGAGTTCAAGTCGCGCATCGACGAACCAGTTCGCGTCGTCATCGGCAACCCAGTGCCCGCAACCGCCATTGCGGCGCTGAAATCCGATCCCACCGCGCTGATGGAGGATCTGCGCCGGCGCACCTATGCCCTTTCCCCCCGTCCGCTAAAGTCCTATGCTTTGGGCTACGAATTCGAGGCGAAATACAAATCGCGCTGAACAGGGGGCCAACCCTGCCGCGCGAAGGCAGGAGGCAGCATGGCAGTCGGGGTGTTTGACAGCGGTATCGGGGGCCTGACAGTGCTGGACGCGCTGACCAAGCGTCTGCCGGATGTGCCCTTCGTCTATTATGGCGACAACGCTCATGCACCCTATGGCGTGCGCACGGCCGATGATATCTTTAACCTCACTTGTGCCGCGACTGAGCGGCTTTGGGCCGAGGGCTGCGATCTGGTCATCCTTGCCTGCAACACCGCCTCTGCCGCGGCACTCAAGCGGATGCAGGAAACATGGTTGCCGCCGAACAAGCGCGTGCTCGGCGTCTTTGTGCCGCTGATCGAGGCGCTGACCGAACGCCAGTGGGGCGACAACTCGCCTCCGCGCGAGGTGGGTGTCAAACATGTGGCGCTCTTTGCGACCCCTGCCACAGTCGCGAGCCGCGCCTTTCAGCGTGAACTTGCCTTCCGCGCCATCGGTGTCGATGTCGAGGCGCAGCCCTGCGGCGGTGTCGTTGACGCCATTGAGCAGGGCGACGAGATCTTGGCCGAAGCCCTTGTGCGCAGCCATGTCGAGGCGCTTAAACGCCGCATGCCGCATCCAGAGGCCGCCGTTTTGGGCTGCACTCACTACCCTTTGGTCGAGAAAACCTTTGCCGATGCGCTTGGGCCAGAGGTCAAGGTCTATAGTCAGGCCAATCTGGTCGCAGAATCCCTTGCCGATTACCTGACCCGCCGACCCGAAATGTTGGGCACAGGCAAGACATCAAAATTCATCACAACGGGTGATCCTGCTTCGGTTTCCAACAAAGCCACGCAGTTTCTGCGCCACGGCGTTAAGTTCCAAGCCGCGTGATCGGCAAGAATTGGCCGGCTCAGCGCCCTGAGGTCGGGCGGTGGTTTTTCCCCGCAACACTATGACACATCCGCACTAGCCTTTTGCCAAGCCCAATTCAGGGCGAATCATCAGGAGTGTGTGTTATGTCCCTTGTCGGAACCCTTGCGAAAGTCGCCATCGGTGTTGCCGTGGCCAAAGGTATGTCGTCGCTCGCCAAAGGCAGCGCTTCGGGCGCGCAGGGATCTGCAGGCGGTGGTTTGGGCGATCTGTTGGGCGGGATGCTCGGAGGGGGCCAGCCCGCATCACAAGGCGCTTCGGGGGGTTTGGGCGGATTATTTGATCAGCAAACGAGCCAGCAAACCGGACAACAGTCTGGCGGTGGGCTTGGCGACCTGCTGGGCGGCCTGATGGGGGGCGGGGCTGCAAGCCAATCAGGTTCGGGCGGCGGTCTGGGGGATCTGCTGGGTGGCCTGATGGGCGGCCCGTCTGCCCAAAGCGGAGCCCAGAGCGGTGCAGCGGGTGGTGGCTTGGCCGACATGCTTGGCGGACTCTTGGGAGGCGGTGCCGCCGCCGGTGGTTTGGGGGGGCTTTTGGGCGCTCTGACCGGCGGTCAGTCCGAGGGGCAGACGGCGCCCGGCAATGACCAAAGCTTTGGCGAAGTTCTCAACTCTTCTTTCTCTAATCAAGGCGAGCCAGACGTCACGCCGACCCCGCATCAGAACGCAGCTGCGGCCTTGATGATTGCGGCCATGATTCAGGCCGCGAAATCTGACGGCGCGATCCAAGACGACGAAAAACAGAAACTGTTGTCCAACCTTGATGGTGCGACATCCGAGGAAATGGCCTTCGTTCAAGCGCAGATCAACGCGCCGGTGTCGATACCAACGCTGGTGTCGCATGTGCCCGCTGGGATGCAGTCGCAGGTTTACACAATGTCGCTGATGGCGATCAACCTCGACAGTCAGTCCGAGGCGCAATACCTCAACGATCTTGCACATGCTTTGGGCCTGAACAAACAGGCGGTCAACCAGATCCATGATCATCTGGGGGTGCCTGCTCTTTATGCCTGAACTTGGCACAGCGTTCAGTCGGGGCGGGGCCATGTGACCCCGCCCGGATGTTTTGCACTGGGCGCAAGTTTGCGTGAGGCCTTGCAGCTGAGTTGGCAGACAGGCATCCTTTCTTTGCAACGAGAGGAGCCTGCAATGCTGTCCTTGGATGACCACCGCGAACGTCGTCTTGCCGCCCTGGAAGCCGAAGACGGCTGGCTGAACCTCACCGATCGGGTCGAGCTATCGGGCGCTCTGCAAACACTGGGTTCGGGGCAGGGGGCAGAGGTGCGGCTGTCTTGCGGCCCCGCTGACTTGGGCGTGATTGATGCCGCGCGTGAAACCCTGACCACTCCTGACGGGCAGACCCATGACTTTGCCGCGTCGAGCAGTGGTTTTCCGCAATTGCGGACTGCGGGCTTGTTGCTGGAGCTTCATACTGTCGACAACCAGCCTGCGCTGCGGGTGCGGGATCTTTCGCGGTCGCGCAAGGCGCAACTGCATTATTTTCCCACCGATCCCGCATGGATCATCCGTGCCCGCTGGCAAGCACTGGATACCCCCGTGCCACAAGCGGTTGATCAAAAAGGCGGCGCGACCACGACGGTGCAGCTGACCCACACGGCCCATTTCAGTCACGCAGGTCAGACCGTAATGTTGCTCGCCACACATTGGAAGGGCGACAAGCCGATGTTCGTGATCCGTGATCAGACTTCGGGCCACGAAACCTATGCGGCTTCGCGGTTTTTGATTGGCGAAGATGCGGGGCAGGGCGAAATCACACTGGACTTCAATCGCGCCTTCACGCCCCCCTGCGGCTTTACCGATTTCGCCATCTGCCCGCTGCCGCCACGCGAAAATATCTTGCCGTTCCGCATCGAAGCGGGCGAGCGAATACGCGCTTAGGTCGAGTTTATCCTTGCATCCAGCCTCCACAGGGGCCACATCTGCTCCAGTAAAAACAGGAGCATGGCATGACACATCGGATCGCAATTCTTGGGGCATCTGGCTATACCGGCGCCGAGATGGTCCGACTGATTGCCACGCATCCCTCGATGAAGATTGTCGCGCTTTCCGCTGATCGCAAAGCGGGCATGGCGATGGCCGAGGTGTTTCCTTTCCTGCGCCACCTTGACCTGCCGCGGCTGCAAAAGATCGATGAGATC
>JAHEBX010000145.1 GCA_024642045.1 Pseudorhodobacter sp. | reverse complement strand
CGCAAATCAGTGCCAAGCGAATTTGCAAAGACCACCGTCGGCCCGTCCGGCGCACCGTCAATGCGATAGTGCATATGTCCCCAAGGTCGCATCAAGGCTTGCATGTGGTTTCCCCCTTTTGATAATCTAAACGAGGTAAAGTCGTAAAAATAATGCAAAATGGGCCAAGTTTGATACCAATATGATTATGCATCCAGCGATTAAACTGCGCCATATCCGCGCCTTTCTGGACATTGCGGCCTCGGGCAACCTCACGGCGGTGGCACGGGCGCAGGGCATTTCGCAGCCCGCGCTCTCGCGCAGTCTGGCCGAGCTTGAGGATCTCTTGGCGGTCAGCCTTTTCACCCGCGAGGCGCGGCGGCTTGTGCTCACAGAGGCAGGGCGGATGTTTCGCCACCATGCCAGCCTTGGCGTGCAGGCGCTTGAGGCCGCTGCCGCTGCCCTGCGTCCGCATACCGGTGGCAAGATGACCGTCGGGGTTCTGCCGACGGCGGCCACCCGGCTTTTCCCTCAGGTGGCGCTGCGTTGGCAACCGGTGATGCCGGATCGGGTGTTGTCGGTGATCACCGGTCCGCAAAGCCATCTGATGGATTTGCTGCGTGCCGCCGAGATTGATCTGATGATCGGGCGGATGCCCGCCGCTGCCCATATGGCTGGACTGATGTTCGAGCATCTCTATGAGGATGAAATCGTTCTGGTGACGCGACCTGGGCATCCGATGCGGGGGCTGGCAGCCAGTGAAATCCTGCGCCGCTGTCCTTTGATCCTGCCACCCGAGGGTGCGATCATCCGGCGCGCGGTGGATGATTACCTTGCCAGTCTCGGCCTTATCGGTCAGCGCGCGGCGATGGAGACTGTGGCGCTTTCGATCGGGCGCGGTGTGGTGATGGGTTCCGACGCGGTCTGGTTCATCTCGAAAGGGGTGATCCGCGACGAGTTGGATCGTGGCGAGGCGGTGATCGTGCCGACCAACGTGCGCTATTTGTCCGGGGCGGTTGGCATCACACGGCGGCAGGATCACGCGCCCGATCACGGGCTTGATACTTTGATCCAAATGACGCGGGAGGCGGTGCAGCACGGCGCGCATCTTTAAAACTTCGGCAGGCCCGCTGGCCTTGTGGCGCGTTTTTGCGCTGCAATACGGAAGGGCGCGTTGGGCGCGCCATAACCGCGATAGCCGCCTTGGCGTTGCACAATTTCGATGAACAAACCCTCGGGGCGGGTCAGCGAGTAAAGCTGAAAGAACTGCCCGCCCGCGTCTTCGTCATAAAGCACATTGGCTGCCCGCATGCGCACAGTCAGCGCCGGGTCAAGGCCAAAGCGCGCCTCGACGTCATCGTAATAATTGCCGCCGATTTGCAAGATCGGAAAGCCTGCCGCAGCCAGCGCCGCAGCGGTTGCAAAGATATCGTCACTGGCAAAGGCAATGTGCTGCACGGCGGATCCGAAGCTGTCTTCGACAAAACGCCCCGCAAGCGTGCGCCGCGCTTCCGCCCCGTTGAGGGTGATGCGCAGCGCGCCGGTTTCGACCGCTTGGCTGCGCACAAGACCGTCGGGGTCGACGACATCGACCATTGGCGCCTTTTGCGCGTCAAACAGCGCATGGTAAAACAGCGACCAGCTCAACATCTCGTCATAGGCCATCGTCTGGGCGATATGGTCGATGCGGGTGAGGCCTGCGCCCTTGGCGGTGGGTTTGGCAGCGGTGAAATCAAGATCCCAAATCTGACCAAGCGTCGTCGCATCATCGACAAAGCGCAGCAAGCTACCGCCCACGCCCCGGATCGCCGGAATGTCCAATTCGCCTGAGACCGGGGTTTGGCGATAGGGCGCGATGCCCAAGGCCTCGGCGCGGGCTTGCGCGGCCATCGCATCCGGCACGCGCAGCGCAATCTCAGAAACCGTGGTTCCATGGGCAACATAGGAGCTGTGGGCGAAACCGCTGCCTTGAGTGTTGACCAAAATGTTGATCGCGCCCTGTTGCCAGCGTGTCACCTGTTTGGAGACATGCGAAGCCGTGGCACTAAAACCAAGCGCTGTCAGGAAATCGCCCACTTCACGGGCGGTCTCTGGGGCTGTAACGATCTCAATGAACTCAATGTCTTGCACGGGTTTCGGCGCGGGAAAGGCGGGCAGATCAACCGCCAGAGCAGGTTCGGCGCGGCGCACGCGGTCCATCAGGTCGATCAGGCTGCGATAGCCGTCTTGCGCCACAAGACGCGGCAGGCCGGCGCGAAACTGATCGTTGAAAATCTCAAGGCTGAGCGGGCCTTCGTAACCCGTCGCCAACACTGCGCGTAGAAATCCGGTGACATCAAGATCACCTTCGCCGGGCATATTGCGAAAATGCCGCGACCAATAGAGCAAGTCCATTTCGATGGCGGGTGCATCGGCAAGCTGGACGAAAAAGATCTTGTCGCCATGAATGCGGCGGATGGTTTCTGGGTCGATCTTGCGCGCCAAAGTGTGAAAGCTGTCAAGGATCAAGCCAAGATTGGCGTGATCTGCGCGGCGCACCACTTCCCAAGCGTCGCGGTGATCGTTTATGTGACGCCCCCAAGCGAGCGCCTCGAACCCAACCCGCAGCCCGCGCGGGGCAGCAATCTCGGCAAGCGCGTGAAAATCTGCGGCCGCACGGTCGATGCCCCCCATCGCGGCGGGATGCACGGTCGAGCAGACCAGCATCAGCTCGGCCCCAAGATCTGCCATCAAGTCAAACTTGCGCTCGGCGCGGGCAAAGGCGCGGCTGCGGTACGGTTCGGGCAGGCCCTCGAAATCTCGGAAGGGTTGGAACAGGGTGATGGCAAGCCCATGATCGCGCACCATCGCCCCGATGTCGCGTGGCGCGTAATCCGATGCGATGAAGTCCTGTTCAAAAATCTCGATACCATCGAAACCCGCCTTGGCGATTGCTTCGAGCTTTTCGGGAAAACTGCCGGAAATCGAGACTGTGGCGATGGAGGTTTTCATGGGCTTACTCCGGTTGCAAAAGGTCGGCGCGCAGGCGTTCGTAATCGAGCGGGAGGCCAGTGAAGAGCCCCCAAGCATCGACACCTTGCCCGATAAAAAGCTCGTATCCCGAAATGATATGGAGCCCCTCGGCCGCGGCGTCCTGCAAGAATAGGGTGTCAACGGGGGTATAGACCGCATCAAAGGCCCATTCTGCCCCCGCCATCGCCGTACGCGCCAAAGGTGTTCCGCCATAGCCGACCATGCCGACAGGGGTACAGTTGATCAGCCCGTCAGCCCCCTGTGTCATAGCCGCAGCATCGGACCCCGTGATCACGCGGAGACCGGCTTTGGCGGCGCGCAAAGCTTCGGCCAGGCTTTCGGCTTTGGGCAAATCCCGCTCGGCGATGCGGATCTCTTGCACCCCCATTGCGACAAGTCCGTAGGCCACCGCCTTGCCGACCCCGCCCGCGCCGATCATCAGGGCGACGCGCGGCGGGATGGTGCGGATATGGCGATAGGCGGCGATGAAACCGGAATAATCGGTGTTAAAGCCATGCGGCCCGCCCTCGTCGAAAATCACCGTATTGACTGCGCCGATGGCGCGCACCAGCGGATCGTCAATCGAGACCTTGGCCGCCGCACGCTCTTTATAAGGGTAGGTGATATTGACTCCGCGATAGCCGCCTTGCGCCACTTCGGCAAAGAGCGTGTCAAACTCCTTACCGGTTTCTGCAGGCACCAATCGATCATAGCTGACTGGGGCTTTGTTTTGCGCCCCTGCCAACCGATGCAGACGCGGGCTTTGCGATTTGGCGATATTGTCACCAATCAGACCAAGACGGATCATGCGCGCCCCCGTTTTATCATCGCCCAGAGTGGGGTTTTCGAGACGAAGATGAAGATAACCGCGAGGAACAGCGTCAGTGACAGCGGGCTGGTCACGATACCATGCATAAGGCGCGGCAGGCTTTCCTGATCTGAAATGATCGCGCGCCGCCAGTTGTCATCCAAGAGCCGCGACAGGATCACGCCAAGGATCACGGGACCAAGGCTATAGCCATAAAGCCGCATGAAATAGCCCAACACGCCGAAGCCAAGCATCCAGTAAACATCTGTCAGGCTGTTATTGACCGCATAAGCGCCGACGATCGACAAAAGCAGGATCAACGGGATCAGCACTGTGCGCGGCATCTCGACGACTTTCACGAAAATCTTGATCCCCGTGAGGCCAAAGATCAGCATGAACACATTGGCGAGGGTCAGACAGCCAACGATGAACCAAAACATGTGCGGTTGTTCCACCATCAGCATTGGGCCCGGGTGCAGGCCGTGGATAAACAACGCGCCGATCATAATCGCGGTCACACTGTCACCCGGAATGCCCAGCGTCATCATCGGGATAAAGGCACCGCCAACGGCTGCGTTATTGGCGGTTTCTGGGGCAACAAGGCCCTCGCGCGCGCCCTTCCCGAAGGGCACTTCGGGGTTCTTGGTGACGCGCTTGGCGTGGTCATAGGCCATTAGCGCCGCAATGTCGCCGCCGGTTCCGGGCAACGCGCCGATGATGACGCCAATGGCCGAAGATTGCAGCGACAATGGCAGGTATTTGCGGATGGTGCCAAAGCTTGGCACGATGCGATTGATCACCTGCTTGACGCCGGGCGTTTTCATCGAATGAAGCTGAATCAGCGCCTCGGACACGCCAAACATGCCGATCATCACCGCGATAAAAGAAATGCCGCCCATCATTGCGGTGGAGCCAAAGGTAAAGCGTTGATCCATGGTTAGGGGATCAAGACCGATAGACCCGATCATCAGGCCCATGGCACCGGCAAAGACGCCTTTGACAAGGCTGTCACCCGAGAGCGAGCCGACAAGCAGAATGCCCAATACGGCCAGCAGCATATAATCGCGCGGCTGAAACCGGATCGCAAAGGCCGAGACCGACGGGGCGGCGGCGGCTAAAACGATGATGCCGACGAGGCCGCCGAAAAAGCTCATCACCGTAGTGATGCCGATGGCCTCGCCCGCCTCGCCGCGCTGTGCCATCGGAAAGCCGTCAAGCGCGGTGGCAATGGCCGAGGGCGCGCCGGGGATGTTGAGCAGGATCGCCGTGCGTGAGCCGCCGTAAACCCCACCCATGTAGATGCCGATCATCAGTGAAATTGCCGGAAGGACGTCCCACGAAAAGGTAAACGAGATCAGGATCGACACCGCCATCGTCACCGAAAGACCGGGGATCGCGCCGATGTAGATGCCCGCAAATGTGCCAAGGGCTACCAGCGACAGGAGTTTGAGATCCAGAAAGGGGATCAGAAAATTGTTGATGACATCCATCATTTTGCACCGCCAAACAGATGGCCGATCGCGGCCAGAATTTCGGATTCTGGCACCACGCCCTGCGGCATCAGCACCGTGAAGATCAACCGGAAGATCACATAGATAAGTGCCACTGACCCAGCGGCAGCCGCGACGGAAAAGACCCAGCTACGGCCGGAAAACAGCTTCATCAGCCCAAGCAGGAAAAGGAATGACGTCGGGATAAACCCAAGTGGCTTGAGCAAAAGCGCATAGGCGGTAATCGCAATGATGGTGACAATCACCGGTATCGGCAGGATATCCCGCTCGATCTTTTCAGCGGTATTCGGTGATTTGCGCAGGTTTTCACGCAATATCAGCACCCCGCAGAGCGCCATCAGCGCCGTTGTCATCATCGGGATTGCGCCCGCCGAGGACAGCGCGTCAAACCCTGCGATGCCATAAGCGCTATAAAATAGAAACAGACTTGCGGCGATAACGAAGAGGTTGAAAACTAATTCTCCGGGCCTGCGTGGTGTCTTGGACTGCATGGTTTCCCCCCTGATGAAGTCACACTTTAGGCATGAAAACGCCGCCCCGCTTTGGGTAAAGGGGGCGGCGCAGATCAGATCAGTGGTGGCTTATGGCTTCGGGATACCGAAGTCAGCGGGCGAGGCCTTGGTCAGGCCTGCGTCCTGTACGAGCCATGCCGTCGTGGACTGCCATTTGGCGAGGAAAGCCTGCGCCTCGTCGCCCGAGATGTTCATCATCTTGAATCCGCGACCATCCATAAGCGCAAGGAAATCCTCGGCTTTGGCGCCTTCGGCATAGGCGGCGGTCAGCTTGGCGACGATGTCATCCGGCGTGCCCTTTTTGACAAAGACGCCGAAGAACGGACCCCAAGGCAGCAGATCGCCAAACTCGGGGTTTGTCGACACGATGGTCGGTGCATCCGGCAGCGCCGAAGAGGCTTCGGTATCAAACAGCGCGATCGTTTTCATCGTGCCACCCTTGATGCCTTCGACAGCCGCACCCAGAACCGCTGGCATCACGTCGATGGCGCCACCTTGCAGAGCCGTAAGCGCCGGACCGTCGCCGTCATAGGGCACGAAGGTCACGTCAATCGGGGTCTTTTGGTTGATCATCGCAGTCACAACCGACGGCAGACCACCAGGGCCGGTCGAGCCGAACTTCACGTCCTTGGGATGCGCATTTATATAAGCGATCATCTCAGGGTAGGTGTTGAACGGCGCATCGGGGCGGGCGACAAGGATCGGAATGCCACGCGCCAGAATGTTGATCGGGGTGAAGTCGGAATAGTCTTTGTCACCCAGCGCCATCACCTTGTAAAGCAGCGGGTTTTCCGCGCCAAACAGGATCTGATAGCCATCAGCATCGCCGTTGGCGACTTGGTTTAGCGCGATTGCGCCAACGCCGCCGGTGACGTTTTGCATCACGATGGTGCCGCCAAGTGCTTTTTCGGCATGCGGCGTCACAGCGCGCATCACGGTATCGGTCGAGCCGCCAGCACCCCATTGGATGATGCCCTGAATTTCCTTTTCAGGATATTCGGCAAGCGCCGGAAGTGTGGTCAGGCCAAGCGCCAGAGTGGCGCCGAGTAGTTTGCGGATCATTGTCGTCCTCCCAAAGATGGACCGTGGTGTCTCTCTCCCCCACGGTTGCCCCTTTACAATGGACCATTCAGTTAATTTGTCAAATTAAATTGTACCAGGTTGTTAAATTCATGTTAGCAAGGGTCTCAAGACGGGGAGATTTTACGATGACCGATCAAACGCCCAGACGAAAAAGCTCTTGGAAACAAGACCCTGAGGCAGTGAAGGTCGACATCCTGAAGGTTGCGACAGCTGAATTTGCCGACCGCGGTCTATCTGGAGCACGGATTGACGAGATAGCAGCCAAAACATCTGTGTCTAAGCGTATGATTTATTACTACTATTCCGACAAAGAGGGGCTCTATCGCGCGGTGCTGGAGGGTGTCTATGCGCGGCTTCGGGCGAATGAGAACGCACTTGATCTGAGCGGGCTTGATCCGGTGGCGGCGCTTACGGCAATCACCAAGGCCACATTTGATTCGCATCATGCGCTGCCAGATTTCATCCGCTTGGTGATGATCGAAAACATCCACCACGCCCGCTATATGAAGCAATCAGATGTGATCCCCGCGCTCAACAGCTCGATCATCGCCAAGCTATCCGCGCTTTGCGAGGCTGGTAAGGCGGCGGGAATCTTTCGCGCCGATGTCGATCCGGTCGAGTTGCACTGGATGATTTCGGCAATGAGCTTTTACAACGTCTCGAACCGTGAGACCTTTTCACATTCCTTTGGGGGCGAGTTGCACACCGAGGACGGCCAGAACCGTCTGCGCGGGCGCGTCGTCGATGCGGTGCTCTCAATGGCCGTAAAGCCCGAGGCGCGCGTGTGACCCAAGACTGCGACCTTTTGGTGATCGGCTCCGGCGCGGCGGGGCTTTGCGCCGCGGTGACGGGTGCAGCCAAGGCTTTGCGGGTCATCGTTGCGGAAAAAGCTGAAGTTTACGGCGGCACTACGGCTTGGGCGGGAGGATGGATCTGGGCGCCGGGCAATCCGCTGGCGGTGCGGCTTGGGATAGCCGAGCCGTCAGAGGCGCCGCGCCGCTATTTGCAAACCTTGCTCGGTCCACATTTCAACCCCGAGCGGGTGGAGGCGTTTCTGACTTACGCCCCTCGCACCATCGGGTTTCTAGAGGCCGAGGCGGGACTCACATTCGAATGTGGCGCGCATATTCCTGATACCTATGGCGAGATTCCCGGCGCAGGCACTGGCGGCCGCTCGGTGATCGCCGCTCCCTTCGACGCCCGCACTCTTGGCCCGCTGCTGCATGACCTGCGGCGCCCTTTGCGCGAGACGTCGTTCTGGGGGCTGCCAATCCAAGCCGGTGCCGATCTGCGTGCTTTTATGTCAATGACCCGCTCGCCGCGCGCGTTCTTGCACGTTGCGAGACGCATGGCGCTGCATCTGCGCGATCTGGCATTGCATGGCCGCGCGATGCAGTTGCGCAACGGCAATGCGCTTGTTGCACAGCTTCTTTGCGCCGCAGCGGATCGCGGTGTTATCTTGCGAAGATCTCACAGGGCGACTGCGCTATTGCAGGAAGGCGGGCGGATAACGGGCGCGCGCTTTGCTACGCCAGAGGGCGAAGTTACCATTACTGCCCGCAATGTGGTGCTTGCCGCAGGCGGGTTGGCCC
>JAHEBX010000144.1 GCA_024642045.1 Pseudorhodobacter sp. | reverse complement strand
GTCGTCGTGGTCGAGCATGACATGGACTTCGTCCGCACGCTGGAAGGCCACGTCACCGTCCTGCATCAGGGCGAAGTGTTTGCCGAAGGCGACATCGACAGCTTGCGCGCCGACGAGCGTGTGCTCGACATCTATCTGGGGAGACGCCAGCATGTTTAAACTGGTGGGGGCCACAGGCGGCTATGGCAAGACGACGATCATTCGCGATGTCAGCCTTGAGGTGAAGCATGGCGAGGTGGTGGCGCTTCTCGGCCGCAACGGGGTGGGCAAATCCACCTTGATGCGCTTTGCCAGCGGCAGCATTGCCGCCATGGCGGGCCATGTGGAAATTGATGGCAAAGTGGCCCCGGCCGCGCCAGAGCGGCGCGCAAGACTGGGCCTTGGCTATGTGCCGCAGGGGCGTTTCGTCTTTCCGCGCATGACGGTGGCGGAAAACATCGCCGTGGCGGCGGCGGCGACGGGGCATGACCACAAGGCGGCCGTCACGGCGGCACTGGCCGATTTCCCTATGCTGAAGCCCAAGCTCGATGATCTGGCCGGGGGTCTTTCCGGCGGGCAGCAGCAGGTTCTGGCACTGGCCCGGGCCTTGGCCACGCAGCCGCGCATCCTGCTGCTGGATGAACCGACCGAGGGCGTACAGCCGTCGATCATCGACGAGATGGCGGGAATCCTGAAGCGCATCAACGCTGAACGCGGCATCGCCATTCTGGTGGCCGAACAAGATCTCGACTTTTGCCTTTCCATCGCCGGGCGGGCCTATGTGATGGAAAAGGGCCGGATCCGGATGGAGGTGGACCGCGACACCCTGCGTGCCGATAAGGCACTGCAGCAAGATTTGCTGGGGGTTTGACAATGCAGCCCTCGCCCCTGACCGCCGAACAGGTCGCCATGCTGAAGGCCACGCTGGCCCGCATACGGGGCGCTATGTCCGGTGCGCCGACACATCCGGCACCCGAACCAGCACATCTATTCCAGCCCGTTTCCATGTTCACGGCCGAGGTTCAAGATGCTGCAAAAGACTGACCTCATGGTCGACCAGATCGCTGCGCTTGGACGTGGAGACACGACCGCACGTCTGTTGGCCGAGGCGGCATTAAGCCGGGCGCAAGTGCTGGGCGACCTGAATGCCTTTGTGGCCCTCGACCCAGTAAAAGTGCTGGCTGCCGCCGATGCCTCGGACGCCCGGCGCGCGGCGGGCAGCACGCTTGGCCCACTGGACGGCATTCCGATTGCGGTGAAGGACAACTACCTGACCGCGGATTATCCGACCACCGCCTGTTCCGATGCGCGGCCTTTGGAACCGGCCGGCGTGGATGCGACCCTGGTCGCACGCCTGCGCCGGGGCGGCGCGGTGATCTTTGGCAAGACCAACATGCATGAGTGGGCTTACGGGGCCACCAACACGACGTCGAGTTTCGGGCTGACCCGCAACCCCCACAATCCCGATCACATCACCGGTGGCAGCAGCGGCGGATCGGCGGTTGCCGTCGCAGGCGGGATCGTGACGGCGGCCCTTGGCAGCGATACTGGCGGGTCTATCCGCATTCCGGCATCGGCTTGCGGCATCTACGGCTTCAAGCCCACCTATGGCCGCGCCTCGCGTCACGGTGTCCTGCCGCTCAGCTGGTCCCTGGATGCGCCCGGACCGCTTGCAGCCTCACTTGACGACATCGCGGTCCTGCTGTCCTGCCTCTTGGGCGAAGACGCAGGCGATGCGGCAACGCGCGGCAGCCCGCCGTTTCGGGACAAGGCCCCACTTTCCCGCCCCGCCAGACTCGTGAACCTGTCAGGCCCCGGTCTTGAACGCAGTGACGAAGTGGATGCCGCCGTCGCTGCCGCCCTGCAGGGCGCGCAAGGCTGCACAGTTGAAACGCGCACGCTTCCCGGCATGCGCCGCTTTTTCGGTGCGTGGGAGACGATCCTGCACTGCGAAGCCACTGCCTATCATCAATCGCTGCTCGCCAAGCAAGGGGCGGGATTTTCGCCCGTCACCCGCGCACATCTGGAAGCAGGGCAACACCTGAGCGCACAAGAGCTTTTGCGCGCCCAGCAGGTGCGCGCCGAATTTTGCGCGTTGCTCTCCACAGGTCTTGGGGATTGGGATGCGCTGGTTCTGCCGACGCTGCCTGTGCCGGCCCCCGCCATCACCTCTGACTGGCAAGAGTTCGGCGGCAGGCGCGAGACCACGCAAGACAGCATGACCTGGTTTTGCTGGCTGGGAAATCTGGCCGGACTGCCCGCCGTGACCTTGCCCTGCGGACTGTCGTCGACCGGGCTGCCGATCGGGCTGATGCTGATGGGCAGACCGGGGGAAGATGAACGGCTTTTGCAGATCGCAAAACGGGTTGATAGTGGGGGCTTGGATACGAGGTGATGTCGTTGGCGAAAGAGCCCTTCAGCTTTGGCGTGCTGCTGTCGCAGTCGGGCGTCATGGATGTGTCAGAGACCGCCCATCTGCGCGGCATCCTGTTGGCGTGTGAGGAAATCAACGCCGGTGGTGGCGTAAACGGGCATCCCCTTTCGCCGATCATCGTTGATCCAAAGGGCGATGACCGGATGTATGCCGAACTCGCAACCGAGCTGTTGCTTGGCGCAAAGGTGAATGCGATCTTCGGGTGCTGCCTGTCGTCTAGCCGCAAGGTCGTGCTGCCGGTTGTCGAACGTTTCAACGGTGTGCTTTTCTACCCTTCGGTCTATGAAGGGTTCGAGTATTCGCCAAACGTTATCTACGGGGGTGCTGTGCCCAACCAGCTTGTCGTGCCCCTGCTTGAGTACCTTTATACCCGTCACGGGCGCCGGATCGCGCTAATCGGTTCGGACACGTTATATGCGCGGGAAATCAACCGGATCGTGAAGGAATTCCTGTTCGAAAGCAGCGGCACCTGCGTCAGCGAGCAGTATCTGTCCCTGTCCTCATCGCCCGAGGATTTCGCCTTAGCAACTCGAAAGGTGGCCAGCCTGCAGCCCGATGCTATCCTGTCCACGGTTGTCGGCCAACACAGCGTCGCCCTTTACGAAGCCTATGCCGAGGCCTGCCCCATTCCCAAACGTGCACCCATCGCCTCCCTGACCACAACCGAGGCTGAACTGGCGCTGATGTCAGCAGCAGCCCGGGTCGGACATCTGGCCGTTTCCCCCTATTTCAGCAGCATTGGCACACCGGGAAACGCCGCGTTCACGGCACTTTATCAGCGTTTCCACAAAATAGGCACACCCGGCGTCTATGCGCAGGTCGCCTATGCGCTGGTCCATTTCTACGCCAACGCGCTGCGAACGGCAGGGCGTGGAGATACCGACGCTGTGCTGGCCGCGCTGTCGGGTGCCGTCTTTAACGCGCCCGGCGGCGATCTATGCATCGATGCGGAAACCAACCATGTCTCAGTGCGCCCACTGATCGGCAAGGCAGACGCGGACGGGCAGTATGCGGTCGAATGGCGCTCTCCCATGGTGATCCGCGCTGATCCATACCTGATCGCCTACGACCGTTCGGTCGGCGCGATGCCCGGATGAACGGGCGCGAACCCTCAGCGAGCACAAGTTTTATCCGGCGCTTGCGCCGGGCCCGGATGTTGATCCTTCATCCCGAAGATCAGGATCGCAAGGTTCTATTTGACCAGTTGCGTCGGATTGGTTGTCAGACCGAATGCTTGTGGCCGCCGCCAAACAAGCTGGTGGAAAATTATGATGTGGTTTTCTTCCTGCTGAGCGGGCTGAACGACGGTCATTCCGTGGCCTGGATGGCCGAAGGCAGCGAAGCCGCCCATATCGCCATCATCGCCTATGAAACTCCCGACATTCTCGAAGAGATCGGCCGCCGGCATGTGCATGGCGTCCTGTCAAAGCCGCTGCGCATCTTCGGGGTACTGGCCGCCATCACAACAGCCCTTGGCATGGCCAAGCGCGAAAGCAGGTTGCAGCAAAGAATACGCACGCTGGACGACACCCTGCGTGCCCGTCGTCAGGTCGAGCAGGCCGTTCGCATCCTGTCGCGCGAACGCGGGATATCGGAAGAAGAGGCCTATGTCCGCATCCGGGAAAAATCGATGACGTCACAAACCCCGATCGCGGAAATCGCAGAGGCGATCATCGCTGCAAGTGGGCTGTGAGGGCTACAAGTTCTTGGTCACCAAGCAATGCTTGAACCGGTGGCAACCGCGGCGAGCGTCGCCATATTGCATCTTTGTAGTCATTTCCTCTCCAGATCGCAGCACTGCCTTTCGGGGCAGCACTTTGGTCGTAGTTTGATACCTTGTGGAACAATGCTCCCAAGAAGACGTAATTGCGGCCAGATGCCTTGTGGTAAAGCCGATCTATTGCTTCCGTCAAATCCTTCACCGCCGCCTAGCTATGGATCGCGCGGGAGGGCTATCGCAACGCAATGCTGGAAATTGTCATTTATGACGTAGGCGAAAGCGGGGCAGGGGAGACAGACATCGCCGCCTTAGCCTTCGCAAAACCCGAGGGGCCCGCTGTTGGCGGGTCTCCTCCAAACACGACCTCGTCCCGCGATGCGCGGGGCACCAAACGCTCCATCCCCAAGGAAGATGCCCCAAACCATGAGCATGGCTGAAAGGCGGGCGGGGTGAACATCAGCGGGACAATTTGGCCCCTTGCGTCAAAGCACCATCCCCCGCTTGCCAGTCCCTTCCTTGGCCCAAAGCCGGGCTCAAAATCAAGCCACAAGGGCTCGGACTACGGGCAAGCCCGTGCCGCCGGCCGGATTCGGACCCGATTTAAGTGATCTGGCCCGAACGCACCCGGTGATGTCAGCCCGTCTTTGGGCCTGCGGGTTCCTGTCAGCGCGGGGGATGGTCCCTCGCCTCCCAGCAGGAGCCAAAACAGATGTCCCGCAAAGATGCACACGCCTTCGCCGCCTCTCTCGCCGCCACGCTTATGGTTTCCATCGTCGTCTTCCAGGCAGGGGATGGAACGTTCGGTGCCGTCCCCGCCGATGAAATCGACGGTGACGAGGTGCAGGTGGTTTCGGAGTATGACCCCTTCGCGATTATGGCCCGTTGAGGGCCATCTTCTTGGAAAACAGCTGAGATGCCGGGCTTTTCGCCCAGCATCCTGCCCTTGGCAGTGCACATAATCAAAGGCCCTTCAGGAAAGCCAGCAGGTCATCAGGTGCCTTGAACCTCTTTGTGCCGACGACCGTTGGCTGAAGGCGAAGCAACGCTTCTTCCTTCATCTTCATGTCCGCCGACAAGTAGATGTAAGTGGTCGCAGGGCTCTCATGTCCGAGCCACAGGGCTATGACGGAGATGTCGACGCCAGAATGCAGCAGGTGCATTGCAGTGGTGTGCCGAATGATGTGCGGTGACACGACACGGTTGAGCAGCATTGGCTCAACCCGGCTCGCGTTGTTGACTGCGACAGCAAGGCGGCGTGCGATGCTCGACCGCGTCATTGGTTTGCCAAAGCTGCTGGGGAACAAAGCGCTTGTAAAGTCCGGTTGCTCGAGCCGTCTGATCCACAGGCGCAGTGTTGCGGCTGTCTGTTGCCACAATGGAACGCTACGTCGCTTGCGGCCCTTTCCCTTGAGACGTGCAACAGAAGTCGAGCCGAGGACAATGTCACCCAGCTTCAGGTCGGCGACTTCTGAAACGCGGGCCCCCGTATTGTACATCAGTGCCAGCATGGCACGGTCACGTTGCCCGACCCATGTTGTTGGATCCGGTGCTGAGACTATCGCGTCGATCTCGGGCTTGGTCAGGAAGTCCAAGACGGGTTTGTCGCACCGCTTCGTAGGAACCGCCAAAACCTGCTCGATTGAAGCTAACGCCGAAAAATCCTTGTGTGCGGCATACTTAAGGAATGCACGTATGGCTGCAAGTCTGGCGTTTCGACTACGGACCGAATTGCCCCGTTCTTTCTCCAGATAATTGAGAAAATCGAGTATCAATGCCGCGCTAAGGTCTTCCAAGGCTAGGTTGGTCGGATTTTTGCCAATCTGTCTTTGCGCAAATTTTAGGAGGAGCTGAAAGGTATCCCGATAGGCGGCAACTGTGTGCGGGCTGACGGCCTTTTGCTGGCCGAGATATTCGACGAAGAACTGCTGCAGCAGCCGTGGAAATGATGGGCGCATGGCTGGGTCACGCATGATAGGATGTCCCCGTCTTTTGCGCGGCGCGTTCGAACCGGGCGCTGGTCAACTCCATCAACTCCGGCACCGCTTCCATGTACCAGTATGTGTTCTTCGGCTCGACGTGCCCGACATAGGTGGACAGCGCCAAAATGGCATTGTCGATATTGACGCCTTGTTCCAACCAAAGCATGAGCCTGCGGCAGACGAAGGTGTGTCGCAGATCGTGTATTCGCACCCAAGGGTGTCCTCCTCGGGGCCTTATGTCCTTGTAAGCGGGTAGTCGGGTGAATGCATGAAACGCCGTGGCGTATGGTATTGCCCGCCCGTCAGGATGGCCTGTGAAGAGGCATTCCCCGTTGTTGCTGTCAGCATATTGCCTACGACCCGCAATGTATCGATCCAGCGCCTGCACCGTTGATGTGTGAAGCGGGACAAGCCTGCTCCTTCCGAATTTGCTCGCCCTTATCGTAAGCTGCCCGACGCTGAGATCGGTATCGACGAGTCGTAACGCCAACGCCTCGGATATCCGCAAGCCGGTTGCTGCAAGGAGGCCGAACATCGTTGTGAAAGTCGCTGGCCGAAGAGGTATGGTTGCCCGCAACATTGCGGCTTCGTCAACGATCCTCTGGATCTCCCCGCTGGTGTAAATGTGCGGCGAGAGGCGTCTTGTCGACCGCCCGAAGGGACTTCCAAACGGAAACTGTGTCGCCGCGTCGATACTAGCCAGAAAACGAGAGAATGGCCGGAGAGTGTCAAGACGCCGCGCCCAAGTGAAGGGGTCAGCAATCTCAGCTTCATCTCGGGCCCAGCCGATACAGAGATCTGCGGTCATGGGCCAGGTATGCCCTCGGTTCAAAGCATAGCGAGCAAAACCTGATACGAGATTGTCGGAACTCACCGATACCAAGCCACGGCGAGACCGATCCTGGAGAAAAGCAACGGCGGCATCCATTAGAGTATGGGGTGAATTCATTGGATGTCCCCCGGCCAAGGCATGGAAACCTCTGACAGCCAGGCGGTGTCCAATCTTGTGTAGATAACAGTTGTGCTGAGGTCGCGGTGACGCATGACGTCAGCGATGATTGGCATCGATGTCCCGGCCGACAGCAGCCGTGTCGCCAACGTGTGTCTCAGCACATGGACTCGGCTGCAATCCCATCCAAGGCGGCCGTAGGCGGCAAGCATTGTGGCTTGTACCGCCCGACGCCCAACAGGCTGGCCGACCGGGGCCGATGTTCTGACGAATATGTTGCGGCACGTCGTTTGTGGTCGTTCTTTCTGGATATAGTCGGCTATTGCCTCGCCGGTCGACGCAAGCAACGGCATGACATCTGCTCGTCGCCCCTTACGATTGTTGACACGGATAGTCCCGAGATCCCAATCGATGTCGTCGAGCGTTAGGCCTGCAACCTCGCTCGAACGAAGTCCGAGGTCGATCAGGCATCGGGCAATGGCAAATGCTCGCCGCCGCCTTGGAAAATCGCCGCTAAAGGCGTTCAACAGCGCAGTGACTTCGGCATCGTTGAAAACCTCGGGAAGCGCAGGCGGTTTGGCCCGCGCAAGCGTGGGCATCGTTCTCATCAGATGCGAGACGTCATTACCGAGGAATTGTCGGTATCGCAGGAAACATCGGATCGACCCTGCAATCCATCGCGCGCTACCGCTGCTCCGACTGCCGTCGCCAACGAGATAGCTCTTAATATCGTCAGGCGAAATCTTTGTTAAATCAATGCATTGACTACTGAACTGCTCATCAAGAAATCTCCTGATGGCCATGCACCGAGCCGCCCGTGTACTATCGGCATAGCCCCATACCTGCTTCATGCTATCGTCGAAAGCCTGCAGTTCTACGTCGATTGCTGTCGTCGGCTTGGGAATCGCGAAGCCTTGGGCCTGCATCACCCTCTCCAGCAATTGCAGTGCTGACCGATATTTTTTTGGATCGCTGCGCGTGTGTCGCTTTGAAGTGCACGTTGGCAAATGATTATCCAAAAAGTCACAAACGTGCTCATGCCGAACGTCCTGGGTGCAGATCTCGGAAGATCGAAGCCAGTCTCCAAAATGGAAAACGGCAGCTAAGTAGCGGCCTTGGATAGCTGGCACGTATCGACCTTCGATAAGGGTTTGCCGATAGGCCGGAAATACAGGGGCAAGCAGGTTGTCCGGGTCATCCGTCAGCTTGCGCATGCATGGTCTGGTTCGCATCTTCGATCTCCTTTGTTTGAAGGATCGAAGTGAAGCCTTTGATTATGTGCACTGCCAAGGGCAGGGTGCCGGGCGAAAAGCCCGGCATCTCAGCTGTTTGCCAAGAATATGGCCCTCAACGGGCCATAATCGCGAAGGGGTCATACTCCGAAACCACCTGAACCTCGTCACCGTCGATTTCATCGGCGGGGACGGCACCAAACGTTCCATCCCCTGCCTGGAAGACGA
>JAHEBX010000143.1 GCA_024642045.1 Pseudorhodobacter sp. | reverse complement strand
TCCTGCACGATCTGGGTGGCTCGATGATGCACGGCCACGCAGGCACTGAGGCACCTGCAGCAGACGACGGTATGGCTGGTATGGCTGGTATGGATCATTCGAAAATGTTGATGCCAATGGTCAACGGGATGATGGTCCATGCCAATGACGTCGCCTATGATGCCTATCTGCTGAACGACCGCACCCTTGCAGACCCCGAAGTCGTGCGCGTCGACAAAGGCGCGCGGGTGCGTCTGCGCATCATCAATGGTGCCACAGCAACAGCTTTCTGGATCGACACAGGCGCTTTGCCCAGCGAATGCATCGCCACCGATGGTGGTAAATGCGCGGCGTTTTCCGCCACCCGCTACCCCATCGCGATGGGCCAAAGGCTTGACATCGTCGTCACTCTGCCCCCCGAAGGTGGTGCGTTTCCGATCTTTGCGCAGGTCGAGGCGGCCCGCATGCGCACGGGCCTGATCCTTGCCACCGCGGGCGCTCAGACCCCCAAACTTGCCGATCTGGCCGAGGCCGACAGCCCAAACCTCGACATCAGCTTTGACGCGGGGCTCCGCGCCGTCACCCCGCTATCCGAAGGCATGGGCCGGATGGTCCATGTTGATTTGGGCGAACAGCCGGGCTACCGCTTTACCATCAACGGCAAGACACGGGGCGAGGATACGCCCATCGCCGCCAAACTGGGCGAGCGCATCGAGTTGATGTTCATGAATCCCACGATGATGATGCACCCGATGCACCTGCACGGCCACCATTTTCAGGTGGTCGATGTTGGAATGGGCCGCTTTAACGGCCCCCGCCGCGATGTGGTGGTGGTCAACCCTGGTGCGATGGTCACCGTGGCGGTTGACCTGGATAAGGCTGGCAGTTGGTTCCTGCACTGCCACCACCTCTACCATATGGCAACAGGGATGATGACCGAAGTTCTGGTCAGCTAAAATGCTGCGCAGCATTTGCCTTAAAATGCTGCGCAGCAAATATTTTAAATCAAGACGTTAGCTCAAAGAATTTCCGACATCTTGACGACGCGGCCTTCGGCCACCGACTTGACGGCGGCATCGGCCAAAGCCAGCGCGATCAGACCGTCCTCGCCCGTTGGCTCCGCCTTTCCCGTGCCCGCGAGCGCCGCGATAAAGGTTGCGATCTCGGCGGCATAGGCTTCGGTGTAACGGGTCATAAAGAAATCATGCAGCGGCGGGCGGGTATAGCCTTTGCCATTCGCGACCTCGATTGACACGGGGCGCTGGTTTTCGGCGGAAACCATGCCTTCGGACCCATGCACCTCGATGCGCTGATCATAGCCATAGGTGGCCCGGCGTGAATTCGAGATCATCGCCTGTTTGCCCGAAGCGGTTTTCAGCATCACCTGAACCGAGTCAAAATCACCTGCTTTGCCAATCGCCGGGTCAACCAGAACCGCCGCGGTCGCGACAACCTCGGTGATTTCCTCACCCAACAGGAAACGGACCATATCAAAGTCATGGATGGTCATATCGCGGAAAATCCCGCCCGAGCGTTTGATATAGTCAACGGGCGGGGCGCCGGGATCGCGCGAGGTGATCACGGCCATCTCGGGGGTGCCAATCGCGCCTGCATCAATCTGTGCACGGACGGCCTTGAAATGCGGATCAAAACGGCGATTAAAGCCGACCATCAGCGTGCCTTTGTGCGCACGCACGACCTCAAGACAAGCCTTGACCCGCGCCAGAGACAGATCAATCGGCTTTTCACAGAACACTGCCTTGCCTGCCTTTACAAAGGCTTCAATCAGATCGGCATGAGTATCAGTAGGTGTACAGATCACCACTGCATCAATGTCCTTGGCGGCCAGAATCGACTCGATGCTGCGCACCTCGCAGCCGTATTGGTCGGCAATCGCCTGTGCCGCAGGGGCCATGGCATCGGCCACCGCCACCAGCTTGGCACCTGCATCACCCGTCACAGCCTTGGCGTGAACCTTGCCGATACGGCCCGCGCCCAAAAGCCCAAATCTTACCGTCATCATCTCTCTCCTACTCGGGGTATGCCCCGGCAACGTTTTGATCGAAATCCACCACCGCGCCGGTCATAACACCTGACGCTGGCGAAAGCATATAGCTGACAAGTTCCGCAACATGGGCGGGTTTGACCAGCATCCTCATCGGCTGTGCTGCCTCGGCGGCGGCAAGCCAACCGTCGGTCGCGCCGTGATACTTGCGCTGGGTTTCATCCTCGCCCGGCGTGTCCATCCAACCGCAATTGATGGCATTGACACGGATCCGATGCCCCCGCAGCGCCTGCGCTGCGTTCTTGGTCACATTGGCCAGCGCCGCCTTGCTTGCCGAGTAGGGTGCAAGAAACGACTGGCCGCAATGGACCACCATTGAAAGGATATTTACCGCCGAAGCAGGATGCCCCGCTGCGACCGCACCTTGGGCAAAGCGCTGCAGCGCGAAAAACGGCCCGCGCGCGTTGATGTTCATCAGATTTTCCCAGGCCTCGGGGCTGGTGTCCAAAATCGATCCGCGATCCGTCGCCGCCGCAGCATTGACAAGTGCGTTGAGGCGACCAAAATGCCCGATCGCCTGATCCACTATGCCGCGCGCCTGCGCCACATCGCCAAGGTCAGCCTTTATAAAAACCGCTTCCGCACCACGCGCCTGCAAGGCGGCGACCGCAGCCGCGCCTTTCGCCTCGGACCGCCCGACGATCGCCAGCTGTGTGCAGCCCTCGGCCACCAACCTTTCGGCCACCGCAAGGCCAAGACCCTGCGCGCCACCTGTGATTAGGGCGATGGTTTTGGAATGATCCGGCACAATGTCCCTCGTCCGACTTTTGTGGAATATATATTCCATTTTGTCGCTCAGGCAACCGAATTATACTAAATCGACCACTTGCGTTGACGAAATTTGACGCAATTTCTTTTTGGCTCTTACCGTGGTTACTCCTGCGCCCGCAATACCTGTGCAGGCCGACTGGCAAGGGGGCGCAGTACGAACACAAGGCTTGCGAGCAAGGTCGCCACCACACCGCCAACCACGATAGCAAAAGCCGAGACAGGCTCGAAGGTATAGGGGCTTTCCATTACAAAGCGCATCACCGCCCAGCCGCCCGCAGCGCCCGCAGCAATCGCGACGATCCCGGCAGCCGCCCCCATCAATGCCGCCCTCAAGGCAAAACTGGCCAGAATACGCCCGCGTGACGCTCCCAGCACTTTGAGCACGGACGCCTCGAATACCCGCGCCCGCTCGCCCGAGGCAGCAGCGCCCATCAGCACCACAAAACCCGTCACCAAGGTTGCCAGCGCGGCCAGCGTTGTTGCCTGCGCAATGGCCGTCAGCGCCTCGGTCACCCGTGCCACGGCGGCGCGGATGCTGATCGCAGTCACGTTTTTGTAAGCCTTGGCGACGCTGCGCAGGATCTCTGCCTCGGCACTGGGATCGGCATAGATGGTGGCAATATTGGTATGGGGCGCTGCTTTGAGCGCTCCTGCGTTCATCGTCATCACAAACCCCATGCCCGCGTTCGAGAAATCCACAACGCGAAAGCTGGTGATCGTGGCGGTGATCGGTCGGCCCAAAATGCTCACGGTCAACGTATCGCCCAGCTTGAGCCCGATCTCTTTCGCCTCTGCCTCGGCAAAAGAGATCTGCGGCGCGCCGTCATAGCCCTCGGGCCACCAGGTGCCCGCGGTCACGGTGGCATTGGCGGGTTTGGCGTCGGCATAGGTCACCCCACGATCCCCGCTCAGCACCCAATGGTTGCCGCCAACCTTGCGCGCATCTTGGCCATTGATCTGGGTGATCGTGCCACGCAGCATCGGCGCGGTTTCCATCTTGGTCACCGCCGGATCGGCCTTCATCTGGGCAACAAAGCTGTCGATCTGATCGGGCTGGATGTCGACGAAAAAGAACGCAGGTGCGCGGGTTGGCAAGTCGCGGCTGATCGCGGCGCGCAGGTTGGCATCGATCTGCCCCACCGCCGCCAGCACCGTCAGCCCCAGCCCCAGCGCCAGCACCACCTGCGTCGTCTCGGCCCGCGGCGCCGAGATCGAGGCCAGCGCCAGCCGCAGCGCCACACGGCCCCGCATCATCCGCGCACGGGCAAGGCGGCGCGCCAGCCGCCCCAGACCCCAGGCGGCAAAGGCCAGCACCACCAGCGCCGCGATCAGGCCACCCGCCGTGCCCAGCGCCAGCGTCACAGTGCCTGAAAAGGCCACAGCACCGCCGATCAGCAGACCCGCAAGCGCCAGAATCGCCACGATATAGCGTAGCCTTGGCCACCCGCCCGCAACGCCGCCGCGATAGAGCGCCGCCGCCCGCACGCCTTCACTGCGCGCAAGCGGCCAGAGGGCGAAAAGATAGGCCGAAGTCACGCCGTAAAACGCCGCCTCTGCCACCGCGCGCGGATACAGCGAGATGTCGGCGGGAAACGGCAAGGCCGCCTCGATCATACCCGCGAAGATCAACGGCAGACCGACGCCCAGCAGCAGACCAAGGCTGACCCCCAACGCCGCAAGCACCGAGATTTGCAGAAAATAGGTCTGGAACACCAGCCCACCCGTCGCGCCCAAAGTGCGCAGCGTGGCAATCGTGGCCAGCTTGGCGTCAAGATAGCTGCGTACCGATGCCGCAACGCCAACGCCCCCCACAGCCAGACCGGCCAGACCCACCAGCACCAGAAATGCGGCAATACGAGTGACAAACCGGTCCACACCCGGCGCGGCGCGGCGGCTGTCAGACCAGCTGAGGCCGGCATCGCGAAACTTTGCCTCGGCCTGCTGCTTTAGCGCCTCCAGATTACGGCCCGGGGGCAGCACCATGCGATAAGAGGTATCGAACAGGCTGCCCGGCGCCAACAGGCCCGAGCCCTCAAGGTCGGCCCGACGCACAATCGTGCGCGGCGCCAGCGCAAAGCCGCCCGTGGCACTGTCCGGTTCACGCGCGATCCGCCCGCGCAGGACGAAATCCGCACCGCCGAGTTGAAAGTGATCGCCGATCTTCAGCCCCGCCTGATCGGCCAGAACGCCCTCCATCACCGCGCCTCGATCCTTGAGCGCCGCGGGAAAAGCGCCATCTTGCAGCGCCAGTTGACCCAGCAACGGATAGGCGTCATCCACCGCCTTGACTTGGGTCAGCACATTGGCATCGCCCGTCGCGACCATCGAGCGGAATTCGACGACTTCGGACACCTTGACCGCGATGCTGTCGAGATACGCACGCTCTTCGGGGGTGGCGAAGCGATAGGAAAACTCGGCCTGCGCATCACCGCCGAGCAGGACCGAGCCCTGCTCTTGCAGTCCGGCCTCAATCGCCGAACGCACCATCCCCACGCCCGCAATCGCGGCAACGCCCAGCGCGAGGCACGCCAGAAAGACCCAGAATCCGCGCAAACCACCGCGCAGTTCGCGCCGCGCAATCGCCCAAGCCAGTCTCATGCGACAGCCTCTTGCGCACTGGTATCGATGCGACCGTCGACAAGTCGCACCACGCGATCACAGCGCGCAGCCAGTTCAGGCGCATGGGTCACCAGCACCAGCGTCGCCCCGTGCCGATCGCGCAGCGCAAAGATCAGATCCATGATCGCGGCGCCGTTGACGCTGTCAAGGTTGCCCGTCGGCTCGTCAGCCAGCAGGATGGCCGGGCGCGGCGCCATCGCCCGCGCCAGCGCCACGCGCTGCTGCTCGCCCCCCGACATCTGCGACGGATAATGCTGCATCCGCCCGCCAAGCCCCACCGACGCAAGCTCTGCCTCGGCCCGCGCAAAGGCGTCAGGGATGCCGTCGATCTCCATCGGCAACGCAACATTTTCCAGCGCCGTCATCGTGGGGATCAGATGAAACGACTGAAATACCACCCCCATCCGCCCGCGCCTGAATTTCGCCAGCCCGTCCTCATCCAGCCCGCTCAGATCGGAACCGAGCGCAATAATCCGCCCGCTCGTCGCCCGTTCAAGCCCCCCCATCAGCATCAGTAACGAAGATTTTCCCGAACCGGAGGGGCCAATCAGCCCCAGGCTCTCGCCTTTGGCAACCGCAAGACTTATGTCTTTCAGGATGGTTACGTCACCGGCATTGCCCGCGAGGGTGAGGCTTGCGTTGGTCAAAGTCAGAATAGGGTCGGTCATGCGGTTTTCTTTCCTAGCTTCCCTCTCATATGCGCCGCTTTTCGCGATGCGCAATGCGGCCCTTGTGTTTTTTGCTCTGACAGCGCCGCTTTCTGCCGCTCCGGTGACGCTTCTTGCCTTGGGTGACAGCCTGACCGAAGGTTACGGTCTGCCCCCCGAAGACGGCATCGTGCCACAGTTGCAAAAATGGCTGGCCGCGCATGGCACCGAGGCTGCGGTTTTGAATGCGGGCGTGTCGGGCGATACCACGGCGGGCGGCGTATCGCGGCTGGATTGGTCGCTGACACCGGATGTGCAGGCGGTGATGGTCAACTTGGGCGGCAACGACATGTTGCGCGGTCTGGATCCTGCTCTGTCACGGGCCAATCTGGATGCGATTTTGGCAGGCATTGAGGCGCGGCATCTGCCCGTGCTATTGGTTTCCTTGCGCGCACCCAGCAATTACGGGCCTGAATATCAGGCAAAATTCGACGCGATGTTTGCTGAACTGGCTCAGGCGCGTGGCGCGATGCTCGCCACGCCCTATTTCGACCCGCTGATGACGCCAAAGGGGCTTCTGGACCCCGCTCTGATGCAAGCCGATGGCATCCATCCCAATGCCAAGGGGGTGCTGGCCTTGCTGCCCGTGCTGGGGCCGCAGGTGCAGGCCCTGCTGGCGCAGGTCAAATAACCCGCTAGCCCCGCATCCGCCCGCGTGCCGCAGCACGCTTGCCCGTTGCTGGCACCAGCTCTGAAGCCCGCCCCAGCCCATAGGCGGGCATGCCGGAATAGAGCGTCTCATACTCCCCCGCCCTCACCAGATAGGTCTCGTGCCAGATGCCCACGTCGCCGCGCGCATCGCGGGCGCGCTGGTTGAACGCGGCCCACGCCGGCTGATGTGCGCGATCCTTGGCCGAGGCATAGGCCTCCAGATGCTCAAAGCTGCGCCAGTATTGCACGATGCTGCCGAGCCCAAGCGTGGTATAGCCCAGAAATCCCGTTTCCGCGCGTGGCAGGCGGCCCAGTTCGGCCAGCATCCGTGGCATCGCCATAAAGGCGGGCCCCCAGGTGGCGATCTTCCACCATGCGTTGATGCGGATGCCGATCAGGAACACCACGAAATCGCCCTCGATCCGGGCGCACATCCGTTCTGGAATGACCTTGGCCATATCGTCCCACCTCTGCTGCCTCTTGCGCGCGTCAGGGGTTTGGGCAAACCTGTCGCCAAACCGGAGGCCCGCATGACCCTAATCGCCGATCTGACCGCCGCCCTTGGTGCTGCGCATGTTATCACGGGCCCTGACTTAGCACGCTATACCGCCGATGTGACGCATCATTATCAGTCTCAGCCCATCGCCGCTGTCCGCCCCGCCAATACGTCCGAGGTGGTCACCGTGATGCAGATCGCGGCGCGCCACAGGGTTCCGGTGCTGCCCGCCTCGGGGCGCACGGGGCTGACGGGCGGGCTTATGACCAACGGCGGGTTGATCCTGTCGGTGGAGCGGCTGAACAAGATCCGCGAGATCAAGCCCACCGCCCGCATTGCCATTGTCGAGGCGGGCGTGGTGCTCGACAGCCTTCACAAGGCCGCCGAGGCCGAGGGGCTGTATTTTCCGCTGTGGTTTGGCGCGCGCGGGTCGGCGATGATCGGCGGGGTTTTGTCAACCAATGCAGGCGGATCGAATGTCGTGCGTTACGGCTCCACCCGCGCGCTGTGTCTGGGGCTGGAGGTGGTGCTGGCCGATGGCCGCGTGCTCAACCTGATGAGCCAGTTGCACAAGGACAACTCCGGCTATGATCTCAAACAGCTGTTTATCGGCGCCGAGGGCACGCTGGGCGTGATCACCGCCGCCGTGATGAAGCTGGTGCCGCGCCCGCGCGCCTATGCCACCGCGACCCTTGCCGCGCGCTCGCTGTCCGATGCACTGGTGCTGTTGAACCGGCTGCAAGCGGCCTCTGGTGGCGCGGTCGAGGCGTTTGAATATATGCCCGCCAGCTATATGGCGCAGATGGCGCGCGCGCGCCCCGAGGTGCGCCAACCCTTCTCGCCGCAGCGCGAGGTGAATATCCTTGTCGAACTCGGCACCCTGCGCCCCGATGACGCGGCGCCCGCGCCCGATGGCAGCGTGCCGCTCACGGTGCTGATGGAAACCACCCTCGCCGCGATGATGGAAGAAGGCATGGTGCTGGACGCCGAAATCGCCCAGAACGAGGCCCAGCGCAGCGAGATGTGGCGCAGACGCGAGCTGGCCGCCGAGGTGATGACCTCGCGCCAGCCCACCATTGACACCGACATCTGCCTGCCCACCGATCTGGTTGCGACCTTTCTTGATCGCATCCACGCGCGCTTGCCTGCGCTGGATGCAGGCGCCGAGACGATCTCGGTTGCGCATCTTGGTGATGGCAACGTGCATTTCACGGTCTATCCGTCAGACCCCTCTCCCGAACATTCCGACCGTGTGATCGAGGCGGTCGA
>JAHEBX010000142.1 GCA_024642045.1 Pseudorhodobacter sp. | reverse complement strand
GGCGGCCTCGCGCGCGCTGCTGGCGGCGGGCGATCTGACGCTGGCCAAGCGGTTCTTTTTGCAGGTCGGCGAAAAACTGAGCGACAAGGAGATGTCTGATCTGGGCGATATGGCGCTGCGACTGGGCGAGCCGCATCTGGCGGTGCTGGTGGGCAAAGCTGCGGCAGAGCGTGGGTTGATCCTGCCGCGTGTCTATTTTCCAGTGCCGGATTTTGTGCCGGACAACCTGCCGATCAGCCGCGCGCTTGCCTTGGCCATTTCGCGGCGCGAAAGCGAGTTTGACCCTAACGCCCAAAGTCACGCAGGCGCGCGCGGGTTGATGCAGCTGCTGCCCGCCACCGCCGAAATGGTGGCCAAACGGGCGGGAGAGGATTTTTCGACCGCGCGGCTGACCAGTGATCCTGCGTTCAACGTGCGGATGGGGTCGGCCTATCTGGCCAAGCTGATCGAGGAGCACGGGCCGTCCATTGCGCTGATCTCGGCGGGCTATAACGCAGGGCCGGGTCGGCCCCGTCAATGGATCGAGCGCTTTGGCGACCCGCGCGACCCCAAGGTCGATGTGGTTGATTGGGTGGAAACCATCCCCTTTGACGAAACGCGCACCTATGTGATGCGGGTCAGCGAAGGCGTGGTGATCTATCGCGGTCGGCTAAAAGGCGCCAGCACGCCTGTGCGGATCACTTCAGAGCTGACGGGGCGTTAGCGCGGCGTTCGTTGACGCGCTGCCGCCAAAGCGTGAACAGGCCCGCCGCCACGACGATCGCGGCCCCCAGAATGACGTGGGTTTTCAGGTCTTCGCCAAACACCACAATCGCCAGAATAGAGGCGAAAGCGAGCTGGAAATAGGCGAAGGGCTGCACGGCTGATGCCTCTGCCACGGCATAGGACCGGATGAACAGATTGTGCCCGATCATTGCTGTGCAGCAAAGCGCGGCCATCCAGCCCCAGTCGGGCAAGGTCATCGGGTGCATGGCGTAAAGCCCCATCGGCGTCATGGCGACAGCCCCCGTCACCCCCGTCCAGAAAAAGCTGACCGATGCGGAATCCCCGCGCGCGACAGATCGGGTCAGCAAGGCGTAGAGCGCGAACAATGTGGCGGCCAGCAGAGGCACCAGCGCCCAAGGTGAAAACACCGAGACGCCGGGCTGCAAGATCACCAAAACGCCCAGAAAGCCCACGCCAATTGCCACCCAGCGCCGCCAGCCGACCCGCTCACCCAAGATCGGGCCAGAGAGCGCGGCCACCAGCAAGGGTGCGCAGGTGAAGACCGCATGGCTTTCGATCAGCCCAAGTTTGACAAATCCCAACACCATCACGCAGACTTCAAGCGCCAGAAGCGGCCCTCGGATCAACTGGATGCCAAGGTGTTTGGTGGCAATCGCGGCGCGAAACCCTTGGGGCGCGCGGGCGGCCACGGCGGTTACTACGGCGGCAAAGAACCAAAAGCGCAGCATCACCACCATGATGATTGAATTATTGGTGCCCAAGTGACGCGAAATACCATCCTGCATTGCAAACACAAAAGTGGTCGCAATCATCAGCCAGATCCCGGCACGGGTGTTCTGGGTGGCTTTCATCTCGCTCATCGGGCGGCCTTTGCTTGGGCGTTGGTGTGCCAAAGGGCATAGATGCCAGCGGCGACGATCAGGGCGGTGCCTGCCACCATCGCCGGCGCTACAGTTTCGTTATAGATCGTGACGCCAATGATCGAGACGAACACGATCTGCAAATAGGCAAAGGGCTGCACCGAAGAGGCTTCGGCCACCTCGTAACACTTCAGCAAGAGCCAGTGCGACAGGATCGAGATGCTGGCATAGATCAGCAGAAATCCAAGGTCGGCCCCCTGGACGGGTTGCCAGTTTGGCAGACCCACCGCTGTCATGATTGCGGCGCCAATCACGCCCGGCCAGAACAGCGCGGGAAAGGTCGCCTCGTCGCGCGTGGTCAGACGGGTCAGCACGGAATAGGTCGCAAAGCTGAGCGCTGCGGCCAAGGGCAACAGCGCCGCCCAAGTGAATACACCGACCCCCGGTTGCAGGATGATCAGCACGCCGATCAACCCAGCCCCCACGGCGGCCCACCGCTGCCAGCTGAGCCGCTCGCCCAGCATTGGTCCCGACAATGCCACCACCAGCAAGGGGCAGACGGCAAAGATGGCGTGGGAATGGATCAAACCGATTTGCGTATAGCCGTAGACGATGATGCAGATTTCAGCGACCAAGAGCAGGGAGCGGACCACATGCGCGCCAAGTCGGCTTGACCGCACCGCGGCGCGCAGGCCTTCGGGGCGGCGCAACGCAAGCACCAGCACAAAGCCCGCAAAGAACCAATACCGCACCATGATCACCATCAGGGTGTTATACGTGCCCGCCAGATGACGCGAAAAGCCGTCTTGGGCCGCAAAGGCTGCAACGGCCGCAACCATCAGCAAGATGCCACGGCGGGGATTGGACTTCATTGCAATGTTCCAACTGACATATGGCGCTTGGCGCCATGCCCAGCGCGGCGCTCGACGGCGAAGCCCGCATCGGCCAAAGCGCGGCGAACGTGGCCTGCCGCAGTATAGGTGGCGAATGTACCCTTTGGTGCGGTATGGCGGGCGACTTGGAGCAGAATCTCGGGCGACCAAAGTTCTGGATTTTTGGCAGGTGAAAAACCGTCCAGAAACCACGCGTCGGCCTTATGTGGCCACTTGCCAAGGGTTTCGCGGGCATCACCAAGCACGACTTCGGCAGTGATATTGCCAAGGTGAAGGATGGTTTGCCCTGCGGCCCATTGCGCCAGAAACGGGCCGGCAATTGCGCGAGCCTGGGGGAAATGCTCCAGCGCACGCGCAATTTCAGCGGTGCTCAGCGGATAGGCCTCAAAGCTGGTGAACCGGATTTGTTGCGCTGGATTGAGCAGGCAAAGCGCCATCAGATTCAACCCCGTGCCAAAGCCAAGCTCTGCGATCTGAAAACCCTCCCGCAACCGCGCGGGCAAATCATTGCCCGCCAGAAACACATGCCGCGTTTCGGCCAACCCGTCGTTAAACGAGAAATATGGGTCGTCGAAACGGGTGGAAACTGGAATAACGCCGTCGCGCCAGTCTAGCGGGCTCTGTTCGGGGAGTGTCATTTGTCTTATGCCTCGGGTCTGGCGGACCATGGATAAGGCAGCGGCGAATGGCAAGGGTTGATCTGACGGTGCGGGGTGCCGGGATATTCGGGCTGTCGGTTGCCTGGGCAGCCGCCTTGCGCGGGGCGCGGGTGCGGGTTGTGGAAAGCGTGGCTGTCGGCGCGGGGTCTTCGGGCGGCATCGTCGGCGCCTTAAGCCCGCATGTGCCAGAAAACTGGAATGAAAAGAAGGCATTTCAATTGGACAGCCTGCTGATGGCAGCAGATTGGTGGCACGTGGTCGAAGCCGCTTCGGGGATCAGCAGTGGATATGGCCGCTTGGGACGGTTGCAGCCCTTGGCCGATGCAGATGCGGTTGAACTGGCGCGCGGGCGGGGGGTGACGGCGGCCGCGTTGTGGCGAGGACAGGCCAGTTGGCAGGTGGTGCCTACAATCGGCGCTGCCTGGGAGCCAGTTTCGCCTACGGGCTTGTTGGTTCGCGACGATCTGAGCGCGCGTTTGCATCCTCGAATGGCCGCGCGGGCTTTGGTTGCAGCGCTTCGTGCGGCAGGGTCCGAGGTAGTCATCGGCGAGGCTGAAGATGAAGGTGCTGTGGTTTGGGCCACGGGGGTCGCTGGGCTGGAGGCGCTTTCGTCAGACCTAGGGCGGAGCGTGGGGGCAGGCGTGAAGGGGCAGGCAGCCCTGTTGCGCCATGAGGCGCGGGCGCTGCCGCAGCTTTTCGTCGATGGCCTGCACGTGGTCCCGCATAGCGATGGTACTGTGGCGATCGGGTCGACCTCCGAGAACCGCTATCAGGATGGGGCTTTGGTCGATGCGCAATTGGATGCACTGATTGCAAAGGCACAGGCGGCGCTGCCGGTGCTTGCAGGGGCAGAAGTGATCGAGCGCTGGGCCGGCGTGCGCCCAAGAGCTGCGACCCGCGCGCCGCTCTTGGGGGCTTGGCCTGGGCGGGAGGGTCATTATGTAGCCAACGGCGGGTTCAAGATCGGCTTTGGCATGGCACCAAAACTGGCAGAGGTAATGGCCGATCTGGTGCTGGACGGCCGAGACAGCGTCCCAGAGGGGTTTCGGGTTTGAGGCTGCGCTGCGCATCCCTATTCGGACTATTGGTATCACGCGAAAGAGCGATAGTGCGACGCTGAACCAATCGCCTGCATGGCGTGCCGGTTTCGATCACGTTTCGCTTGGGAGATCAAAATGAAAAAAGCGCAACCCACCGGGATCGCGCTTTTCGTTCCTAATGCCGCCCATGAGCGGCAGCGACAGTCAGATCAGGCGATGCGACGCTTGCGACGCAGACCAGCCAAGCCGCCAAGCGCCCCAAGCAGCATCAGGCCAGCTGCCGGAACCGGCACGGCCGCCACAGTAACGCTGACATTATCGATCAGACCGCCCAAAGAGTTGCTTGTTCCCGACGCGCCAAAATTCAGAGCGTAGTTCCCATCGGTTGCAACGTGGAACACCGAACTAATCTCGGTCCAAACACCGACTGCAGTGCCCAAAGCAAGGCTCGGGCCCGAGATGGTGCCAGAAAGTCCGGCAATGCTGTAGTCGATCCCGTTGTCGTTTGCTGCCTGAGTGCGTGGGCTGTAAAAGAAGCTCAGCAGATAGTTACCTGTAGTCAGGTACAGCGACTGCGACATGGACGAGTTGTTGTTGCTGTCCAACTCGACATAGGCGCGACCATCCTGAGCGTCGATCGTTGGCAGCGTCGGGTTGGTCTGAATCTCAATGCCCGCGCCCGAGACCAAAGACCAGCCGGGAATCGAGTTGAAAACATGCCATCCGGACCCATTCAGCTTGGTCGTATCAAAAGATTCGAAGCTACCATTCTGAACAAGTGTCGAAGCGTGGACAGGCGACGACAGGAAGTAAGCTGCTGAAAGCGCAGCCGAAAGCGTCTTGAGTAACATTTTTCGTACCATTCTAAGAAGGGGGCCCCTCCATGTTTGTAACACATTGATATTTATCGAGTCAACGAAGCACCCAAAAAAACTCAGATTACGACATACAAAGGCCGCATTGCGGACGACTGGGCGCGATGCGGCAGGCGGCACGCGTATGGAGGATCTCCTGACTTCGGATGCAAAATTTCGGTTGGCAGCAGGCATGCCTGGAATTTGCGCCAATCGTCCGGATGTCCAAGGCAGGTATTTTGTTCTATGCCAAAAGCTCGCGAACCATCGGGATGACCTTCTGGCCATAAAGCTCGAGGCAGGTGAGCAGCTGGCTATGTGGCATTGGGCCAGTCGAGTATTTCATATCAAAGCGCTGCACCTTGAGGTCGCGGACCGTAGCCGCGATTTTCCGCGCAACGGTTTCAGGCGAGCCGACATAGAGCGAGCCGTGTTTGACCTCGTTCAGATAGGCCTCTTTGGTGGTGGGTGGCCAGCCGCGTTCGCGCCCGATGCGACCAAACATGGTTTGATAGTGGGGCCATTGCGCCTCGATTGCCTCTTCGTCGGTTGCGGCAACAAAACCGGGGGAATGAATGCCAATCGGGCGGATGGGGCGGTCAAGTTGGGTGCAGGCGCGGTGATACAGGTCGATATAGGGCGCAAAGCGGCGCGGGTCACCGCCGATGATCGCCAACATCAGCTGCAAGTCTTGGCGCACCACACGCACCACCGATTCAGGGCTGCCACCCACACCGACCCATGTCGTAAGGCCTTTGGCATCCAGCGGCGGATAGACGATCTGATTTGTCAGCGGCGGGCGGATCTGGCCCGACCATGTCAGCGTAGGTTCGCGCACCAGCTTGGCAAGAATGTCGAGCTTTTCTTCAAACAGCACATCGTAGTCTTCGAGGCTGTGGCCGAACAGCGGATAACTCTCGGTAAAGGAGCCACGCCCGACGATGATCTCGGCTCGACCATTCGACAGCGCATTCAACGTCGAAAACTGCTGAAAGACGCGGATCGGGTCGTTGGTCGACAGCACGGTGACAGCCGTGCCAAGCCGGATGCGGCTGGTGCGGCCCGCGATGGTGGCCAGAACAATCTCGGGTGCGGAAACGGCGAAATCGGGGCGGTGATGTTCCCCCAGACCAATGAAGTCGATGCCAGCCTGATCGGCGAGGACGGCCTCTTCCACCACGTTGCGCAGCACTTGATCCATCGGCAGCGGCCTGCCCTGCGCGTCATTGGTCACATCGCCAAATGTGTCGAGGCCGAGTTCAATCATCGCAGTCTCCTATGCTTTGGGCAAACATAGGCGGGGGCGGACGCACAGGGAAGTGCGCGCCGCCGCACATGACCTGTTCAGCCGATATAGGCGCGCAGCGTGGCCTCGGTGCCGTGATCGCGTAGGCTGGCAAGCTGGGCGGCAAAGGTCGCAGGAAAGGTCGGGTGATCTGCCAGATCGCCATAGATCGTGCGCTGTTCCAGCCAGACCTGCGGGTTGGTCTGAGCTTTTTTGGCGGCTGCTTGCAGCACTTGCCAGCTGGG
The DNA here is from genome assembly GCA_024642045.1 of Pseudorhodobacter sp. Classification (GTDB taxonomy): domain Bacteria; phylum Pseudomonadota; class Alphaproteobacteria; order Rhodobacterales; family Rhodobacteraceae; genus Cypionkella. Next base: position 2,013 of record JAHEBX010000142.1, on the reverse strand, counting down.
ATCGTTCGGCGCAATGGTCTTGCCGTTATCGGTCGTGCCCGCGCAATAGCGGCACCACAGCGCGCAGACGAGGGCCAGTCCCTCGCAGGTTTTTCCCAAAGCCAAAGCATCGCGCAGTGGCGGGACGATGAACTTGGGCTGACGGTTCGAGCCGTCAAAGCAAAGGCGCCGCTCGGTATCGGCCACCTCGGGATTGGCGAAACGTTCGACGATCTTGCTGTAATAATCTGCAAGGTTGGTGTCGGGCACAGGGGCGACCGTCGGGATGATTTCGTCGCGCTCTACCTTGTTCAACAGCCCAAGGATCAGCGGGTGCGCCATGGCCTCATGGACGTATTCGATGTCCATCAACCCACCGGGATAGGCGATGGTGGCATGGCCGCCGTTCAGGATGCGAATTTTCATCGCTTCATAGGCGTGGACATGCGGCGTGAAGGTAACGCCGACCTTTTCCAGTGGGGGGCGGCCTGCAGGAAAGTTATCCTCAAGCACCCATTGGCGGAAGGGCTCGCAGGTGACGGGAACCGGGTCGGAAATGCCGAACGCCTCGGCCATCGCGCGTTCACGTGGGCCTGTGGCGGGCGTGATACGGTCAACCATACCATTGGGAAAGGCGACATTGGCGTCGATCCAGTCGGCAAGGGCAGGATCCGAGAGGCGGGCCAACTCGACCACGGCAGATTGCGCGACATGGCCGTTTCCGGGCAGGTTGTCGCAAGACATCACCGTAAAGGGCTGCACCCCTGCGGCGCGGCGCGCCTTGAGTGCTGCTATGATCGCGCCAAAAGCGGTGCGGTGCGGATGAGGCGCATCTGCGACGATTTCAGGCGCAGTTGGGTCGAACTTGCCAGTCGCAGGATCGATAAAGTAGCCGCCTTCGGTCACGGTCAGCGAGACGATGCGAATTTCGGGCCGCGCCATAGCCGCGATCAGCGGGGCGTTATCATCCTGAACGGGAACAAAGTCGGTCATCGCGCCGACGCGGCGGGCAGATTTGCCAGCGGGATCAAGCTCGATGATCGTTGAAAGATAGTCCTGCGCCTTCAAAGCCTCGCGCATGGCGGCATCGCCTGCGCGCACTCCCGCGCCGATGATCGCCCAATCCATCCCCTCGCCCATTGCAAAGAGGTCGTCGAGGTAGACGGCCATATGCGCGCGGTGAAAATTACCCAGACCGATATGCACGATGCCGGGCGTGAGGCGGCTGCGATCATAGCTGGGCAGAGCGAGGGAGTGTGATGCTGCGTTCATATTCATGCCATCCAGTTGCCGCCGTCCACGCCGAAGCATTGAGCGACGATGTATTCTGCCTCGGGAGTGGCGAGAAAGATCGCCATTCCCGTCAAATCAGCCGCGGTTCCCATGCGGCCAAAGGGAACCGCTTCACCGACGAGTTTCTTTTTCTCGCCCGGTTTGCGGTTTTCGTATTTCGCAAAGAAGGCATCAACCCCATCCCAATGTTCGCCATCGACGACGCCGGGGGCGATAGCATTGACGTTGATGCCGTGTTTTATCAGATCAAGACCAGCGCTTTGGGTCAGTGAAATCACCGCGGCTTTGGTCGCGCAATAGACCGCGACCAGACCTTCGCCGCGACGTCCCGCCTGACTGGCCATATTGATGATCTTGCCGCCCTTGCCGCGCGCGATCATGTGGCGTGCGGCGGCTTGGGTGCAAAACATCGTGCCCGCAACATTGACCGCGAACAGGCGGTCGTAATCGGCGCGGGTGATTTCAACGATGGGTGACGCCGAAAACAACGCAGCGTTGTTGACCAGAATGTCGAGGTGGCCCAGCGCGTCAATCGCCGCGCCAAAGCCTGCGTCGATAGAGGCTTGGTTGGTGACATCCAACTGGATTCCAACCGCTTGCGGACCAAGGGCTGCGGCCGCTTTGGCCACCGCGTCGGCGTTGATGTCGGCAAGCGCCACGCGCGCGCCCTCGGCAATATAGGCGCGCGCAAATTCAAGCCCGATCCCGCGCGCAGAGCCGGTAATAAGCGCTGTTTTCCCC
>JAHEBX010000141.1 GCA_024642045.1 Pseudorhodobacter sp. | reverse complement strand
GGCGGCTGACCCAAAATCAGGCGCGTGGGATCGCCCGACTGGCGCGCGCACACGGCAACGGGCTGATTGATCTTTCCAACCGCGCCAATCTGCAACTGCGCGGCGTGACCAAGGCCAGCCATTCGGCGCTGATCGAAGATTTACGCGTTCTATCCCTGATTGACGCGAGCCCAGAAGCCGAGGCGCGCCGCAACATCATCGTCACCCCGTTCTGGATCGCAAACGACGCCACTCAAGGCCTTATGGCAGACCTTGCGCGTGCCCTGACCTCGTCTGATGCCCCTGATCTGCCAAGCAAATTTGGCTTTGCGATTGATACGGGTGCTGTACCCGTGCTGCGCGAGGCGAGCGCTGATATCTGGATAGAATCGGGCCCAGAGGGGCTGCTGCTGGCAACCTGTGCCGGCGCCAAAGCTGTGACGCCGCCGTCGGCCGTGCCCGAGGCTATGGCCCTTGTGCACTGGTTCATCGCAGCCGGCGGGATCCATGAGGGCAGGGGGCGGATGGCGGGGTTGCTTGCGCACCAAGCGCTTCCCAAGGGCTTTGATGCGTCGCGTCTGCCTGCCCAGAATGGTGCAATCGGCCCCTCAGCACATGGTCAGATGGTGGGCTTTGAGTTTGGCCAGATGCAGGCCGAAACGCTTGCAAAGCTTGCTGAATTGGGTCCCTTGCGGCTGACGCCTTGGCGCATGCTACTGATCGAAGCGGCGAGCGATGTCCCCCGGATTGAAGGCGTGATTACGGACCCCGCCGACCCGATGTTGCGCGTCATTGCCTGCACCGGCGCGCCGGGCTGCACGCAGGCGCATCAGCCGACCCGCGCGCTGGCCCGCGCGCTGGCGCCCACGCTCGACGCACCCTTGCATGTATCGGGCTGCGCCAAAGGCTGCGCCCATCCTGGCCCGATGCGCACCCTGACCGCCACGCCTGTCGGTTTTGATCTGATCTGCGACGGTCCTGCGTCTGGCATTCCGGCGCGTGTCGGGCTATCCGCCGAGAACCTGATGCGCCACCCCGAACTTTTGTCAAAGGCCCCCTGATGCCGCATACCTATATCACTGACGGCGCCGAGATTTACCGCCAGTCCTTTGCGATGATCCGCGCCGAGGCCGATCTTGCCCGCTTTACCGCCGAGGAGGAAATCGTCGCCGTGCGGATGATCCATGCGGCCGGTATGGTCGGGCTCGAAGCGTATGTGGAATTTTCGTCAGGCATGGCGATTGCGGCGCGGAAGGCGCTGGAGGCTGGCGCACCGATCCTGTGCGATGCGCGTATGGTCTCTGAAGGTGTCACGCGGGGCCGTTTGCCTGCGGGCAATCAGGTAATCTGCACCTTGCACGACCCAGCCGTTGCTGACATGGCGCGCGCGATGGGCAATACCCGCTCGGCTGCGGCGCTCGAGTTGTGGCGGCCGCATCTTGCTGGTGCTGTGGTGGCCATTGGCAATGCGCCAACGGCCCTGTTCCACCTTTTGAACATGCTCGAAGACCTCGCCTGCCCGCGCCCCGCCGCAATCATCGGCTGTCCGGTCGGCTTTATCGGGGCTGCCGAATCCAAAGCCGCACTGATGGCCGACCCGCCAGCCCCCTCGCTGATCGTGCGCGGGCGCCTTGGCGGCTCGGCGATCACCGTGGCCGCGATCAACGCGCTGGCCAGCCGGATCGAATGATGGGACGCATTATTTGCACAGGCCTCGGCCCCGGCGACCCTGACCTCATGTCAGTGAAATCAGATCGCTTGATCCGCGCCGCTTCCCATGTCGCCTATTTTCGCAAGGCTGGCCGTGCAGGTCAGGCTCGGCGGATTGTCGAAGGGATGCTGGCGGCAGATGTGACGGAATATGCGATGGAATATCCGGTCACGACGGAAATGCCCTTTGACAGCCCGGAATACAATCAGGCCCTTGCGCAGTTTTACGACGCTTGGGCCGATCGTCTGGCGCGCCTTGCGCAGACGGAGGAGGTGATCGTTCTTTGCGAAGGCGACCCGTTCTTTTACGGCTCTTTCATGCATCTGCACACCCGACTGCAAGGCCGCGCCAAGGTCGAGGTGATCGCAGGGATCACCGGCATGACCGGCTGCTGGAACGCAATTGGTGCGCCCTTTACTTGGGGCGATGATGTGCTGTCGGTGCTCATGGCGACCCTGACTGAGCAAGATTTGATCACTCATATGGCCCGATCTGACGCGATGGTGGTGATGAAAACGGGCCGCAATCTGCCCAAGGTTCGCAGCGCTTTGCGGGCCGTGGGGCGTCTTGACGACGCATGGCTGGTCGAACGCGGCACCATGCCGACCCAACGCATCGCGCGTCTGGTTGATGTCGATGCCGAAGACTGCCCCTATTTCGCAATCGTTTTGGTCCACGGCCAAGGTCGCCGACCCGAGATCGGAGGCCTTGAATGACGGGCTGCCTTTGCGTCGCAGGCCTAGGGCCGGGCGATGAAAATATGGTCACCCCCGAGGTTCGAGCCGCCCTTGCCGAGGCCACCGACGTGATCGGCTATTTTCCCTATGTCGCTCGTGTCGCGCCTCGGGAGGGATTGACGCGGCACGGGTCAGACAACCGCGTCGAGATTGACCGCGCCGACCACGCTTTGCGCCTTGCAGCCGAAGGCGCGCGGGTGGTCATCGTTTCTTCAGGCGATCCGGGTGTTTTCGCGATGGCTTCGGCACTGTTCGAGGCGCTGGAAAAACGCCCCGACTTGCACGGCCTCGATATCAAAATCCTGCCCGGCATCACCGCTATGCTCGCCGCCGCCGCCCACACAGGCGCGCCTTTGGGCCATGATTTCTGCGCCATCAACCTGTCTGATAACCTCAAGCCTTGGGAGTTGGTCGAGCACCGTCTGCGCCTTGCCGCACAAGCCGATTTCGCAATGGGCTTCTACAACCCACGCTCTGCCAGCCGCCCGCATCAATTCTCGCGCGCGCTCGACATCCTGCGCGAGGAATGCGGGCCTGACCGCCTGATCACCTTTGCCCGCGCAGTCTCAACGCCGGACGAGCGCATCACCACCGTCACTTTGGCCGAGGCCACGCCCGAGATGGCCGATATGCGCACTGTCGTATTGGTCGGCAATTCCGCCACCCGCCGCGTTGGTCCTTGGGTCTATACCCCGAGGTCGGCATGATCCAGCCAAGCCATCACTTCGGCGACGCTGCCCACCATATGCCGCGCGGGCAGTGCAGGGCGGTCGATCATGATCACCCGCAGGCCCAGTTCACGCGCCGCGATCAGCTTGGCGTCGGCGCCCGTGCCGCCAGAATTTTTGGCGACGATATGGCTGATCCGCTGCGCGCGCAGCAGGTCCAGATCGTTTTTGGCCGTAAAGGGTCCACGCGCCACAACCACCGTGCAATCAGGCAGGGGCGGCGCCTTGGGCGCATCAACCAACCGCAGCAGATAGTGATGGCTGCGCGCGGCAAAAGGGGCAAGGTTCTGCTTGCCAATCGCCAGGAAAACCCGGGTGCGGTCGGCTGGCAAGGCCGCGACGGCGCCTGCAATATCAGCAACATGGCGCCAATCATCTTGCGCCTCTGCGCGCCAGGCGGGCCGCTGCAAACAGATCAAGCGCACGCCGGCTATCGCGCAAGCCTCAAGCGCATTGCGGCTCATCTGGGCGGCAAAAGGATGGGTTGCATCGACCACTGCGCTGATCTGCTGGTCCTGCAAATAGCCGACCAAACCCGCCACCCCGCCAAACCCGCCGACCCGCGTCGGCAATGGCTGAGCGACGGGAGCATCGGTGCGACCAGCGTAGGAAAACACCGCATCAGCCCCTGCCACGGCCAAAGCGCGGGCCAGAGCACTGGCTTCGCTGGTACCGCCAAGGATAAGGCTGCGCGTCATGTCTGAACCTTGGGTTACGATCATCGGTCTGGGCGAGGATGGACTGGCTGGCCTGACAGATGCAAGCCGTGCGGCGCTTGCGCAAGCGGAAATCATCTTTGGGGGGCCGCGACATTTGGCGCTGGTGGGCGCAGGCGCGCGCGGGCAGAACTGGCCCGTACCGTTTTCGCTGGATCCGTTGCTGGCTTGTCGCGGGCAGCGTGTGGTGATGCTGGCTTCGGGCGATCCGTTCTGGTTTGGCGCGGGCGGCAGCCTTGCGGCCCATTTGGCGCCCGGTGAATGGCAAGCCTTTCCCGCGCCCTCGACCTTTTCGCTTGCCGCTGCCCGGCTCGGCTGGCGGCTGGAAGAGATCACCTGTCACGGCCTCCACGCCGCGCCATTCGAGCGCCTGCGCCCCATCCTGACCAAAGGTGCGCGCGCGATCTGCCTGTTGCGCGATGCAACCGCACCCAAGGCTCTCGCGGCGTGGCTGGCGTCGCACGGCTTTGAGGCCCGGCTTACTTTGCTCGAGGCAATTGGCGGACAGAACGAGCGCATTCGTCAAACCACAGCGCGATCCTTTGATCTGACCGACATGCCCCCCCTCGTTGCCATGGCGATCGAGATCACCTCGGGCCAAGGCCTGCCGACAAGCTCTGGCCTCGATGATGCGCTCTTTGCTTCAGACGGCCAGATCACCAAGCGACCGATTCGCGCGCTGACCCTTTCGGCGCTCGCCCCGCGCAAGGGCGAGTTGTTGTGGGATATCGGTGCGGGCTCTGGCTCGATCTCGGTCGAGTGGTGCCTTGCCGGTGGCAGAGCGCTGGCGTTCGAGTTGCGCGAGGATCGTGCGCAGAACATCCGCGCCAATGCCGCAAGTTTTGGCATCGAACATCGCCTGACCGTGCTGACTGGGGACGCCGCCGAAGGTCTGACACATCAACCCCCGCCTGATGCGGTTTTCATCGGTGGCGGGGGAAACGAGGCGCTTTTTGATCAGCTTTGGGATAGCCTGCCCAAGGGCGCCCGAATTGTAGCGAATGGCGTGACCTTGGAAACCGAGAGCCTCTTGGCTGGGCAACACGCCCAACGCGGTGGCGCGCTTTTGCGGATCGACATCGCTAGCGCCGCTCCGCTGGGACGCATGCGGGGTTGGTCGGCCAGCCGACCCGTCGTGCAATGGAGCGCAATTCGATGATCGTTGCAGGAATGGGATTTCGCGCCACCGCCAGCCTTGCGTCTTTGCGTGAGGCCTTTCTTGCCGCAGGCGGGGCCGAGGCCACGATGCTTGCAACTGCGGAAAATAAGGCTGGCACGGCGCTTTTTCAAGCCTTCGCGGCCGAATGTGGCCTGCCCGTCCGCGCCATCGCTCGCGATGCCCTCACCTTGCAAACCACGATTACCCAATCCGCGCGCGTTATGTCGCTCTATGGTGCCGGATCGTTGGCCGAGGCCGCAGCCCTTGCTGGCGCGGGCCCAAAGGCACGACTTCGGGCCCCGCGCGTGCAATCAACAGACGGCATGGCCACCGCAGCCCTTGCCGAAAGGAGCCTCAGATGACCGTCCATTTCATCGGCGCAGGTCCGGGTGCGCCCGATCTGATCACCCTTCGTGGCCGTGATCTGATTGCGGCCAGCCCTGTGTGCCTTTACGCGGGGTCCTTGGTGCCGCAAGCCCTTTTGTCGCACTGCCCGAGCGGCGCGCGTATCGTCAACACAGCGCCGCTGTCGCTGGATGAGATCATCGCCGAGATTTCCGCCGCCCATGCCAAGGGCCAGGACGTCGCGCGCCTGCACTCGGGCGATTTGTCGGTCTGGTCGGCGATGGGCGAGCAACTGCGCCGCCTGCGCGCGCTGGACATCCCCTATGATGTGACGCCAGGTGTTCCCTCGTTTGCTGCCGCTGCCGCCGCTTTGGGCGCAGAACTGACACTGCCAGGCCTTGCGCAATCTGTGGTTCTCACCCGCACGTCGGGCCGTGCCACTGCCATGCCGCCACGTGAGAATCTTGCTGCCTTTGCCGCCACCGGTGCAACGCTGGCGATCCATCTGTCGGTGCATGTGCTTGATAAGGTTATCGAAGATCTGATGCCTCACTTCGGTCCTGACTGCCCCGTCGCTGTGGTCTGGCGCGCAACTTGGCCCGACGAACGCGTGGTGCGCGCGACACTCGCCACCCTGCAAGCCAGCCTTGCCGAGGAATTGGAACGCACGGCCCTCATTCTTGTTGGCCCTGCGCTTGCCGCCGAGGGTTTTGAGGAAAGCCGCCTCTATGCGGGCGATTACGACCGCCGTTTCCGCCCCGTCGGCACCGAGCCGCGCTTTCCGGAGGCGGAATGAAATGATCCCGCCCGGATTGCTCATCTCTGCCCCCGCCTCGGGCACCGGCAAGACCACGCTGATGCTGGGACTGCTTGCCGCGTTCCGCGCGCGTGGCGTGGTCGTGCAGCCGTTCAAAAGCGGCCCCGACTACATTGACCCTGCCTTTCACGCCGCAGCGTCGGGGCGGGCTTCGGTCAATCTCGATAGCTGGGCGATGGGACCAGATCGCATCGCGGGGCTGGTTTCTGCCGCCGCTGGCGCGGATCTGATTTTGGCCGAAGGATCGATGGGACTCTTTGACGGCGTGGCCGTGCCGGGCGAAATGGGAACGGGCGCCAGTGCCGATATCGCCGCGATGATGGGCTGGCCGGTGGTGCTGGTGATTGATGTCTCGGGGCAGGCGCAATCCGCCGCCGCCGTCGCCAAGGGTTTCGCGATGATGCGCGCCGATGTACGGCTTGCGGGGGTGGTGTTGAACCGCGTGGCCTCTGCCCGCCACGAGGCCTTGGTGCGCGCAGGGATGGAGGCAGTTGGCATTCCCGTTCTGGCCGCCCTGCCGCGCAATCCATCCATCGCGATGCCCGAACGCCACCTTGGCCTTGTGCAGGCCGAAGAGCAGCCCGAGCTCGCGGCTTTGCTGGACGAAGCAGGCCGCTTTGTCGCAGCACACCTTGACCTTGATGCCTTGCGCGCGGCGGCCACAGGCACGCTGCCGCGGCACCAACCCCTGCCGATCCGCCCTCCTGCCATGCGCATCGCTCTTGCGCGTGACGCCGCCTTTTCGTTTGTTTATCCGCACCTTATGCAAGGCTGGCGCGATGCCGGCGCAGAAATTCTACCCTTTTCGCCGCTTGCCGACGAGGCTCCTGATCCAAGTGCAGACCTCTGCTGGCTGCCGGGAGGCTATCCCGAGCTCCACGCAGGGCGGCTTGCTGCAAATGCGAAATTTCTCAACCAAACCCGTGCCTTTGCCGCGCGTAAACCCGTCCATGGCGAGTGCGGTGGCTATATGGCGATGGGCGCGGGCCTGATCGATGCGAGCGGCGCGCGCTATGAGATGCTTGGGCTCCTGGGCCTGGAAACCTCTTTCGCCAAGCGCAAGATGCACCTTGGCTATCGCCTTGCCCAAGGCCATTTGCCCGAAACTCCCCGCCAACGGGGCCATGAATTCCACTACGCCACGATCCTTGCGCAACCCGATGCAGCGCTCGCCCGCGTCACCGATGCAACGGGGGCCGAGGTTCCCGAGACCGGATCCTATCGCCGCCAAGCCTCAGGTAGCATCTCGACCGGCACATTTTTCCATTTGATCGCAGAGGCACAATGACCGGCTTTGTCTCCTTCGTTTCCTCGGGTCCGGGCGACCCTGATCTGCTGACCGTCAAGGCTGTGAAGCGTCTGGCCGAGGCCGAGGTGGTGCTGTTTGACGATCTGTCCTCGGGGCCGATCCTCGGGCTTGCGGCCAAGGGGGCTGATCTGATCGCGGTCGGCAAACGCGCAGGCCGCCCCTCGCCTAAGCAAGACCATGTAAGCCGCCTGCTTGTCGATCATGCGATTACGGGCTTGCGCGTGGTGCGACTGAAATCTGGTGACTGCGGCATGTTCGGCCGGCTTGAAGAAGAGATCGTCGCCCTGCGCGCGGCTGGCATCGGCTATGAGATCATTCCCGGTGTGACGTCGGCCTCTGCGGCGGCGGCGGCGGCTGGCATTCCGCTAACCCGCAGGCTGACCGCGCGGCGGGTGCAGTTTATCACCGGCGCGGATGTGACGGGCGCGCTGCCCCAAGGCGTCAATATGGCGGCGTTGTCCGACCCTATGGCGACGACGGTGGTCTACATGGGACGGCGCACTTTTGCGGATCTGGCCGCGCGATTGATCGCCGAAGGCTTGCCCCCGACAACGCCCGCGCTCTTGGCTGAAGCCGTCTCGACGCCCGATCAGCGGCTGAGCCGTCACACCGTTGCGGGGCTGGCCGCGGTGCTGGAAACCGCAACCAGCACCCTTCCTGCCCTGATCTTCTATGGCCCGCTGGCGGAGTTTGGCGATGTTTGATCTGACTTTGATCGGCATCGGCACGGGCAATCCCGATCATCTGACCTTGCAAGCGATCAAGGCGGTCAATGCGGCCGAGGTGATCCTGATTCCCCGTAAAGGGGCGGGGAAGGCTGATCTGGCGGAGCTGCGGCGGGCGATCCTGGCGGCTGTTCTGACCAACTCCACGACGCGGGTGGTGGAGTTTGATCTGCCCGTGCGGGATGAGACGATTGCCGACTATCTGGCGCGGGTTGAAGACTGGCACGACCGGATCGCCGATGTTTGGCGGGCGGCGATTGGCGGGGCTGGGTCGGTGGCGATGCTGGTCTGGGGCGACCCGAGTTTATATGACAGCACCCTGCGGATCGCGGCGCGGTTGATCCCTGCGGAGCGGGTTTCTGTTGTTCCGGGGGTCACGTCGATCCACGCGCTGACGGCGGCGCATGGGATTGCTTTGAA
>JAHEBX010000140.1 GCA_024642045.1 Pseudorhodobacter sp. | reverse complement strand
TCGCGCCCCGCCGCCTCTTTGGTCTTTTGAAACTCCATATCAGAGGGGCTGAACCCCATCGGCTTCCAGTCCAGCCCCCCTTCCAGCAGCATCGGGCGTCCTGCATTGCGCGCGCCCTGATGATGCATCTCCATCTCGCTGACCAGCCGGTCATACTGATCGGTGGAAAGCTGCGCCTGCCCGTCGGCACCCTTGTAAACAATCGCTCCCGAAGGCCGCGCCGCGTTATCCAACAGCGCCTTTGACCAGGCACTGGCCGAGGTGTGCACATCAATCGCCACAGCGGCGGCCTGCAAGGGGCTGAACCCATAGTGATCGTCCTGCGGGTGGAAGGTCTTGATATGGCAGATCGGCTGCAAGTCTTCGCCCATAGCAAAGCGGTGCTTTCGCCCCCCCACCGTATAGTCATAGGCCGCAGGCCAACCGTCCGGCCCCGGCACCACCGCCATCCGGTCAGAGCGCAGCACATGCAGCTCGCCCGGCAGCTTGCTCAGACCAGGCACCGCCTCGATATAGGCGTTGCCAGACAGCAGCAGATGCCCGTAAATCGCCTCGAACAACTCCGCACGCCCCTGCGCGCTATTTGGACGCCGGATCAGATCCAGCACCGGATGGCTGTCATAGCGCCGCTCATTATCCTGCAAGACCAAAGGCAAAGCCGCTGCGGCTTCCGAGATCAGCTTGACCGCGCGAAACCCCATTGGGTTGCCCTGAAATCCGGTCTTGGCCAGCGACACCAGATCCCGCGCGCTCCATGCCACACGCCCCGAGGACCCAAATGCCACCACGCGCCCCGTCGCCGAGGCTTTCGTCTCTGCCACAGGGGCAGCCTGCATCTCTGGCGCGCGTTTCAGGAAATCGAAAACCATCTGCTCTAGCTCCTATTCGTGCGGACCAACGCCCGTTCCCGCCTACCGAAGAACCGCTCACCGAGGGTCTTCGCTTGTCTGAAAGCAGTTCTATTGAGGAAAGGTTTAAGTCACGCAAACCCAGCGCGCGCTGCCCCAGCGCGCGCTGCAACGGCTAAAGGGTGCGCATTTGTGGATTGCGATACTTCTCTGATGGCTCGACAATCAGATCGGTCAGCGCCCAGACCAAAGCATCCACGCGGTCAGGCGAGCCCTTGCCCAGATAGCCTTGCGCCGTCATCTGGCACATCTGCGCCTCCAGTTTCGGCATCCCGCGCAGATGGGCGACGCGCCCCTGCTCGTATAACGCTGAAACAGGCTCGGCCCGCGCACCCTTGCCACGGCTGGCCCGCACGGCACGATAGGGCACCAGCGGGTCAATCTGTCGGATCACGCCTTCAACCAGATCGCCCCCCTGATTGACCTCCGCGACCAACCGGTCCGCCCCATGCCGCTCCATCGCAGCAATCGCCGCGCGCGCCCATTGCTCGGGGCTGGCACCCGTGACACTCGCATCCTCCAGCACCACCGCGCGCCAGTTTTGCGGCGGGCCTTCGGTGATCGCACCCACCACCACAATCCCGCATTCGTCCGACCCGCCGTGCCCTGTGACCGGCGGGTCCACCGCCACAACGATCCGCTGACAGCGCGGCGCTTTGACCACCCGCTTGGCCTCGATGGCGGCGGTGGACCAAAGCGCCCCCTGCACGTCCTCGATCAACAGTCCGTCCAATTCCTGCGCGCCCATAAAGGTGCCCGCATAGCGCGTACGCACCTCCTCCAGAAAAGACGCCGCAAGATAGGCGCGGTTGGCATCCGTCGGCGCATGGGTCATGACGGTAGAGGGGTTTTTCAGGATCTCTTTCAGCACCGCAACATTCTGCGGCGTGGTCGTCACCACCTGCCGCGGGTTCTTGCCCAACCGAAGCGCGAACTGCAACTGATCCCAAGCTTTCTGGCCATACTTCCACTTGGCCAGTTCATCGACCCAGGCGGCATCGAACTGGGGTCCGCGCAGTGACTCGGGCTCATGCGCCGAATAGACCTGCGCAATGGCTCCATTCGGCCAAACCAACTGTTTGCGGCCGGCCTGCCATTCCGGCCGACGATCGGGGGGCGAACAGGCCAGAATCCCGCTTTCACCAAAGATCATCACTTCGCGGACCTGATCAATTGTTTCGCCAACCAGGGCCACGCGCCGGGCAAGACCGGGGTCTTGCGGGCCCGCCCCTTCAACCTGCGTGCGCACCCATTCGGCACCCGCTCGCGTTTTGCCCGCCCCACGTCCCCCCATAATCACCCATGTCTTCCAGACCCCTTCGGGCGGAAGCTGATGCGGCAGTGCCCAAAATTCGAACATCCACGGCAGCGCCAAAAGTGCGTTCTCGCTCAGCGAACCGATAAAGGCATCAACCTGCTCCGGCGTCGCGGAGCAAAGCCAATCTGCGCCCGATCTCATCGCGCGCGGCTGATAGGTCGAGGGCGCCGGTTCCGACAGCCCCGGCAACTTGCTTGCGGAGTTTTTCAACTTTACCTCTTTCATCCATTACAAGAATAAGTGCGGCTTTCAGATCGCGGACGGCGCTTGCGGCCGCCTTTGCGTCTTCAAGATTGCCACCCTTGATTGCATTGACTGCCGTGACCAGTTCCAACGCGGTCACGCGAAACAGTGTTTCGACCTCGGTCAACAAAGCGACCTCGGTTTCCTCGTCCGAAGAGAAATTCATGCTCATATGGTATTTGACCCGCCCCTCATGCTGCCCCCGCACAAGAGAAATGAAAAAGCGGCTTCAGAGTCACCCCCGAGCCGCTTGCCCACTTCGTCCAGCATAGTTAAATCACTACTTCGAACCGCGCGCAAAGTCAAGAGAAAACCCTTGCACATCAATCGCTTGCGAGCGCCGCATTAGTGGATTGTTAACACTCAAGGCGTGGCAGTTGGAACCGTGTCCGCCTGCTGTGCTTCGATCGAGCGCCATTTTGCGACATTGGCGTTATGCTCTTCCAAGGTCTCCGCAAAGGCATGACCGCCTGTGCCGTCGGCGACAAAGAACAGATATTTCGACGAAGCCGGATGCAGTGCTGCGTCTAGGCTCAACCGGCCCGGATTTGCGATCGGCGTTGGCGGCAATCCATCAATCACATAGGTATTCCATGGCGTTGCACGACGAAGCTCGCTCTGCCGCAAGCCACGGCCTAACACGCCTTCACCCTTGGTGATGCCATAGATGACCGCGGGGTCGGTTTGAAGTTTCATGCCCTGTGCGATCCGGTTCAAGAATACCGAAGCAACCAGCTTGCGCTCTTCCGCGACCCCGGTTTCCTTTTCCACCAGCGAAGCCATCACAAGCGCTTCTTCAGGTGTCTTATAGGGCAAACCGTCATCGCGCGACGCCCAGAGCTCTGCCAGATTTGCGCTCTGACGTTTTTCCATCTCCGCCAACAGCGCAGCGCGATCAGCCCCTTTGTCGACCTCATAGCTATCCGGCGAAAGGCTGCCTTCGGCCGGAACCTCTGCTATCTTACCAGTCAGAAAATCCGCCCGTTTCAAGGCATCGACCACCTGCCAAGAGGTTACGCCCTCGGCCAAAGTAATTCGCCACCGAATATCGCTGGATTGTGCAGCGTCCAGATATTCAGTCGGTGCGGTCTCGGCAGCAGGGTCGAAACTGGCCACCTCAACATAACGATTGGTGGCAGGATCGAGCTCGCGCAACAGCACCTGAGCCTTGGCCACAGAAATGCGAAAGTTCACCTCGCGGCCACACGTCGATTGGCCGCCCGCTGTCAAGTCAGCCAAGACCTGCCGCATCGAAGACTTGGGCGCAATCAGATAGCTGCCAAACTTCAGATCCTTGGCCCGCCCCGAATAATCTGCGCCAATACGGAAGATTCGCGCGTCGCTTACAGCGCCCTGCTCTTCCAGGGTACGACCGACTTGGCTCAGAGAAGCGCCCTTTTCGACCTTAAAGCAAATTGCATCGGCCAACGGGCCGTCGCCAAGGAAAGCCTGCCTGCCCCATGCGATCAGCCCAAAGGCAACAACCAGCAGGAAGATAAACAATGTCAGCGTGTTCGAGGCAACAGCACGCCACATCAGACCGTTACCTTACCCAAAACAAGGCTGGCATTGGTGCCCCCAAAACCAAATGAGTTTGACAACGCTACGTCAATATTGCGCTTGCGTGCCGTGTTTGGCGCCAGATCCAGCTTGGGTTCAATCGCGGGGTTATCCAGATTGATCGTGGGCGGTGCCACCTGATCGCGCAGGGCCAGAACACAGAAAATCGCCTCGACCGCACCAGCAGCGCCCAGCAAATGCCCAATGCTCGATTTCGTCGATGACATTGTCGCCGATGCCGCCGCATCGCCCATCAACCGCTCGACGGCGCCCAGTTCAATCGTATCGGCCATGGTCGAGGTGCCATGCGCATTGATATAGTCGATATCCGAAGGCTCCAGACCCGCGCGCTTCAGTGCCATCTGCATCGACCGGAAACCACCATCCCCATCCTCGGCCGGGGCGGTGATGTGATAGGCGTCGCCCGACAAGCCATAGCCCAGCACTTCGGCATAAATCTTCGCGCCCCGCGCCACGGCATGCTCATATTCCTCAAGCACCACGACGCCCGCGCCCTCGCCCATCACAAAGCCATCGCGGTCGGCGTCATAGGGGCGGCTCGCCTTGGTCGGATCGTCGCCGCGCTTTGTCGACAATGCCTTGCAAGCGTTAAAGCCCGCGATACCGATTTCGGAAATCGGCGCCTCGGCCCCGCCCGCCAGCATTACATCCGCATCGCCCCATTGGATAAGGCGTGCCGCATCGCCAATCGCATGCGCGCCAGTTGAACATGCCGTCACGACCGCATGGTTTGGCCCCTTAAAGCCAAATCGGATCGAAACCTGCCCAGAGATCAGATTGATCAGCGAGCCCGGAATAAAGAACGGCGAGACGCGCCTCGGCCCCTTTTCTTTGATCAGCACGGCCGTTTCTGCAATCGAAGTCAACCCGCCAATACCCGATCCGATCATCACACCCGTGCGGCAGCGATCCTCTTCTGTCGCAGGCTCCCAGCCTGAATCCCGTACCGCCTGAACCGCAGCGGCCATTCCGTAGAGAATGAAATCATCCACCTTGCGGCGGTCTTTCGGCTCCATCCAGTCATCGGGATTAAAGGTTCCGCCCGACCCATCGCCAAACGGAATTTCGCAGGCATATTGCGTGACCACGTTACTGGCATCAAAGCGCGTAATCGCCCCTGCGCCCGAGTGGCCAGCCAGCAGACGGCTCCAAGTTTCTTCCACTCCGCAAGCCAGCGGTGTGACCATCCCCAGACCCGTTACGACAACACGACGCATATATGCCCCCAAATTGGTTCAATTCAGCTTTTCCGCCTGATACACGCCCCCCGCCTTCGGTGCAACAATCGGCTCGGTTTGATCTTTACATCGGAATTTTCACGCCACCGCGTTTTTTTTGGCCCAATCGGTAGCTTTCTCTTGACCTTGGCCGATGCAAGGCTAACTGATGAATGAATGTTCATTCCCCAATTAAGGCGCCCCATGACACTCGCCACGCTGAACCCAGATCAACGCGCTGAACAACGTACCGCCGAAATTTTGACTGCGGTACGAAGTGCCTTTGCAGAAAAAGGCTTTGACGGTGCCTCTATGCAGGACCTCGCGCGCGCCACGGGGATGAGCGTGGGTAATTTTTATCGCTACTTTCCCTCCAAAGCGGCGATCGTCCAGCAATTGATCGCCAACGATCTGGCCGAGATGGAGCGCGACTTCTCTGAAATCCTGACCTCGCAGCAACCTTTCGATGCTCTGCGCAAGCTTGTTCGGGCGCACATCCTGAGCAAACAAGATTGCGCTGACGGGCAAATATGGGCCGAAATCACGGCTGCCGCGCTGCGCAAACCCGATATCGGTGAGGCCACCTGCCACATGGAAACGGCGATTGCGGGGTTCCTCATGCATGTTTTCGCGCGCGAGACCGGGCTTACGATGGCAGATGTCGCGCAACGTTTTGCTGCCCATGCAGCCTACATCGTGATGCTGGTCAAATCAGCCGCCATGCAAGCACCTCAAGACAAGGCACAGCGCGACGCCTTGAATACTCTGATTCTCAACACAATTGACACCACGTTGGCAGAGATTGCCAGCGCTCACCGGAAAGCCTGATTATGCGTCAATATTCCATGCTTTTGCTTACGGCCCTGGTCTTCGGCACCGCGTTTCCCGTTTTGGCCGAGACGCCTGCGGCCGCGACAGAGCTGCCCGCGATCACAGTTTCGAAAGTCGATCGACGCGATATGCGCGAAATTGTGCTGGCAACAGGAATGATTACACCGGTTCAGCAAATTCAGGTGGTTCCGTTGATCGAAGGCCAGCCGATTGAGGCGCTTTTGGCCGATGTGGGCGACCGGGTTAGCGCAGGCCAGGTACTGGCGCGGCTATCGTCCTCGACGCTTACGTTGCAAAAGGCACAACTTACCGCGTCAATTGCTGCTGCGCGTGCTCAGATTGCGCAGGCGCAGGCGCAAATGCTGGAAGCCACTTCGTCCGCCGCCGAGGCGCAGCGTGTCGCTGACCGCACGTCTGCCTTGCGCAAACAAGGCACCACCAGCCAAGCTGCGGCAGATCAGGCGCAGGCAGCAGCTGTCAGTGCCAGTTCGCGTGTGGCCGTCGCAACCCAAACCAACGAATCCGCCAAGGCGCAACTGGCGCTGGTTGAGGCGCAGATCGCCAACGTTGATCTGCAGCTTTCGCGCACCGAGGTGACGGCCCCCTTTGCAGGTGAAATCACGGCGCGCAACGCGCAACTTGGTGCAGTGGCCTCTGCCGCTGGTTTGCCCATGTTCACCCTAATTCGCGACGGCGCACTAGAATTGCGCGCCGATGTTGCCGAGACCGATCTGGCGAAACTGGCGGTTGATCAAAGCGTTGACATAATCCTCGTAGGCCTTGATGCACCGGTTAAGGGGCACGTGCGGCTCGTCGAGCCGACCATCGACTCCGCGACACGTCTTGGCCGCGTGCGGATCGGCTTTGATGACGCATCTGCTCTGCGCTCGGGCATGTATGCCGAAGCCAGCATTCTTGTGAAAGAGGCCACGGTTCCCAGCGTTCCCATCACCGCCCTTGGCAGCGCGCAAGGCAAAAGTGTCGTGCTCGCGGTAACCCAAGGCCAAGCCCATCGTGTTACGGTTCAGACCGGAATTCGCGACGGCGGCTGGGTAGAAATAACCCAAGGCCTGAGTGAAGGCGAGACCGTGGTGACCAAAGCCGGCGCATTTGTACGCGATGGCGACCACATCAATCCAATCGCGGCAAGCGCCGCCGAAACCAACTGAGGCGCACATGAACTTCTCGGCTTGGTCTATCCGCAACCCGCTTGCTCCGATCCTCGCGTTCTTCATTCTGATGGTGCTGGGCTGGCAGAGCTTTAACTCCCTGCCCATCACCCGCTTTCCGAACATCGACGTACCTGTCGTCGCCGTTGCTGTCAGCCAGCCCGGAGCCGCGCCCGCCGAGATGGAAACGCAGGTCACCAAGGTGATCGAAGATGCGGTTTCCGGCATCACCGGCGTCAAGAACATCACCTCCACCGTGGTGGATGGCTCTTCACAAACCGGCGTCGAATTCCGCATCGAAATTCCCACCGACAAAGCGCTGCAAGACGTCAAAGATGCCGTCGACCGTGTGCGGTCAAAACTGCCCGCAGGGGTCGAGGCGCCCACGATCACCAAGATCGACGTCGAAGGCCAAGCAATTATGACTTTTGCAGTTTCGGCGCCTGACATGACACTGGAAGAGGTGTCATGGTTCGTCGATGACACCATCGTGCGTGCGCTTCAGGGGCGTCCCGGCGTGGGGCGCATCGACCGTTTTGGCGGCGCTGACAGAGAGATCCACGTTGACCTAGACCCGGTGAAACTCGGCAGCTTTGGCCTCACCGCCCCGGTGGTAAACGCCCAACTGCGATCGACGAATATCAACCTTGGCGCGGGCCGCTCGGAAATCGGCGCGGGTGAACAGGCGATCCGCACTTTGGGTGACGCCGCGACTGTCGCCAATCTGGCGCAAACGCCCATCGCTTTGCCCTCGGGCCGCCATGTTCGCCTGTCCGATCTGGGCACCGTCAGCGACACCTACAAAGACCTGCGATCCTTCTCGCGTCTGAACGGCAATCAGGTTGTCACCTTCTCGGTGTTCCGCGCCAAGGGGGCTTCCGAGGTTTCCGTGGCCGAAACCGTCAATGCGGCTCTGGACGATCTGCGCGCAGCCCACCCCACCGTTGGCATAAACCTTGTGGACGAGACGGTGTTCTACACCTACGGCAACTACGAATCCGCCATCCATACCCTGCTGGAAGGCGCGCTTTTGGCCGTGCTGGTGGTTCTGGCCTTCCTGCGCAACTGGCGCGCCACGCTGATCACAGCCGTGGCCCTGCCTCTGTCAGCAGTGCCAACGTTCTGGGTGATGGACCTGCTGGGCTTCTCGCTCAACCTTGTGTCCTTCCTTGCCGTGACGCTCGCCACCGGCATCCTTGTTGACGACGCGATCGTCGAGATCGAAAACATCGCCCGCCATATCCGCATGGGCAAAACCCCTTACCGTGCCGCAATCGAGGCTGCGGATGAGATCGGCCTTGCGGTGATCGCGACCACCTTCACCATCATCGCGGTCTTTGTGCCCGTGTCCTTCATGGGCGGTATTCCGGGGCAATATTTCCGCCAATTCGGCCTGACCGTC
>JAHEBX010000014.1 GCA_024642045.1 Pseudorhodobacter sp. | reverse complement strand
TGAACCGGTCAATAAACGATAGTTTTGGGGAGTCTGGTCAGGTGTGGTGAAGGTCCAAGCCACAACATAAATGTCAATTCACAGTGTCCCATCTCCGATTGGCCTGCAATCAAACCTACTATCAACGTCGTTCACCAAAGCGCGACGTTGCTTGGCAATCTTGGCATTAACTGCTTCAATCTCTGAAAGGTTTCCAGTTTCGTTTGCGTGGAACATTGCCTCAACCATGTTTCGGGCATGCTCTTCACTCATAGCAGCGATCTGGTCTTGGAAGTAGGCATGAGCTTCTTCCGCCTGAGCAAGGGTTTTCGCTTCGGTTTCTAAATCGTCACACGAATATACAAACACGCTGCCCTTTCCGTCTCGAACATCCAAGGTGAATTCAGTTTTGGCATTGGGATACAGGAGCCACAATCCACATGCGGACACCAATGCGAAGACAAACAATATTGCGACACGTCTCAAGAAGTAACCCCCTTAGCTGGTGAAACCGGCGTTTCATGATCAACTGGGCTTGTAAATGTGAAAAGCCACGTAGGCACTATTTGTTCAAATTCCAAAACCCCTTTTGGCACGTCCCGAAGCCCGCGTGACCGTTCCAAAAACACTTGTTTTTGGCACATGCGCAAAGCACCTTGGATTGCGCTGCCACAAACCCCGTTCAAAACCCAACGAGTTATTGAAGGATTTTGGCTCATTCGGCAGCCGACATCCATGCATCGATCACTCGGAACGCAAAGCAGCCATCCCCCAAACAAACGGCCCCAAAATCCGACGGCGCTTTTTGACCCGTTCTGCCGCTTCAGCTGCGACGGCCTGCGTGTCACATGACTCAAGGTGCCACGCCCCATTCGCCGCGAGGGGCCAGCAACGCATGCCTAGAGATAGACCTTTGCCCAGCGGTTCAGCATCTGTGCCTGCAGCCGCCGCGCACGCTTGACCCAAGCCGTATCGCCCTCGGGGTTTTCGCGTTGGGCGACCGGAACCGCCTCGCGGCGCGGCAGGTCGGCGGCAAAGACCGCAAAGGCCAGCTCGCGCCCATCAGGGGCGGTGACATAGCCCGCAAGGTTCGAGACAAAGTTCATCGTCCCGCTTTTGGCATGCACGCGCACACCGGCCTTTTCTTGCGCCTTGCCCTTGGTGTCAGGCAGTCCCATCTCGCGCATCAGATCATGCAGCCCCGCGCCCTTGGGGTCATGTCGTGCGGCAACCATCACCGCCATCATCTCGGCGGGTGAGATGCGGGTTACCGGGCCAAGGCCGGAATGATCGCCAAAGGTCGCGGAAATCTTGAAACGCCGCCGCGCCCAATTGGTCATCACTGCCGCCGACCCCGCCTGACTGCCTGCGCCGGAGGCAGTCAGCCCCACCACTTCGGCGGTCAGATTGGTCGAAAACTTCAGCATCTTGCGCAGAATATCGGGCAGCGGCGCGCTCTCGTGCCGGACGATCTCGACGGCGCCTGCGGGCAGGCTGCGGCTGACCTCTTGGGCGCCCAGCTTGATACCCTGCGCGGCCGCGTGCCAACGGAAAACCTGACCCGCATAGTCACCCGGATGGCGCACCGGCAACCAGCGCCCGCCCTCCTTGCCCAAAGCCCCCCGCGCCACTGACCAATGATCAACACCGTCGCCCGCCCGATAAGCAAACAGCGGCAGTTCGCGGTCCACGGCCTCGATCGTCGCCATGCTGACGGGGGGTACAAAGCGTTCACCCTCGGCGTTCATCGTCATCTGATAGCCGTCGCCAGCCTGCTTCCAGACAAAGTTGACGCGGTTGAAATTCAACATCATCCCCGAAACCGCGGGGTTATAGCCGACATAATCCGGCTGATCGGGCGCAATCGCCTCGCGGTCGGGCAAAGCGCCCGTATAGATGATCACCCGCCCCGTTACCTCGCGCAATCCGGTCGCGGCAAGCGCGGTCACCAGATCGCCCAGCTTGTCGGTGTCTAGTTCTGGATCACCGCCACCGGCAAGGATCAGATCGCCGGTCAAGCGCCCATCCTTGACCTCACCCAGCCGCATCACGCGGGTAACAAAGCGATGCTCTGGCCCTAAACGCTCTAGTGCGAACAGGGTTGTCACCGCTTTGGTCACCGAGGCTGGCGGCATTTCGACCTCGGCGCCCATCGATTCCAACACACGCCCCGTCGCGAGATCCGCAGTGATATAGCCGATCGTTCCGGTCAGCTTGGCCGCCTCGACCAATGCGCCTGCACCCGCGTCAGGCTGTGCCGCCGCGCGCGCCTTGGGCCGCGGTGATGTCGCAGGTGCCTCAGCCCATGCCGGCAGCGCAGCCCCGGCCACAAGCCCCGCCAAAACCCCGCGCCGCGTCAGATTGCCCAAAGCCCCACTCCCCGCTTTCATACTGGCTGAAATATCCTCGGGGGGGCTGCGATGCAATCGCAGCTTGGGGGGCAGACGGCCCCCCGCCGCCGCTTCACGCAAATGCTACCGCTTCCAGTCGCCGCGCGCGCGAATCGCAGAGCTTGACGCCCCATTCATCGGCATGTTGACAAAGCACCAGGCGGGTGCCGGTTTGTTGCGCAGGTTTTCCCCGCGCGCCACTTGATGCACCCGAAACGCCCGCGCGGCGACCGAGGTGCGCGCTGCAACACCTGCGCCAGGCCTTGCCAAAACCCCCACCGGAACGCTGCGCAAGATATCGCGCCAGCGGTTCCACTTGTGAAACTGCACCAGGTTATCCGCCCCCATCAGCCAGACGAAATGCACGCCAGGATAGATCGCCTTGAGCTTGGTGATGGTGTCAATTGTCGCGCGCGTCCCCAGCCGCGCCTCAAGATCGGTGATCTTTACCCGAGGGTCATTCATAACCGCCCGTGCCCGCGCCAAACGCTCGGCCATCGGTGCAGGCTGGCGCGCTTTCAGCGGATTGCCAGGGGTGACCAGCCACCAGACCTGATCCAATCCCATCCGCGCCAAAGCCTCGCGCGTCAAATGCGCATGCCCCTCATGCGCAGGGTCAAACGACCCGCCCAAAAGGCCGATAACCATACCCTTGGTCGCAATAGGAAAACCGCTGCGCAATCGCTTACTCCTCGTCGCGTCACATTGACCCGAACCGGCGTACCGATACAATGGTTTAAAGTTGGCCCGCAGATCCAACCGCTTTGCCCAAGGACCTCGATGCTGATCACGCTTTCCGATGCTGACCCTGACAGCCCGCCGGCGCTTGCCTGCCTGCGCGCCTATTACGATCTGCTTTTGGAAAATATCCCGCAGATTTCGCCCGAAGCGCTGAACTTGCCGTTGCAGGACGCCGCGAAATACCGCCCTCCCGCTGGAGCATTCCTGATCGCTTGGGCGGGGGACACCCCCGTCGGCTGCATATCGTTTCGCCCGCTTGACGCTGCGACAGCCGAGGCCAAACGCCTTTGGGTCGCGCCCGCCGCGCGCAACAGGGGTCTTGCCCGCCGCCTGATGGCCGCCATTGAATCACGCGCCCAATCACTGGGCTTTACCGAACTAAAGCTCGACACAAATTCGGCCCTGACACCAGCCATCGCCCTCTATCGGGCAACAGGCTGGGTCGATTGCCCCGCCTATACCGGTTTTCCCGCCGATATCTGGATGTCAAAGCGGCTCTGACCGTTGCGGCCAAGGGCCTGAGTGGATACATAGCGCGCAACCTTATTGCCACCCGCAGGAGCACGCACATGGCCTCGTATCAATATGTCTACCACATGGAAGGCGTCTCCAAGACCTATCCGGGCGGTAAGAAGTGCTTTGAGAACATCCACCTAAACTTCCTTCCCGGGGTGAAAATCGGCGTGGTCGGTGTCAACGGCGCGGGTAAATCCACGCTGTTGAAGATCATGGCCGGCATGGACAAGGATTTCAAAGGTGAGGCTTGGGCCGCCAAAGGGGCCAAGGTGGGCTACCTCGCGCAGGAGCCGCACCTCGACCCCGCCCTGACGGTCAAGGAAAACGTTATGCTGGGCGTGGCCGATAAAACCGCGATCCTCGAGCGGTATAACGACCTTGCGATGAACTACTCGGATGAGACCGCCGACGAGATGGCCAGCCTGCAAGACCAGATCGACGCGGGCAACCTGTGGGAACTCGAGGCCTCGGTCGGCGTCGCGATGGACGCGCTGCGCTGCCCGCCCGATGATGCCAATGTCGACGACCTCTCGGGGGGCGAGCGCCGCCGTGTCGCGCTGTGCAAACTGCTGCTCGAAGCCCCCGACATGCTGCTGCTCGACGAACCCACCAACCACCTTGACGCGGAATCGATCGCCTGGCTGCAAAAGCACCTGATCGCCTATAAGGGCACGATCCTGATCGTCACCCACGACCGCTATTTCCTTGACGACATCACCTCTTGGATTCTGGAACTCGACCGCGGCCGTGGCATCCCCTATGAGGGCAACTATTCGGCTTGGCTGGAGCAAAAGGCCAAACGGATGAGCCAAGAGGCCCGCGAGGATAAATCCAAGCAGAAAGCGCTAGAGAAAGAACTCGAATGGATCCGCTCGGGTGCCAAAGCGCGGCAGTCCAAGGGCAAAGCCCGTATCGCGCGCTATAACGAAATGGCGGGTCAGACGGTGCTGGAACGCTCCTCCTCGGCGCAGATCATCATTCCGAACGGCGAGCGTCTGGGCAATAAGGTGATTGAGGTTGTCGGCCTGAAGAAACACATGGGCGACAAACTGCTGATCGAGGATCTGTCCTTCACCATTCCACCGGGCGCTATTGTCGGCGTGATCGGCCCGAACGGCGCGGGTAAATCGACGCTGTTTCGCATGCTTGTCGGGCAAGAACAGCCGGATGAGGGCACGATAACTCTTGGCAATACAGTGCAACTGTCCTTCGTGGACCAGTCGCGCGACGCTTTGGACCCGAATAAGAACGTCTGGGAAGAAATCTCGGGCGGCTCGGAAATCATCCAGCTTGGTGACATGCAGATGAACAGCCGCGTCTATACGGGTGCCTTCAACTTCAAAGGCACCGACCAGCAGAAAAAAGTCGGCCTTCTGTCGGGTGGTGAGCGTAATCGCGTCCATATGGCGAAACTGCTGCGCTCGGGCGGCAACGTGCTGCTGCTTGACGAACCGACCAACGATCTGGACGTGGAAACCCTGCAAGCGCTTGAATCCGCTATCGAAGATTTCGCGGGCTGCGCCATCATCATCAGCCACGACCGCTTTTTCCTCGACCGTCTTTGCACCCATATGCTGGCGTTTGAGGGCGACGCCCATGTCGAATGGTTCGAGGGCAACTTTGAAGCCTATGAGCAGGACAAAGTGCGGCGACTGGGACCGGATGCCTTGGAGCCGAAGCGCGCGAAGTATAAGCGGTTCAGCCGGTAGAGTGATTTTGCCCCAACCCACTGATCTGATCGGTGGGTTGTGCGGCACGCCCGCAGTCGATTTTGAAGGCCATCGCACACTCTGTGGCAATGGACATTTGCAACGGGGGGTATGACTTCGACCGTTGCAAGAGCGCCATCCTTGGTGACCTGATGGTGCTTGCGGCCAGATGTCGGATGCTATGAGCGGAATGGGTGGGTCAGGGGACCTTCGGCCTTAGGGGCCAACGACCCGTGGTTTGCCCGCCTCGTCAATCGCCACAAATGTGAACAGCGCTTCGGTGACCTTTTCTCGTGTCTCTTGGCGGTTGCGCAGCACCCAAGCCTCGATTTCTAACCCCATCGAGGTGCGGCCGACCCGTGCAAGATGCACATAAATGCAGAGCACATCGCCCACTTTTACGGGCCGGATGAACTTCATCGCGTCGATTGCCACAGTGGCCACACGCCCGTGCGCGCGGGCAGCGGCGACGATGCCTGCGGCCATGTCCATCTGCGACAGCACCCATCCACCAAAGATATCACCGTTGGTGTTCACATCTCGCGGCATTGCCAGAGTGCGAAGGGTCAATTCGCCCTTAGGGCCAAGGGTATCACCTTTGAAATCTGAATTCATTCGGGGTCCTTGTCTGCGGCAGATGTCAAAGTCTGGGTGACTTTAGGCAATAAGACACTGTAATATATATAGAAATGAGTTTCGAGCGAAATCAGCTTAGCACGCCGCCATCCGTATCGTCGCCCGTCTGTTCGGTCAGCCTGTCGAAATCGGCAACCTTGATGTGCCGCTTGCCTTCCAAGGCAATGATGCCTTCCCGTTTCAGAGCCGAAATCTGGCGGCTGACGGTCTCCAAGGTCAGGCCCAGATAATCGGCCATCTCTTCGCGGCTGAGCGGCAGATCAAAGCTGCAGGCCCCCGCCCCAGCCTTGAGACTGGCATCGCGGCGGGCGAGGATAGCCAAAAGGCTCGCAATCTTTTCCCGCGCTGTCTTGCGCCCCAAAAGCAGCATCCATTCACGCGCGGCGTCCAATTCATCCAGCGTCATTTCCAGCAGGCGCTGACTGATATGCGGAGTGGAGGCCATCATGTCCTCAAACGGTTTCTTGCGAAAACAGCACATCACCAGATCGGTGGTTGCGGTCACGTCATAAGCCGCCGTTGCCCGCCCCGGACGGCCAACGAAATCCGACGGCAACAGCAAACCCACCATCTGCCGCCGCCCGTCCTCCATGGTTTGGGTCAGCGTCGCGATACCCGAGACGACCGAAGCCACGAAATCCATCCGGTCACCCGACCAGATCACCGTTTGGCCCGCCTCAAAGCTGCGATAGTATTTGATCGCGTCCAGTGCCTCCAGCTCATTGGGTTCGCAGCGCGCGCAGACGGCACGGTGCCGGATCGGGCAATCGCCGCATCTTGGATGACCGAGTTTGAGGTCGTGTTGGGACATTGATTTGCTATCCAATTGATCTGCGTCAAGGCGTGCACTGGGACTGCAGCTAGGCTACCGTCATGACAGCCCATTCGCAACTCAGACGCTTTGGTCTTTTTGACGCTCGCGTGCCCCGATATACCTCTTATCCCACGGCTCCGCAATTTGGCGGCGGGGTAGAGCCCGCCGATTTCGCGAATTGGATCGCCGCGGTGCCTCAAGGTGCGGAAATCTCGCTCTATGTGCATGTGCCGTTTTGCCGTCGGCTGTGCTGGTTTTGCGCATGTCGCACACAGGGCACGACGTCGGACGACCCGGTGATCGCCTATGCCGCGATGTTGCAGCAAGAGATTGCTCTCTTGGCGCGCTATTTGCCCAAAGGCGTGCGGTTGTCGCGACTGCATTTTGGCGGTGGAACGCCGACAATGCTGTCGCCCGCGCTGACCACCGAACTGGCAGCGGCGATTTTCGCGGTGGCTCCGCTGGCTGAGGGCGGCGAGTTTTCGGTCGAGATTGATCCGATGGAGATTGATGCGGCGCGGCTGGATGCGCTGGTTGCAGCCGGGATGAACCGCGCCTCGATCGGGGTGCAGGATTTTGATCCGCAGATTCAGGCGGCGATTGGCCGCGAACAACCTTTTGAGACCACGCGCAAAGTGGCGGAAATGATCCGCGCGCGCGGGGTCAACAGCCTGAATGCCGATATCCTGTACGGGTTGCCGCATCAGACCCAGTCCAAGATTCTCGATTCCGTCGACAAACTGCTGCAACTCTCGCCGGACCGCGTGGCACTCTATGGCTATGCGCATGTGCCGTGGATGAGCCGGCGCCAGCAGATGATCCCGTCGGAAAAGATGCCGACGCCCGAAGAACGACTGGATCTGTTCGAGGTGGCACGGCAAGTGTTTGTTGCCGCGGGCTATGATGAAGTGGGCATTGACCATTTTGCCAAGCCAACCGATGCGATGGCGAAGGCCGCGCGCGAAGGTGGACTAAGGCGGAATTTCCAAGGCTATACCGAAGATCGTGCGCCTGTGCTGATCGGGCTGGGGGCCTCGTCGATCTCGCGGTTTCCGCAGGGCTATGCGCAGAACGCCAGCGGCACGGCCCAACACACGCGGGCGATCCGGGCGGGAGAGTTTTCGACCCATCGTGGCCACCGATTTGACGGCGAAGACAGCATGCGCGGCCGGATCATCGAGGCGCTGATGTGTGATTTCCACGTCTCGCGCGACGAAATCCTGCGTGATTTCACCGTGACGCCAGAGTCGCTGGACGCGATGTTCGCAGCCGTTCAGGCAAACTTTACCGGAATGGTTGGGGTTGATGCGGCCGGGCTGACGATATTGCCGGAGGCACGCCCCCTCACGCGGATGATTGTGCGGCAGTTTGATGCCTATGACCAAAGCCGCGCGCAACATTCTTCGGCGGTCTAGCGCGGCTGGGGCGAGAAGCTTTCGACGAAGTTGACCATTTTGGGCAGGCACAGCTCGTGCAGGTCATAGCGCGCGATGGCGGCCTCGCGTGCGGCCTTGCGCAGAGGGGCAAAGCGGTCAGGGTCGGCTAGCGCTTCGGTCAGCGCCCTGGACCAGGCCGGGACGTCGAAGAAATCGACCAGCGTTCCGGTTTTGCCATGTTCAAGCGCCTCTTGCACCGGCGGGGTGTCAGAGGCAACGATGTGGCAGCCCATTGCCATCGCCTCGATCATCGACCAGGACAGCACGAAGGGATAGGTCAGATAGGCATGCGCCCGACTGACCTGCATCAGCGAGACAAACTGCGGGTAGGGCACTTTGCCCATGAAATGCACCCGCGTCAGGTCAAGGCGGTCTTTGACCTCGTTCAGAAACACGTCTTTCCAGCCCTTGGCATCCTTGGGGGCCGAGCCATAGGACACCTCATCGCCGCCGATGATGACCACCTGCGCCTGAGGCCGCGCCTGCAGCACAGCGGGCAGCGCGCGCATGAAGGTGTGATAGCCGCGATAGGGTTCAAGGTTGCGGTTCACAAAGGTCAGCACCTCGTCGCGTGGGGTTAGCGTGCGACCATCGGGCAGGGAAAACCGCGCCTCGGGGTTGGGGTGCAGCGCTGCGGTATTTACGCCGTCATGGATCACCGTAATCATCTGGCGCAGGCTGGCAGGATAGGTCGAGGCCTGCCACTGCGTTGGGGCCAGTCCCGCATCGGCATGGATCAGCGACTGGCCCAAATAGGCTGCCCGTGCCTGCGCGATCATCACATGATCAAAGCTGGTCTGGTTAAACTCGGGGTCAAAGCCAACGTCGGCACCTTTGCCGCGATAGTAAAACTCGGCATAAACGATCAGTTTGGCGTCGGGCCAAACCTCTTTCAGAAAGAGCGTCTCGCCCCAGCCGGAATGCCCAAAGATCACATCGGGCATATACCCGTCCTGACGCATCTTGAGCGCCGCGCGCGCGACGGTAACGCCGCGGTCGCTCATCTGGGTGTAGCTGCGGCCCAGACGGCAGGCCTGCGGGTCGACTTTGGCCGCGTCATGTTTGTATTTCAGGGTTTTGATCGGGCTGGTGCGACTGTTCAACTGATCCGTCAGCGCAAGACAGTCGTGGCCCCGGCGCACAAGAGCGGGGCCAAGATGCAGAAATTGTGCCGGAAAGTTCTGGTGGACAAAGAGGATCTTCATGCAGGCTCGCCCAACGCTGCCGCCATCAGCGTGCGGGTGTATGGGTTTTGCGGATTGGCAAAGATGTCCTGCACCGGGCCTTCTTCGACCACGTCGCCGTTCTGCATCACCATCACCCGATGCGACATGGCCCGCACCACCCGCAAGTCATGGCTGATAAAGATATAAGCCAGCCCGTGCTTGCGCTGCAATGTACGCAACAGATCGACGATCTGCACCTGAACGGTCATATCAAGTGCCGAGGTCGGCTCGTCCAGCACGACCAGTTTCGGGCGCAGGATCATTGCCCGCGCAATTGCGATCCGTTGCTTTTGCCCGCCCGAGAATTCATGCGGATAGCGCCCCGAGGTGGCCGGGTCGAGCCCTACTTCGGTCATCATGTCGGCCACCATTCTGGCGCGGTCCTGACCAGCCTCGGCCCTGTGGACGCCCAGTCCTTCAGCAATGATCTCGGCCACCGTCATTCGCGGCGAAAGGCTGCCGTGCGGGTCTTGGAACACGATCTGCATATCGCGGCGAAAGGGGCGCATCTGTTTGCCGGACAGGCCCGCGATTGGGGTGCCGTCCAACAGGATTGCGCCCTGCGATTCGACCAGTCGCAGCACAGCAAGTGCCAACGTCGTCTTGCCAGAGCCGCTTTCCCCCACGATGCCAAGGGTTTCGCCCGAGATCAGCGACAGGTTTGCGTCATTGACCGCTTTGACATTTCCGACCGTGCGGCGCAACAAACCCGCTTGAATCGGGAACCAGACCCGCAAGTGCTTGGTTTCCAGCACGACCTTGCCGCCGGTGCTCAGGGGCTCGGGCTGGCCCACCGGTTCGGCCGCCAACAGCTTTTGGGTGTATTCGTGCTGAGGATTGGCAAATATCTCGGCGGTGGGGCCCTGTTCGACAATCGCGCCGTCCTTCATCACGCAGACGCGGTCGGCGATGCGGCGCACAATGCCCAGATCGTGGGTGATGAACAAAAGGCTCAAACCCTCGCTGCGCTTCAACTCAGCCAAAAGTTCCAGGATCTGCGCCTGAATGGTCACATCAAGGGCGGTGGTGGGTTCGTCTGCGATCAGCAGTTCCGGTCCGTTGGCCAGCGCCATCGCGATCATCACGCGCTGACGCTGTCCGCCCGAAAGCTGATGCGGATAGGCGCCCAGACGGCTTTCCGCATCACGGATGCCGACCTTGTTCAGCAGCTCCAGACTGCGGACGCGTGCTGCGGCACCCCGCAGGCCCTGATGTAGCCCCAGACTTTCGGCCAGTTGTTTTTCGATGGTATGCAGCGGGTTCAGACTGGTCATCGGCTCCTGAAAGATAAAGCTGATATCGTTGCCGCGCAGAGCGCGCAATTCGCGCTCGTTCGCGCCGATCATTTCGCGGCCGAGATAACGCACCGAGCCGCCAATCGTCGCGCTGTCAGGCAAAAGGCCCACCGTTGACAGGGCCGTCACCGATTTGCCCGACCCGCTTTCGCCCACCAGCGCAACCGTCTCGCCTTTGTCTACGGTAAAGCTGACACCGCGCACAGCTGCGATATCGCGACCATCCTGCCGAAAGCCAACTGTCAGGTTTTCAACCTGTAACACCACGCTCATGAATAGGTCTTTCTGGGGTCAAAGGCATCGCGCACGCCTTCAAAGATGAACACCAGAAGCGACAGCATGATGGCGAAGGTAAAAAAGGCAGTGAAGGCCAGCGACGGCATTTGCAGGTTCTGCTGCGCCTGTGCCGAGAGCTGGCCAAGGCTTGGCAACGAGGCAGGCAATCCATAGCCAAGATAGTCGAGCGAGGCCAGCGAGCCAATTGTGCCCGAGACAACAAAGGGCAGCATGGTCAACGTGGCGACCATCGCATTGGGCAGCACATGGCGAAAGATGATCACCGCATCTGACACGCCTAGCGCCTTGGCCGCGCGCACATATTCGAAATTGCGCGCCCGCAGGAATTCGGCGCGCACAACGCCCACCAGCCGCGTCCAGCCGAACAGCACCGAGATGATGATCAGCACCAGAAAACTGCGCTGCCAGACCGAAAACACGATGATGATGAAGTAAAGCTCGGGCACGCCGCCCCAGATTTCGATGGCGCGCTGAAACAGCAGATCGACCTTGCCGCCGAAATAGCCCTGCACCGCCCCTGCCGCGATGCCGACGATCGAGGTCAGCAACGTCACCACCAACCCATAAACCACCGACAGACGGAAGCCATAGATGACCCGCGCCAGCACATCGCGCGAGGTGTCGTCGGTTCCCAGCCAATGCGCGGCCTCGGGGGCGCTTGGCGCGGCCTGTCCGCCCAAGTCGTTGATGGTGTTATAGGAATAGGGGATGAGTGGCCAAAGGATGAAGCCCTTTTGATAACCCGTGGTCGTCGCATCAAAGCTGTCGTCCTTGATTGCGGCGCTGATCTGGTCGGGCTGGTCAAAGCAGGTCTCCAACCCGCCCGAGCGGATCAGGCAATCCACCTCGGGCGATTTGTAATTCGCCTCGGTTCGGAAATCGCCGCCGAAATCGGCCTCGGAATAGAACTTGAGGAAGGGCATGCGCCATTCCCCGCGATACTCCACCAACAAAGGTCGGTCGTTCGCCAGAACCTCGGCAAAGAGCGACATGCCGAACAGGACGGTAAAGATCCACAGCGACCAATAGGCGCGACGATTGGCGCGAAAGTTGCGCCAGCGGCGTTGGTTCAGGGGGGAAAGCGCCATCAGCCCCTCCGCTCGAAATCAATCCGGGGGTCAACCCAGACATACATCAGATCCGACAAGATGCCGACAACCAGACCGATCAGGCCAAAGGCAAACAGCGTGCCAAAGATCACCGGATAGTCGCGCGATACTGCAGCGTTGAAGCCCATCAGGCCAAGGCCATCCAAGGTGAACACCTTTTCAATGATGATGGATTGACCAAAGAACACCGACAAAAACAGTCCCGGAAATCCCGCGATCACGATCAGCATCGCATTGCGGAATACATGGCCATAAAGCACCCGCCTTTCAGACAGGCCCTTGGCGCGGGCGGTCATCACGTATTGCTTGCGGATTTCATCCAGGAACGAGTTTTTGGTCAGAAGCGTCAGGGTGGCAAAGCTGGAAATGGTGCTGGCCAGCACGGGCAGGGTGATATGCCAGAGGTAATCCTTGATCTGCGCAAACATGCTCAGGTTTTCAAATCCGTTCGAGGTGAGGCCCCGCAGCGGAAAGATCTTGTAGTAGGACCCGCCGGCAAAAGTGACCAACAAGATCACCGCAAACAGCAGTGTCGGGATCGAATAGGCGGCGATGATGATCCCCGAGGTCCAGCTGTCAAAGCGCGAGCCGTCGCGCACCGCTTTGCGAATGCCCAGAGGAATCGAGATCATATAGGCAATCAGCGTCGACCACAGGCCCAGCGTGATCGAGACGGGCATCTTTTCGATCACCATCTGCACCACGCTTTTCGATTTGAAATAGCTTTGGCCAAAGTCAAAGCGCAGGAATTTTCCCATCATGATGGTGAACCGCTCGACGGCCGGAATCATTTCCTTTTTGCAGTCTTTTGCCTGCTGCACGGCCGTCCCTTGATAGCCTTCAGGGCAGATAAACCGGGCAAAACCGAATTCGACCTCAAGCTTGGCGCGGAACTCGGGCGGCAGGCCGCGCGCGCCGGTGTAGCCATCTTGTTTGGCGCTGACACCGCCGGTCTTGCCGCCGGCATCCGCGCCGTTTCCGCCCGCCAGCGTACCAAGAGAATCGTTTTGGCTTTCCAGCTGTGCCTCGATCTGATCGAAGGGGCCGCCGGGGACGAATTGGGTCAGCGCAAAGTTGACCACCATGATTCCGAACAGCGTCGGGATCACCAAAAGCAGGCGGCGAACGATATAGGCCAGCATTATTTCAGCGCGCCAGAGGCCTTCAACTTGGCGGCCTTTTCCGGGTTGAACCACCAGAAATCCAACTCGCCCAAGGCATAGGGCGGCAGGGTTTGGGGGTGCTCGTATTGGTCGTAATAGGCGACCGTATTGGTGTTCTTATACCATTCCGGCACCCAGAACCGCTCGGCCCGCAGCACACGGTCCAGTGCCTTGGTTGCGACTGTCAGCTGGTCTTTGGTCTTTGCGGCCATCACCACTTCGATCAGCTTGTCGACTGCGGGCGATTTCAGACCCATCACGTTGAAAGCCGAATCGTCGGCGGTGGCCGAGCCGTAGTACTGCTTGAGCTCAGAGCCCGAGAAATAGCCCGAACGCGCGTTTCCTGTAATGATGTCAAAGTCATAGACAGGCGGCCGTGTGCGGCTTTCCATTTGTGCAGGGTCTATGTTGACCAGTTCGGCATCCACGCCCAGCGCCTTGAGGTTTTCCACAAAGGGCGAAATCACGCGGTCGAACGAAGGGCTGTCGTTGAGGAATTCGACATGCAGCTTTTCACCCTTGGCATTGACGCGCATCCCGTCGTTGCCCACTGTCCAACCTGCATCCGCCAGCAGCGCCGAGGCCTTGCGCAGATTGCCGCGGTCCAGCTGCCGCTCGCCCGAGGCGGCGGCCATCACCGCATCGTCGGTCAGAATGTTGGCGGGCAACAGCCCATCGGTCACCAAAGGCTGCAAAATAGCGGCTTCTTCGGGGCTTGGCTTGCCTTCGGCGGCAAGCCAGCTGTTTTCCCAAACCGAATTGATCCGCGCATAAAGCCCGTAGAACAGCGTTTGGTTCGACCATTCAAAGTTGAACATCAGGCCGATTGCTTCGCGCACGCGCGGGTCCTGAAACTTTTCGCGTCGCAGATTGAACAAAAATGCCTGACCGTTGGCCTTGGACCCCGAAGGCAGTTCGACCTTTTGCACAGCCCCGCTGGTAATTGCAGGGAAGTCATAGCCCGTCGCCCAGGTTTTGGAGGAGTTTTCGTTGCGGAAGGTGTAGGTGCCCGCCTTGAACGCCTCGAACGCGGGGATCGAGTCGCCGAAGTATTCGATGCGGATGCTGTCGAAATTTGCCTGACCCTTCATGATCGGCAAATCGCGGCCCCAATAGTCCGGGTTACGCTTGTAGGTGACCCGCTCGCCAGGTTTGATCACATCGGGAACATAGGGGGCAGAGCCGAGGAAGGGCGTCATGCTGCTTTCTTCCAGATCCAGCTTGTTGGCCTCGTATTGTGCCTTGGAGAATATCGGCAAACCGCCCACATCAGCGGGCAGATCGCGGGTCGGCACGTTGGGCTTGAAGGTGAATTTGATCTTGTGGGCATCCAGCACCTCGGCGCCTTCAACCCCTTCGTTGAACACCTTGCGGAAATCCGACAGGCCCTTGGTGCGGAAAAGTTCAAACGAGAACAGAACATCATCGGCGGTCATCGGCGTGCCGTCCGAGAATTTCACCTCGGGCCGCAGGTTAAAGATGACCCAAGAGCGGTCCTCGGGGTATTCCATCGTGCTGCAGAGCAGGCAATAGCTGGCCCCGATCTCATCTGCGGTGCTGGTCAGCATCGCCTCATAGGGCATCGACGACAGCGCGCCGGCCACGCCCTTGACCGAATAGGGGTTCATCGAGTCGAACGTGCCGGGGGCCCATTCGCTGATCTCGCCGCCTTTGGGGGCATCGGGGTTGACGTAGTCCAGATGCTGGAAATCCGCCGCATAATGCAGATCGCCAAACGTCGAGATGCCGATCGCGCTGATCACCTTGGCATCTTCGGCCCGCGCGTCAAAGGCAAACAGTGCCGCGGTCAGGGCCAAAAAGCTGGCGGTGAGGGGGACAGCAAGGGCTGTGCTGCGCTGGGCGGCACGGGTCTGGGCTTTGGTGGGCTGTGTCACGCCTGATCTCCCGAAGTCGGACGGTTGGTCCGTCATATACTTGGCCCTTATGCTAAATCGGAACGCTGCACTGCCACAAGGCGCGATTGCGTGAATGACGACACGAAGCGCGTGAAGGGGGCAAAAATGCAAAAGGCCGCCTCAAAAGGCGGCCTGTCGTTCACAAAGGATTGGAGCCTATTTTTCCAGCGAGGTCAGATAAGCGATCACGTTTGCGCGGTCTTCGATTTTCGGAAGACCCGCGAAGCCCATTTTGGTGCCGGGGACATAGCCCTTGGGGTTGGTCAGGAATTCCTGCAGATGCTCGGGGGTCCAAGGATCACTTACTGATTTCATGCCATCGGAATAAGCAAAATCGGCAACCGAGCCGCGCGCGCGCCCGACCACGTCGTTCAGATGTGGGCCGGTGCCATTGGTGCCGTCGATCTTGTGGCAGGCCTTGCATTTGGCAAAGACTTTTTCGCCTGCCGCGGCGTCTGCCGAGGCCAGCACGACATCGAACGACGGGCCCGCGTCTGCGGTGGTCGCGGCCGCATCGGTCGCGGCACCGGTGTCAATGGTGTAGGCTTGCGCCACTTCTTCGCCGCCGTGGCCTTCTGCGGGGCCCATACCATACAGACCTTGGCCGGCCCAAGAGATCAGCAGATACACCAGCAGCGAGCCGCACACTGCGCCGGTTGCCTTGGTAAGGGTCATCGTGTCAAACATGTTGGGCCTTCCTTGCGGGTCTTGTGAGCGGCGAGAGCGCGCTTTCCTAGCTTTGGGGGTTATCTATCCGCTTCCCCACCGGTCTTTCAAGGTGTAGTAGCGCGACCAATCGCCCCTATTTTGGGGTTTTTACGACGGAGTTGTCGAAAATGGCAAAACGGATCGCATTTCAGGGCGAACTTGGTGCCTATTCACATCAGGCCTGCCAACAGGCGCGACCCGATTTTAGCCCCGTTCCCTGCACGACTTTTGAAGAAGTGGTCGAAAAGACTCGCTCGGGCGCGGTCGAGCTTGGCATGCTGGCCGTCGAGAACTCGACCTATGGCCGTGTGGCGGATGTGCATTCGTTGTTGCCGCAGTCGGGTCTGCATATCGTCGACGAGGCTTTCGTTCGGGTTCATGTCAATCTGCTAGGGGTCAAGGGTGCTCAGGTGGCGGATGTGACCGAGGCACATGGCCATGTGGTGATCTTGCCGCAATGCGCGGGGTTTCTGAAAAAGCACGGCATTCAGGGCAAGGTCAGTTCCGACAACGCGCGCGCGGCGCGTGAGGTGGCCGAAGCGGGGCAAAAGTCGCGCGCAGCGCTGGCATCAGAGCTTGCGGCCGAGATTTACGGATTGGACGTGCTGGCGCGTCATATCGAGGATCACGCCAACAACACCACTCGTTTTCTGGTGATGTCGCGCCAAGCAGACCTGACCCGGCGCAGCGACGAGATGATGACAACCCTGACCTTTCGAGTGCGCAACATTCCTGCGGCGCTCTACAAGGCGATGGGTGGTTTTGCCACTAACGGCATCAACATGACCAAGCTGGAAAGCTATATGGTCGGCGGAACGTTCACTGCGACCGAATTCTATGCTGACATCGAGGGTCATCCCGAAGATGCCAATGTCAAACGCGCGTTGGAAGAGCTGGATTATTTCAGCACACAGGTAAACATTCTAGGCGTCTATCCAGCGGACCGACGCCGCGGCTAAACGCGGCGCAGGCTGCGGTAGCGCATCTCGATATCGCCCGCCAGAGACGCGACACGCTGGTCAAACTTGCGATCCAGCTTGGCGCGCGCAAGCCGCAGCGATTGCAAAAACAACCGCGCGGTGATGCTGCGCGGTGTAATATCGATGGCCGTGTGCAGCCGCGTGCGCTTTGCCCCAAGTTCCAGCAGTTCGATCGAGATGACCCCTTCCAGCGCTTGCGACACGCCGGCAAACCGCATCAGCGTCGGCGCGTCGAACTGCACCAGCTCAACCTCGAGATCACGGACCTTACCGCGATAGGCAAAGCGCGCCGCCCAGCGCATACCAGTGATCGTCTGGCGCAACCTGTCCTTGCGATCAACCTCGATGCCGCGCCGCATGATTGCGCGCTCCCAAGCCTCAAAATCCGACAGAATCTGGAAAACCGCTTCGATCGGGGCTTCGATATCTTGCTTGCTGGCGAAACGCATAGAGCTGTCCCTTGCCCGTCCGGGTCTGTTATTGCAGGACCGTTTGGGCCCTGATTTTCCGTAAAAGTGACGTTAATCCAGCTGATCCGCAAGCCATTTGCCGATCAGGAACGAGGCAATCGCGCCTTTTCGGCTTGCTTTGATCTTGGGGTGTTGCCCGGCAACCACCGCCAGCATGTCTTCGCGGCTGATCCAAAGCGCGTCTTGCAGTTCGACCGGATCAAGCTTGATCGTCTCGGAGGTGGCCTCGGCGATGCAGCCGATCATCAAGGAGGCCGGGAACGGCCAGGGCTGGCTGGCCAGATAGCGCACCGTCCCGGTGGTAACGCCGGTTTCTTCAAAGACTTCGCGGCGCACAGCGGCCTCAAGTGTCTCTCCGGGTTCGACAAAACCTGCCAGCAGCGAGTACATCCCTTCGGGCCAAACCGCGTTGCGGCCCAAAAGCAGGTTGTTCCCACGCAACACCAGCATGATCACAACAGGATCAGTGCGCGGGAAATGCGAGGTCTGGCAGGTGGGGCAGTTGCGTTGCCAGCCGGCATTCGACACCACCGAGACAGCGCCGCATTTGGCGCAATAACCGTGGCTCGCGTGCCATTGCAGGATGGCTTTGGCGGTGACCGCAAGCTCGGCATCGCGCGCAGAAAGCTGCGCCATGACGTTGCGTAGATCTTCAAAGCCATGACCGTCCGGCAGCTCGGGATGGGTCTGGCGCGAGGTATCCAGAAAAGCGGGCGCGCTGGGCTCGCCGTCAGGCTGCCAATGCGAGATGTCTTGCGCAAAACAGGCTGTTGCGGCATCGAAGCCCAGAAAGACCGTGTCGGAAGCGGCCTGCAAGATTGAGTGATCCGACGAGAGCCAGCCCAGATCAGACGCCGTCGCCATCAAAGGTTTGCCGCGCCACAGGGGCAGCACTTTGCCAGCTTGCCGCAAGGCTTCGATCTTGGCCGGGTCAGCGCGCAGATGCGCTGCGCGGTCCAGCCCTGATCCCCCAAATGTCACGGTTTCTGCCAAGCGCATTGCATCCCTCCAGCTTAATAACTGTCTGATGACATGAAACAATAGCTTGGGCAAATTGGTACTGATCAAAGGATTGCGTTCAATACAACTCAAGAGGGAAAAAGATTCGCCCAGATTGCGAAATTACTTTTCTTTTCACCGAAGGGGTGTAACCCTTAAAACAGTAATGCACATTTTCTGAATTCTACTTTTCTTTCCGAGGGATAACATTGACAAGTGCATGGCCCACGAACCAACTTTCTGGTCCGGCTAGCAACAAAAGTGTGATGCTTGATTTGCGAATTTTGGCAACGTCGGATTTGCATTCAAATATTCTTGCATGGGATTATCACGCCAATCGCGCGTCGCATCAAGTGGGGCTGGCGCGGGTCGCAAGTCTGATCCGAATTGCGCGCGCCGAGCAGCCGCAGAACCTGTTGTTCGACAATGGCGACTTTCTTCACGGCACCGCGCTGGGCGACTTTGTTGCTGAGACGACGCCAGTGGTGCGCTCGGGACGGCCGCTGCGCACACATCCGATGATCGCGGCGATGAACGCATTGCAATACGACGCGGGGGCGTTGGGCAATCACGAATTCGGGCATGGGCTGGGGTTTTTGCGCCGCTCGCTTTTGGCGGCACAGTTCCCGTTTGTCTGTTCAAACCTGTACTTTAAACCCTCGCGCGCCAAACCTCTGACAGCGCCTTATCTGTTGCTGGACCGCACGTTGAAGGATCGTGCAGGTCAAGCCCACAAGTTGCGGATTGCTGTGATGGGCTTTTTGCCGCCGCAGACCATGTTGTGGGAGCATCGCTATCTGAAAAGCCGCGCTTCGGTCGAAGACATCATCTCCTCGGCGCGTGGCCTGGTGCCCTTGCTGCGCAACATGGGCGCCGATCTGGTGATTGCCTTGTCGCATTCGGGGATCGGTTCGGCACAGCGGGTGCAGGGGGCCGAGAACGCCAGCTCGATGTTGGCCTCGATCGAGGGCATTGATGCGATTGTGGCAGGGCATACGCATTTGGTGTTTCCCTCCGACACCGAGCACGAGATTCATGGCAAACCGGTGGTGATGCCGGGGTTCCACGGCTCGCATCTTGGGCTGATCGATCTGCAATTGCAAAAGGATGCTTCCGGTTGGCGCGTCGCAGAATTTCAGACCGAAGTGCGCCCGATTGCACGGCGTCGCGTTTCAATGGGGCGGATCGAGCCTTTGGTGGCAGATGATGAAGACATTGCCGCCCTTGCGCGGCCATCGCATCAGATCCTGTTAGAGCGCAGCGAGGCGCGGCTTGGCGTAACGCCAATTCCGTTGAACAGCTTTTTCTCGACTGTCGCGGATGGTGCTGCGCTGCGGCTGGTCGCGCGTGCACAGGCCCGATATGTCGCAGAGGCGCTGAAGGGTCAGCCGCAGGCGGCGTTGCCCTTGTTGTCTGCCGTAGCGCCCTTTAAATCCGGTGGGCGGGGCGGCCCCGAGAACTATACCGATCTTGCTGTCGGGCCGTTGCGGCTGCGCCATGTCAACGATCTTTATGTGCATCCCAACAGCATCGCCGCCTTGCAGGTGAGCGGGGAAGATGTGGCGTTGTGGTTGGAACGCTCGGTCAGCCTTTATCACCAGATCAAGCCGGGGGCGCAGGATGCGGTCTTGCTGGATCCGAGCTTTCCCAGCTTCAACTTTGATGTGATCGACGGTGTCACCTATCAGATCGACCTGTCGCAGCCGGCACGGTTTGACACGATGGGCGCCGTGGTGAACGCGCAGGCCCGGCGCATTTGTGATCTGCGCTATCAAGGCGCGCCAATTGATGCCGCGCAAAAGTTCATCCTTGCTACCAACAGCTATCGTGCGGCAGGGGGTATCGGCTTTGCGGGGGCTTCGTTCAGTCGGATCATCTATGATGCACCGGTCAGCAACCGGGAGGTGCTGGCCGATTTCTTGCGCGCTGGCGAGGCGCCCTTGGCTGATGATATGCGGCCGCGGTGGGGGTTTGTGCCAATGCCGTCCACGTCGGTCATCTTTGACAGTGCGCCCGAAGCGGTCGAACATCTGGCCGAAGTGCCGCATCTGCGGATTGAACCGCTCGAGATCCAATGTTCAGGGTTTCGCCGCTTTCGGCTGAGGCTTGGATAGGGTAACACTGGCCTGCCAAAAGGGGGCAGGGCGATGTTTGAAGCGATCTTATTCGATCTGGACGGCACATTGATCGACACCGAAAGTCTTTCCTTGGCGGCCGGGCGGCAGGCCTTCGCGGATGTCGGCTATCCGGTAGCGCTGGAATTCATGCACGAGCTTGTCGGGCGCGACGAGCCGACTGGCGCTGCGGTGATTGCTGCCGCCTTTCCCGGCTTGGACCAGAGCCTGCTGCAGCTGAAATGGCGCAGCGCGTTTCGTTTGGAAATGGCGCAGGGGTTGCGGATGAAGCTGGGCGCGCGCGATCTGTTGGCGCGATTGACGCATCCGGTGGCAGTGGTCACCTCGTCGGGGCGCGCTTCGGCGCATCACAAGTTGGGGCTGGTGGGCCTGAGCGATCACTTTGCCGAGGTGATCACGCTTGAGGATGTCACGGCGGCCAAGCCCGCGCCTGACCCATATCTGCTGGCGGCAGAGCGTCTGGGCGTCTCGCCCGCGCGCTGTCTGGTGTTCGAGGACAGCGAGACAGGCGCCGAGGCCGCGCATCGGGCGGGCTGCCGCGTGGTGCAGGTGCCGGATGTGGTGCCCTCGCAGGGGCGCTGGGCGCATCATCTGGCCGCCAGTTTGCTGGAAGGCGCGCGGGCTGCTGGCTTGCGGGTTTAACCCCGCGCTGCGATGGGCTAGCAAGGGCGGGCAAGGAGATCACGCATGCGCGCTATTCTGGAACAGCTTCTCGGCTTTGATACCACCAGTTCGAACCCCAACATCGATCTGATGCACTATGTGCAGGCGGTTCTGTCCGAGGGTGGCATCGCCTCGACCCTGATCCCCGATGCGGGGGGAGAAAAGGCCAATCTTTACGCTTCGGTCGGGCCCGCGGGGCAGGGCGGCGTGATGCTGTCGGGGCATACGGATGTGGTGCCGGTGGTCGGGCAAAACTGGACCGTGCCGCCTTTTGCGATGACCGAGCGGGACGCGCGCATTTATGGGCGCGGTGCGACCGACATGAAGGGCTTTGTCGCCTGCGCGATTGCCGCGATGCTGGAGGCCGCGAACCGCCCGCTGAAGGTACCGCTGCATCTGGCGCTGTCTTATGACGAAGAGATTGGCTGTCTGGGCGTTCGATCGTTGGTCGATATGCTCGAGGCCGCGCCGGTGCGGCCGCGCATGTGTATCGTGGGTGAGCCTACGAATATGCAGGTCGCGACGGGGCATAAGGGCAAGGTGGCGCTGCGGGCCACCTGCATCGGCCGCGAAGGTCATTCGGCGCTTGCGCCGCTGGCGATGAACGCGCTGCATCTTGCAGCGGATTTTATTCATCTTTTGCGCGACACCCAAAGTTTTGTGGCCGAGCATGGCCTGCGCGATGGCGACTATGATGTGCCCTATACAACGCTGCATGCGGGCAAGATGAACGGCGGGGTGCAGGTCAATATCGTGCCCAACAATGCCGTGGTCGATTTCGAGATTCGCAGCCTTGCCGGCGAGGATACAGCGCGGTTGATCGAGATCTTGCGGATCGGGTCCGAGGAAATCGTAGACCCGCTGCGCGCCGAGTTTCCCGAGGCAGAGATCAGGATCGAACGGCTGTGGGATTATCCCGGTCTGGGCACGCCCTCGGATGCAGGCGTGGTGAATTTCGTCAAGGGGCTGACGGGCGCGAATGGCACGATCAAAGTGGCCTTTGGCACCGAGGGCGGGCTGTTTGACGCCCGCCTTGGCATTCCTACTGTGATCTGCGGGCCGGGGTCGATGGCGCAGGGGCACAAGCCGGATGAGTATGTCAGCCTCGAGCAGCTAGAGCGCTGTCAGGCAATGATGGCGGCGCTGATTGCAAGGCTTGAAGTCGGGTTCTAGCGCGGCGCGCGCGCGTCTTCGCGCTCGGCCGCCCGTCCGAACAGCCCCGCCAGCGCGCGGCTGGTGGTGGCAGAGGTATTCGGGCGCGGCAAGGCGACAAACGGCATCGGGCGCGATAGCTCCATCGCGGCCAGACCCACGCGCGAGGTCAGTGCGCCGTTGACCAAGCCTTCGCCAAACCGCCGCGACAGCTTGCCCAGAATGCCGCCCGAGGTGACCGAGCCCACCAGATCATCCGCCAGCGCAATCGCCCCCGCGCCCAAGAGCGAGGCGGCAACGCGGCGCATCAGTCGCCAGCTGCCCAGTGACCCCGACCGACCGCCATAGATCAGCGCAAGGCGGCGGATCAGGCGCAGGTTGGAATAGAGCGCGGTTGCCACATCGGCGAGGGCCATCGGCACAAAGGCGGTGACGGTGGCAACCTGGCGCGCGGCGGCCTCGACCTCGGCCAGTGCGGCGCGGTCTAGCGGGGCCATCAGCTCGGTCTCGGCGAGGTTTAAAAGCGCGTCGGCGTCAAACACCTCGGCCTCGCGCTCGTGCAGGCGCGAGAGGCCCCATTTCAGATCGT
Source organism: Pseudorhodobacter sp. (assembly GCA_024642045.1). Lineage (GTDB taxonomy): Bacteria > Pseudomonadota > Alphaproteobacteria > Rhodobacterales > Rhodobacteraceae > Cypionkella. The sequence continues at coordinate 11,040 of JAHEBX010000014.1, read as the reverse complement.
CGCGATTGGCGTAAAGCCCTGCGATGGCGTTGACCGCCTGTCGCGCGGCCTTGAGGTCTGCGCTGGCGCGGGCGGTTATGGCATTGGCGCGCAAACGGTCCAACCGCGCCATACGGGCAAAGGCGGATAGTTCCCGCAGCGCCAAGACAAGCACGACCAAGAGGGCGGCGAGGAACAATGCAAAGGCGATCCAGCCCAACACGGTGTTCGCGGCAAAAAGTCCGGTCACAAAGTTCCATGCCGCCACCGACAGCACAAAAGTGAACAGGCTGGAAAACACCCAGAACGCAAAGCGGCTGAAGCCCGAGGCGGGTTTGGCCACACCGCGCAGGGTCGCCAGTGTCGCGGCCGAGGGGCCGTCAGGCACAGGTGCCGCCATCCCCGGGTCTAATTCGGTGTCATCCTCGAAATCGACCACCAGCGGCCCACGCAGGCGCGGCTCTTCGTCAAGGTGCAGGGTCACAGGCGGTCTCCGATCAGAAATTCAGCGGCGCGGTCCAGACGGATGTGCGGAGGACCTTCGCCCTGTTTGAGATGGCTGCGCGCAGGGGCAAAGGCCATCAGCGCAAAGTCGGCGTTCAGCCATGTCTCGGCCCCCTCGCGGGCGGGCGACAGCAGACGGGCGGGGTCGCGGGGCAGTTCGCCCGCATACATCGCGGCTTGTTTGCCCGTGGTCAGCAAGCGGCCGCGTACAGCGTCAAGGCTGTTGCCGTCGCGGGTCAGGGTTTCCTCGACCGTAGCGCGCAGGCTGGCCATTGAAATCGCCATCGTCTCGGCGCCTGCGAAATCGGCGCGGGCTTGGGCTTCGCGCAGCATCGCCTGCATGATGGCGGTCAACTGCGGATGTTGGCTGTGATGCAGATGGTCGGCTTTGGTCGCGGCGAACAGGATCTTCTCGACACGTTTGCCGCCAAGAATCCCCGTCAACCAGCCGTTGCGACCGGGGCGAAAGGCTGACAGCACCTCGGCCATAGTGCGACGCAGATCCTCAAGCGCCCGCGGCCCTTGGTGGATCGCGCCCAGCACATCGACCAGCACGATCTGGCGGTCGATCTTGGCGAAATGGTCGCGGAAGAACGGCTGCACGACGCGGGATTTATAGGCGTTATAGCGCCGCTCCATCTCGCGGTAGAGCGAGCCGCGCGGAGTGGAGGCGGGCAGCGGCAGCGGCGCAAAGGTCAGCACAGGCGAGCCTGCCAAATCTCCGGGCAGCAAAAAGCGGCCCGGGGTGCAATCGGACCAACCGTTCGCGCGGGCGGCGTGCAGATAGGTGGTAAAGCTGGCGGCGAGGGCATGCGCACGCGGTTCTTCCAGCCGCAACGCGCCATCCTCGGCGCGGGCAGTGGCAAGGTAGTAGGCGGCCTCGGGACGGGTGGCGATGCGCTCTAGTGTGGTCTCGGACCAGTCAGCGTAGGATTTATCCAGAAGCGCCAAATCAAGCAGCCATTCGCCCGGATAGTCCACGATATCGACATGGATGACGCGCGGGCCCGTCAGCGCGCCGATCAAGCCCGAGGGCTGGACACGAAAGGACAGCCGCAACTCGGATATCGCGCGCGTCGATTGCGGCCAGCGCGGGTCATCGCCCGTCAACGCGGCGAGGTGATCTTCATAGGCAAAGCGGGGCAGCGTGTCGTCGGGCTGTGGCTGCAGATAGACCGCTTCGATGCGGTGGTCGGACTGCGCGCGCAATTGGGTCATGCGGCCGCGGTCCAGCAGGTTGGCGACAAGCCCGGTTATGAACACGGTCTTGCCCGCGCGCGACAATCCCGTGACGCCCAAGCGCAACACGGGTTCAAAGAACAGGCCCGAGACGGCAGAGGTCGCGCCCTCGATCTGGCGGGAAATCCCGTCTGTTATGCTGGAAAACACCGCTTCATCCTTCTGTTACGCCTAACATAGGAAGTCGGGCACCGCTTGGGTAGGGTCTCTGGTGAGGCTGGACAGGCGGAACGGCATTGGGTAAGCGCGAAGCATGCCAAGATATGCAATGCTCATCGAATATGACGGGGGACCGTTTCACGGCTGGCAGCGGCAGGCGGGCGGGCAGCCGACGGTGCAGGGTGTGATCGAAGCGGCGCTGGCGCGGCTGGAGGCTGGGCCACATACGATTGCCGCCGCAGGGCGCACCGACAGCGGGGTGCATGCTACAGGACAAGTGGCGCATTGCGATCTGATCAAGGCGTGGGACCCCGATCGGCTGGCGGGCGCGATCAACGCGCATACGCGCGGCTGGCCAGTGTCGGTGCTGCGTATCGTGCGGGTGGCTGACGATTTCCACGCGCGGTTTTCAGCGCTCGAGCGTCGCTATCTGTTCCGAATGGTCTCGCGACGCGCCGAGGTGACGCATGATGCAGGCCATGTCTGGCAGGTGCCGCATCGGCTGGATGTCGAAGCGATGCGTGCAGGTGCAGCCTATCTGATCGGCAAGCATGATTTCACCACCTTCCGCGCCCTGCATTGTCAGGCGGCAAGTCCCGTCAAGACATTGGACGCGATTGGCATCAGCGAGCATCCCTATCCTTCGGGGTTGGAAGTGCGCTTTACCCTGCGCGCGCGGAGTTTTCTGCACAATCAGGTGCGCTCGATCGTCGGCACGCTGGACCGTGTCGGCGCGGGCGCTTGGGCGCCTGAGCGTGTGGGCGAGGCGCTGGCGGCGTGCGATCGCAGTGCTTGCGGGCCGGTTTCGCCGCCTGACGGGCTGTACATGACGGGCGTTGGTTATCCGCTTGACCCCTTTGGTTAGGGGCCCTGGCACTCGAAATCTGCCGCAACCAGCAAGGTGACGAGCCGCGCACGACGTCAACGGTGCGGCTAGTTCAAATCCTTTAGCAGCCGACCATGCCTGCGGACTTCCACCAGCACATCCTCAAATCGGATCAAACCGCGCCCCTGCAGCATCGGCAACATCTTGAGCAGGGCATCCGCCGTCGCCACCGCATCGCCAATGGCAGTGTGACGGGCCTCTTCCGGGATCGTGATGCCAAGGCGATGGGTCAGCGCGTCCAAAGTGTGGGTCTCGTGCTGGCCAAACATCACGGCCGAGAGCAGGACGGTGTCGAGGATCGGATGGTCAAAGCGCAGGCCGATCTTGGTCTCGACACGGCGCAGGAATTGCATATCGAACGGCGCATTATGTGCGATCAGCACTGCGCCTTCGGCAAAGGCATGAAAGCGACGGGCGGCCTCGTCGATGTCAGGAGCCTTTGCGACCATTGCATCGGTAATTCCATGCACATCGGTCGAGGCTTTGGGGATCGCGCGATGCGGGTTGACCAACGTGTCAAACACTTCGGTCTGCAAACGGCGGCCATTGACGATGCGCACGGCGGCGATCTGCACCACTTCGTCGCCCTTTTCGGGATGCAAGCCTGTGGTTTCGGTATCAAAAACCACATAGGTCAACTGGTCTATCGGCGTCTCGGCCAGCCCTGCGCTGGGTGTGCGGGCCAAGAGGTCAAAGTCATAGACCACATAGGGGGCCAGTGGTTTGGGACGCGCGCCTTCGCGACGCGCGGCGCGCAGCGGCAGGCAGAGCGATTGGCGCGTGCCATCATGCTCGGGCCAGATGGCTGTGGCGTGGCTGGCCAGCACTGCCGCTCCATCCACTTCGGGGGTGCTTGGGTCAATCGCTTCGGTGAGCCAGTTCTCCAGCTTGGCGACCGACAGCACCTCGCCCTGCCAGCTCAGCCGCAGCATCGCCTCGGCCTCATCCTCAAGCAGCGTGGCGTCAAAATCCTGCGCGCCAAGCTTGCGCGCGATCAAGGCCAGCAGACCGATCACTTCGAACCCGTTGCAGCGCAGCAAGAGCGGATCCGCGCTGTGGGTCAGCTGGCGCCCGTCGTTTGCCAGTCGTGCGGCAAGGCCGTCGAGCAGGTCCGAGGCGCGGGTCAGCGCGAGCGGCCAGCCTTCGCTGCGGCTGTGGTCGTGACGCTGAGCCAGTTCAGTCACGGCGTGGCCCAGCGATTGCGCCTCTTGGCGCAGCGCGGCGTCCAGCGCGTCGGGCAGCGCGTCGGGCAGCGCGGCAGCGGGCAAAGCCTCGATCAGGGTGGCAAGGTTGGCGGCGGGGCGGCCAAGACGGTCAAAAACCTCGGTCAACAGAGCATCGCGGGCGGCATAGGCGTTCAGATCGGCGGTTACATCGCGCAGGGTCAGCACATAGCCAACAGTTCCGTCCGCTTGCGGCGCCAAGAGCCGCATGCGCGCCGCCAGCACCCGAGCCGCGTCACGCGTGGTGCACAAAAGGTCCGAAGCGGCGTCCGTCTCGGCGGTGGCGATCAACCGCGCATAGGCCAGTTGCAGCGGCCCGTCATGCAGATAGTCAAACAGGCTGCGCCCCAGACCTGCCGCCGCCGAGGCATGCAAAAGGTCGGCCGCGACGCCGTTGTAAAACGCCAGGTGATGCGCGCCGGTGCAGAGCAGCACCCCCACCGGCACATCGGCCAAAAGCGCCTCGAGCCGCGCGTTCTCGCCTGCCAGCCGACCCGTTTCGCGCGCCACCGCCTCGGCCAGTGCGCTGCGGGTTTCGGTCAGGCTGGCGGCAGCCGAGGCCGCCGCGGGGGCAAGGTCGCCCAGATAGCGCGCCACGGCTGGGTCGAGCGGCGCACCCAGATCCGCATGTGCGCGGGCGCGCAGCGCGCCGGCCAGAACATCGACCGGCTTGGCCACATGGATATCGAACAGATACCAGACCCAAGCCACCAGCCCCAGAATTCCAAACCCCGCCAACGTGCCCACTTCGACAAAGGACGACAGGGCTGACGGATCAGCCAGATGCCGGTAGCCCTGCCAAAGCCCCGCAGCCAGCACCAGCAGCGCGCCCGAAGCCAAGGCCGCAAAGAACAGGAATATTCGCAAGCGAAGCCCGAGCCTTGACAGCATCTCAGGCCCCCGTGTCCAGCAGACGCCGCACCTCTTCGCGCAATTCCTTAAGCTCGAACGGTTTGGCGATAAAGCCGTCGGCGCCCAAGGCCAAGCCCTTGCGCCGTTCAATTGCCGAGCCGCGCGCGGTCATCATCAGGATTTTGACATCCGACAGGGTCGGATCAAGCCGCATCGACTGGCATATCTCATAACCTGAAATCTCGGGCAGCATCACGTCCAGCAGCACCAGATCGGGATGGGTGGCACGAATACAGTCCATCGCTTCGCCGCCGCTTGCGATGCGGGTATGTTCATAGCCTTCGCGGGTCATCAGGAAATCCAGCGCGAGGGCGATGTTGTCTTCGTCCTCGACCACCAGAATCTTGGGTCTGCGCGCGGGGCTTGCCATCGTCAGCCCTCCTTGCAGGCGGCTTGTTGTAACGGGTCGTCGGCCGCGGCTGGATACCAATCGGCGCCGGTCAGGGTGCCATCTGGCGCAATCGCGGCGCCTTCGACGAGATCGGCACGCAGGCCCTTGACGCAATCCACCGCGATCGGCACGCGAAGTGTGGGCTGCCAGCGCTGCACGATCACCACCTCGCCCTGACGGATCGCGGTATTTTCGATCGAAGTCTTGGCCGTCACGCCGTCATAAGCGGCAAAGCGTTGGTGAATCGGGAACAGATAGGTCCAGGGCCGCCAGATCTGGCTGCTGGGGGGGGCCGAGAGAACGGTCACGCCCGCAGGCAGCGCCCCTGCGGCGCGCGGATACCAGGTGTATTCGTTCCAGACCGTGAAGCTCAGCATGCCACAACCGATGGCCGCTGGAATGGTCCAGCTCGGCAATCTGCCACGGCTGACCTTTCGGATCAGGAGCACGAGGCCGGCAAGGCCTGCGCCCGCTGCGATCATCGCGATGAAGTCCCAGAACATCGAGCCTACCCCTAATTCCTTGCGCCACGGGCAGAGCCCAAGGCCGATTGCATTGTGCGCACCACGACAAAGGCGTCGCGCAGGTGGGCCCGCTCGAACTCTGACAGATCAGAGGGGGCCATGAAGTTGTCAGGCCGTTTGCCCGCACGGATCAACCGCGCCTGATGGTCCAGACGTGTCTGGGCGATCAGGTCATAGGCATCTAGAAGGTCTGCCCCGCCCGCATTCGAGATCACGCCAACCTCTGCCGCTGCTTCGAGCCGGGCGCGGGTGTTGGCCAAAGTGATCTGCCCGATCAGCGCATAGACACGGCCCAGATCGGTGACGGGCACCACGCCATTGTGCTTGAGGTCGATCTGGTTCTTGTGCTCGCCCGAGCGAAAGGTCGCAAAGCCGCGAAACAGGCTCAGCGGCGGCGTATGGGTCAGCGAATTGCTGATCATATGCGCTACAAAGATCGAATTGAGCGAGGCATCGGCCAAAGTCTCGGCCTGCAAGTCGGTGAACAGCGAAGCGGTGCCGCCGATGGGGCGCAGATCGAACATCACCGAGGCCAGCATCTGCGCCATGGGGTCGGGCGTGGCGATCCAGTGTTGGAAGTAGCCGCGCCATGTGCTGACGCGCTGGCACCACATCGGATTGGTCGCCATCATGTCGCCGGGGCAATAGACATAACCGCAGGCGTCCAACCCATCGCTGACAAATTTCGCCAGCGCCGCGAAATAAGTCATATCAGCGTCGGTCGCGGTATCGTCGATGAACATGCAGTTGTCCTGATCCGACACCCCGGTCTGTTCCTGTCGGCCTTGGCTGCCGCAAGCGAGCCACAGATAGGGCACTGGGGCGGTGCCCAAGTGCGCTTCCCCTAAGGCCAGCAGACGACGGGTAACCGTGTCGGCAATATCGGTGATCAACCGCGTGGTGACCTGATGCGCGGTGTTGCCACCGACCAACTGCACCAAAAGTTGGGGGATGCGGGCGGTGACCCTGGCCAAGTCATCCACGCTTTTCGCAGCCGTCACATCCCGGACAAGTTGCGCCGACGAGGACGCCTGAAACCGCGTGATGTCAGTCTGGGTGATCATGCCGACAAGTCGGCCTTCCTCGACCACCGGCAGATGGCCGATCCGACGTTCCAGCATCAGATTGAGCACATCGGCACCAAGCGCCTGAGGTGGCAGGCTGATCGGATGGCCACTCATCACCTCGCGCACGGGAGTCGAGAAGGGCAGGCCCGCCGCCAGAACCTTGCCCGTCAGATCGCGGGTGGTCACAAGGCCGACAAACTGCGCGCCCTCGACCACACCAAGGCAAGAGATATGCGCATCGCGCATGCGGGCGGCAGCGGCCTGAACACTGTCTTCGGGTGCGCAGGTTTGTGGGTCGCCCGTCATCAGATCGCCCACGGTTTGCATTGCAAGATCGGTGTTGCGCCGATCGCCTGCGCGGCCTCGGGTAAAGAAGCGTTGAAACGCGGGTGAGGCCTGCATCAGCCTTTCGAACTCGGCGGCGGGCAGCATCAGCAAAATGCAGTCTTCGACCGCCGTGGCTGTGGTGGCGGCCAGACCGTCGCGCAGCAGGCCCCTTTCGCCAAAGGAGTTGCGAGGACCCAAAAGCGAGACAAGCCCACCACTGGAATCCTGCACCTCGACCGAGCCTTTTTTGATCAGGTAAATGCCGTCCAGCGGTGCGCCAAAATGATAGATCTCGGTGACGGCAGGAATTTCTCTGCGGCTGAAGGAAGCGGCGACACGCGCCAATTCGTCCGGCGGCAGGCTGTCATAGGGGTGCACGCTTTGCAGAAAGCTGAAGACTTCTGACGTTGCGTTTTCCATTGTCACCCCCGAAACAGAAAGGCGCGCCCCCGCTAAGGGACGCGCCATTGGTTTAGTGGGACTGGGCAGCCCCAGCACCGCGCGGAACGCGGATGCCTTCGACCAGATCCTGGATCTTTTGCGGAGGCGCTTCGGTGGCGTTAGACACCAGATAGGCGACCGCAAAGTTGATCAGCGCGCCGACGGCCCCGAAGGAGGTCGACTTGATCGACAGCAGCAACGGCTGCGCGTCGGTATAGCTGTTGGTATCGGGGATGAAGAACCAGCCCTTGTGCAGGAAGATATACACAATGGTGGTCAACAGGCCCGCAAGCATGCCAGCAACCGCGCCCTTGTTGTTGATGCGCTTGGAGAAGATGCCCATCATCAGTGCAGGGAAGATCGATGCCGCAGCCAGACCGAAGGCCAGAGCAACCGTCTGAGCCGCAAAGCCCGGAGGGTTGAGGCCGAGGTAGGTGGCGACAACGATTGCAACGCCCATCGAGATACGCGCAGCCAACAGTTCGCCTTTTTCCGAGATATTCGGATTGAGCGTGCCTTTGATCAGGTCGTGCGAGATTGCAGACGAGATCGCGAGCAGAAGACCCGCCGCTGTCGACAGAGCTGCCGCAAGGCCGCCTGCAGCCACAAGAGCCACAACCCAACCTGGAAGTTTGGCGATCTCAGGGTTCGCAAGAACCATGATGTCGTTGTTCACGGTCAGCTCGTTACCAGCCCAGCCTTTGGCGGCGGCTGCCGTGTTAAACGCTTCGTCTTTTGACTTGTCGTTATAGAACTCGATCTTGCCGTCGCCGTTCTTGTCTTCAAACTTGAGCAGACCGGTTTTTTCCCAGTTCTTCATCCAGTCCGGGCGCGATTCATAGGCGATCGGATCAGATTGAGTGCCCTGAGGGTAGATGTTGTTGATCAGGTTCAGACGCGCCATTGCGCCCACAGCAGGCGCCACGGTGTAGAGCAGTGCGATGAACACCAGCGCCCAGCCTGCCGATGCACGCGCATCAGAAACCTTGGGAACGGTGAAGAAGCGCACGATAACGTGGGGAAGACCCGCGGTGCCGATCATCAGCGACATGGTGAACAGGAACATGTTCAAGGTGGTGTCGCTGTGGCCGGTGTATTTGCCAAAGCCGAGTTCCTGCACCACTTGGTCAAGCTTGGCCAACAGCGGCATGCCCGATTCAATGTGGGTCGAGAACAGGCCCAAAGGTGGCAATGGGTTGCCGGTGAGTTGCAGCGAGATAAACACGGCCGGAATGGTGTATGCGAAAATCAGAACCACATACTGCGCCACCTGCGTGTAGGTGATGCCCTTCATGCCGCCAAGAACGGCGTAGAAGAACACAACCGCCGCGCCGATATAGAGGCCGGTCGAGGACGACACTTCGAGGAAGCGGGCGAAAGCCACGCCAACGCCGGTCATCTGACCGATAACGTAAGTTACCGACGCGATGATCAGGCAGATCACAGCCACCAGACGCGCCGACGAGCTGTAGAAGCGGTCGCCGATGAATTCCGGCACAGTGAATTTGCCGAATTTGCGCAGGTAGGGTGCAAGCAACATCGCCAGCAGAACATAACCACCGGTCCAGCCCATCAGGTAGGCCGAGGTGTCGTAGCCGCCCGCCGCGATGATACCAGCCATCGAGATGAAGGACGCTGCCGACATCCAGTCAGCGCCTGTTGCCATACCGTTCAGAACGGGGTGAACCCCGCCGCCAGCGGTATAGAATTCCGACGTGGACCCCGCACGGGCCCAGATCGCGATGCCGAAGTAGAGCGCAAAGGTCGCGCCTACGACGAGCAGGTTGAGGGTAAACTGATCCATTATTTCGTCGCTCCTTTATTCATCAACGCCGAATTCTTTGTCCACTTTGCCCATTTTCCACGCGTAGAAGAAAATCAGCACAAGAAAGACCAGAATCGAGCCTTGCTGAGCAAACCAGAAGCCGAGGTCAGTGCCCCCGACCGCGATACCCGACAGCATCGGGCGCAGCAGAATGCCAAAGCCAAACGAGCAGAGGAACCAGATGATGAGGCAAAGCCCGATCAACCGCTTGTTCGCTGCCCAATAGGCGTTGGACGAGGTATTGTCCGCCATATCGTGTTACTCCCTAAGTTCATGTCCCTTCCCGCGGCACCATTGTTGGCGCAGCGAGCCTCCCCTTTACGCCGAGACGCCTGATACGATGGCACCAAGGTCGTCACGGATTGCGGCGATGTCACCCATCGCGTCTACCCGTTCCAGAACCTCTTTGCCCTCGTAATAGGCGATCAGCGGTGCCGTCTGCGCGTGATAGGCTTTCAGCCGCTCGCGCACAGTTTCGGCGTTGTCGTCGGCCCGACGTTTAAAGTCGGTGCCGCCGCATTTGTCGCAAACGCCCAGCACGGCGGGGCGTTTGAATTCGTCGTGGTAACCTTCACCGCAGGCACAGGTGTAACGGCCAGAGACGCGGCCAACCATTGCCTCGTCATCCACCTCAAGGCTGATGGCCGCTGTGACGCGCTGGCCCTTGGTGGCCAAGAGGCGGTCCAGCGCGGCCGCTTGTCCTTCGGTGCGTGGAAATCCGTCAAGGATGATGCCGCGTTTGACATCAGGCTCGGCCATGCGGTCTTGCAGGATGGCCAGAACGATCTCGTCCGAGACCAAGCCGCCCGCTGCCATGACTGATTTGGCCTGACGCCCTGCCTCGGACCCCGAAGCCACCGCTGCACGCAGCATGTCACCAGTGGACAGCTGGATCAGACCAAAGTCTTCTTCCAGCATCCGCGCTTGGGTGCCTTTGCCAGCGCCGGGTGGGCCAAGCAGGATCAGAACCACACCCATCCGCTCAGCCCTTGTTCATGCGGTTGGCGATCAGATCGTCAACCACTGAAGGATCTGCGAGGGTCGAGGTGTCGCCCAGCGCGCCAAAGTCATTCTCGGCAATCTTGCGCAGAATACGGCGCATGATCTTGCCCGAACGGGTTTTCGGCAGGCCTGGCGCCCATTGGATCAGGTCTGGCTTGGCAATCGGGCCGATTTCGGTGCGCACCCAAGCCTCAAGCTCCTTGCGCAGCGCGTCTGAGGGCTGTTCGCCGCCCATCAGGGTGACATAGGCATAGATGCCTTGGCCCTTGATCTCGTGCGGATAGCCGACCACGGCGGATTCAGCGACCTTGGGGTGCGCGACCAGAGCCGATTCCACCTCGGCTGTGCCCATGCGGTGACCCGAGACGTTGATCACATCATCAACGCGGCCGGTGATCCAATAATAGCCGTCCTTGTCGCGGCGGCAGCCGTCGCCGGTAAAGTAATAGCCCGGATATTGTGCGAAATAGGCTTCTTCAAAGCGCTCGTGGTCGCCCCAAAGCGTGCGCATCTGCCCCGGCCAGCTGTCGGCGATGCACAGCACGCCATCGGTTGCGGTAT
>JAHEBX010000139.1 GCA_024642045.1 Pseudorhodobacter sp. | reverse complement strand
CTGCTGGAAAGTCTGTACGAACACGCGAAGGCAGGCGATGCGACCGCGCGATCGATCTTTCGCCGGGCTGGCCGCTATCTGGCGGTCGGGCTGGCCAATGTGGTCAACCTGTTTGACCCGGAACTGATCATTCTGTCTGGCGAGCGGCTGCGGTTCGATTACCTCTATGCCGCAGAAACGCTGGCCGAAATGGAACACCTGTCGATCCGCACCGGTCGGCCGCAGCCGCCGATTGAAATCCACGCTTGGGGCGATCTGCTGTGGGCTCAGGGTGCAGCAGCGCTCGCCCTATCTTCGGTGACCGAGCGGATCTTGTCGTCGTCGCGGGACATTGCGGCGCAATAGCGCGTCAGTCACGCGCTAGGGCTGTGATGTGCTCGTCGGCTCTGGCAGGTGAGACGAGAGCATTCCATAAGGTGCAAAAATGAAAACCAAGGCACCAAGATAAGCAACACCAAAGATCACGGCAGCCCAAAGGCTGGTTCGACGGACGCGCGAATGCGGCAGCGCAGGTGTCATGGCAACATCCCCCAGAAATTGCTCAGATTGCAAAAGCACTCTACCGCGCTGTTTCGATTCGTAAAAGAACAAATATCTACCGCCGAACTCGTGATTGAAGCTATTTTGGTGCGGCTTGGGTTTTTCTGCTTGGATATCCGCAGTTTCATCGGCATTTTGAAGGTGGCGCAAGTTCGCCTATCAATGGTTGCGGCGCGCGATAGGGGGCCAGGGCGATGATCACGCAAAAGATGAAATATGCGTTGAAGGCCTTGCTTGCGCTGGCAGACGAAGCGGCCAGTCCCAGCCCGACGCCCTTAACCATCGAGGCGGTGGCAAAACGTTCTGACACGCCCAAACGGTTTCTCGAACATATCCTGCTCGATCTTCGCAACGCGGGTCTGATCTCTTCGATCCGGGGGAGGTCGGGGGGATATCTGTTGATCAAGCCGCCCGGCGAGATCTCGATTTCCGAGCTGTTGCGGCTGATCGACGGCCCGATCGCGCCGCTGCCCTGCCTGTCTCGGCGCGCATATCAACGCTGCGAAGACTGCGCAAATGAGGAAAGCTGCCGCATCCGCAAGGCCTTTGCCGAGATTTTCTGGTCGTACTTGCTGCTGATCGACTCGCTGACGCTCGCGGACATGCTGCGTTCGGACAGCGTCGCCGGACAGGTCTATGGTGCCTAGGCCGGAATGCGGCTGGCCAGATACTGTGCGAATTCGAAATTCGGCCGCTCCAGATGGCTGAGCGGGCCAGGTTCCGACAGCCCCGCCTCGATCCCTGCATAGACCTTTTCAACGCAGCCCTTGTCCTCGATGTTTACATCATCCAGCAGGGCTTTGACGGTTGCCAGATAGCCCTCGGCCTTGGGATCAGCGATCCAATCCGCGCTCATTCCGCCGCCATAAAGCACGTTGACATGATCCGGGCCATCCGGGGTCAGGCAAAGATACCAGAAATAACCGGGCGTCAGGGTGATCATCAGCGAAGGATAGATCGACAGCAGCCATGTAATCCGGCGCTGATCACCCGTAAGTTTTGTATTCGAGGGATGGGCAAGCGACAGTGGAATCGTGTCGTTCTTCATGATGAAATGATAGTTGAAGGCCGGCGAGCCTTCGGGGCAGGTCATCTTCATCAGGTCAACCGAGCCGCCGATGGTGCCGGAATGGCAGACGGGCAGGTGATAGGATTCCATGAAATTCTCGGCCAGCACCTTCCAGTTGGTGCGCCACCGAAACGTTTCGCGGAAGGTTTCGCGATAAGACGCCATGTCCAGATAGCCGACCAGATCTTGCACGCCTTGCAGGCTTTCGGTCAGGTTCGGCGCGTCGGGATTGAGGCTGACCATGATCCAGCCAAGCCAGTCTTCGCAGCGCATCGAGGGCAGGGCGATCTTGTCTTTGCAAAACGCTTCGTTTGCCGCCATCGCCGGGGCGCCGCGCAACGAGCCGTCCAGATTATAGGTCCAGGCGTGGTAGGGGCAGACGATAGACTTTGTGTTGCCGCGCCCATCGAGCAGGGTCGACATCCGATGACGACAGACGTTCGACATGGCGCGCAGTTTGCCCTCGCGATCGCGCAGCACGATCACCGGCTCGTCCGCGATCTGCAGGGTCAGATAATCGCCAGGATTGGGCAGCGCATCGACTCGGCCTGCACAAAGCCAGTCGCGCCCAAAGACGTGCTTTTGCTCGGCGGCCAGAAACTCTGCGCTGGTATAAAGCGATTTCGGCATCGCACGCGCCTGCGCGAAGGGCACCGAGGTATTGGCGTGAAGTTCTGCGGCGGGTGAGATCGGCTTTGTCATACTGGCCTGACGTTTGTGGGAATGATTATTCTAGAGGGCATCTTGCGGCTGAGGTAAAGTCATCTTTGTCTAAGCCTTGCTTTGGCAAAGCTGCTGAGCGGCTGCGATGATCGCGTCGGTTGACGGCAGCGTGGCAGCATAGGCGGGGCCTGTGGCGATAAAGCTGTCGGTGGCACAGAGCCGCGCGGTTTTGGCCGGGCTTTGTTCGTGAAACAGCGCTATCAGCGCTTCGGCCACCCCGCCCGATCGGCGGGTTTCATCGACAATCAACACCTGTTTGCAGCCCTTGGTGGCCGCAAGCAGCGCTTCAACCGGCAGCGGCGCAAGCCAGCGCAGGTCGATGATGCGGGCCTGCAAGCCGGCAGCGGTCAGCGCGGGCAGCGCCTGATGCGCCAGATAGGTGCCATTGCCAAACGTGACGATGGCAAGATCGCGGCCCGTGCCTGCGATCCCGACCTCGCCCAAGGCAATGCGCTGGTCGGGCGCAGGATAGCGGTGCATCCAGCCTGCATCCTTGTCGCAGTGCAGATCGCGCATCGGATAAAGCGCAATCGGCTCGAGGAACACCACCATGCGCTGCTCTTCACGCGCGAGGCGCGCGCATTCGCGCAGCATCATTGCCGCATCCGCGCCGTTCGACGGGCAGGCAAGGATCAGTCCGGGAATATCCCGCAGAACCGCGATGGAATTGTCGTTGTGGAAATGGCCGCCAAAGCCCTTTTGATAGCCAAGCCCCGCGATGCGCAGCACCATCGGATTGCTGAACTGACCGTTCGAGAAAAACGGCAAGGTTGCCGCCTCGCCGCGCAACTGGTCCTCGGCGTTGTGCAGATAGGCAAGGAACTGGATCTCGGGAAAGGGGATGAACCCGTTGTGCGCCATGCCGATGGCCAGCCCCAAAATGCTCTGCTCGTCCAGCAAGGTATCGACAACGCGGCTCGCCCCAAAGCGCTGACTCAGCTTTTGCGTCACCCCGTAGACGCCGCCTTTGCGTCCTACGTCCTCACCCATCAGCACGATCTCGGAGTGGGCGAGCATCAGGTCGGTCAGCGCCCAATTGATCAGACGCGACATGATCTGCGGCTCGGCCATCGCGGCCAGATCGCCGCCGAAAGCTATCGCACGCTTCTCTGGCGCAGGTCCGTTCGTTGGCGCGCAGCTGCGCCTTGGTGGCACGATTGACGCCATCACATCCGCGGCGGTTTGCAGCCGGGGCCGAGCTGTCGCACGCTCGGCAAGCGCAGCGATTTCGGACTGGGTTGTCTGATACATCTCCAACGCCTGCGCCGCAGGCAGTGCGCCAGATTGCTCCAACAACCGGACCGCGTGCAACAACGGGTCTTGCGCCTCTTCGGCCTCGACTTCAGCGCGGGAAAGGTAGGTCGTGGGAATATCCGCCCCGGCGTGGCCATAAAGCCGGATGGTTTTCAGGTGCAAAAACACAGGCTTGCGACGGGTTCTGGCGAAATGCGCTGCCTCTTGCGCCACACGGTAGGTGTCAAAGATATCCAGCCCGTTGGCGTGGAAATAGGTCAGCCCCGGTCGCTGCTGAAAGCCTGCTGCGATCCAGCCCTCGGGCGTCTTGGTCGAAATGCCGATGCCGTTGTCTTCGCACACAAACATCAGTGGCAGGGGGATCGATTGATAGCTGGTCCAGCCCGCCGTGTTGAACGCCCCCTGCGCGGTGGAGTGGTTCGCCGAGGCGTCGCCGAACGAGCACAGGATGATCGCGTCATCGGGCAGCACTGCGTGTTCGGGGCGCGCCTTGCGGGCCGCGCCAATCGCATAGGCCGCCCCCACCGCCTTGGGCAGATGGCTGGCGATGGTCGAGGTCTGCGGCGGAATGTTCAGGGCTTTCGAGCCAAGAACCTTGTGGCGTCCACCCGAAATGGGGTCCTCGGCAGAGGCCGCGAATGACAGCAGCATATCGTAGGCAGGCGTCTGACCGGGCAGTTGCCCTGCGCGGGCGATCTGGAACGCAGCATCGCGGTAGTGCAGAAACGCCATATCGGTCGGACGCAACGCGCGGGCCACCGCCGCCATGGCTTCGTGCCCCGACGACCCGATGGTGTAAAACCCCGTGCCCGCCCGCTGCATCACCCGCGACTGACGGTCCAGCGCACGAGAGGTGCAGGCCGCGCGATAAATCGCGACCGCTTCATCGCCCGTCAGCGGCCCTGCAGGCGGAGGCCCCGCCGGAAAATCGCGCGCAGCGACACGGCGCAAAAAGTTGTCGTGAACGATATCGGCGCGGTCCATCTTTGCTCCTGTTCTGGCCACAGGCTAAAGCAATGTCTGCCAAGGATGAACCCGTTTCAGCGGAATTTCGCAGATAAAACAGCACCGCAATTTCTGGTCTTATTGGCCTTTTCGTTCTGGACGTAAGGGAAAACCGCTCTGTGCTGGATTATAGGCCATGTATGGCGCAATATTGCGCCAATTTTCCATGAACGAGGTTGACCCATGGACGGCTATACCAACGCCAATGACATCAGCGCCGTCGTTGCCGCCGACAAGGCGCATGTCTGGCATCATCTGAGCCAGCACAAGGGCTACGAGTCGCCCGACGTTGACCCGCGCATCATCGTCGAAGGCAAGGGCCTTCGGGTCTGGGATGCCCGCGGCAAGGAATATATCGATGCGGTTTCGGGGGCGGTCTGGACCGTGAACGTCGGCTACGGCCGCGAAAGCATCGCCGACGCGGTGCGCGACACGCTGGTCAAGATGAACTATTTCGCCGGTGTCGGCGGATCGGTTCCGGCGGCGATCTTTGCGGAACGCCTGATCTCGAAAATGCCGGGGATGAGCCGCGTCTATTATTCCAACTCGGGCTCTGAGGCCAATGAGAAGGTCTACAAGATGGTGCGCCAGATCGCGCACAAGCATCATGGCGGCAAGAAGTGGAAGATCCTGTATCGCGAGCGTGACTATCACGGCACCACTATCGGCACACTGGCAACGAGCGGTCAAGCCGAGCGCGCGGCGCAATATGGGCCTTATCCGGATGGCTTCGTGATGGTCCCGCACTGCCTTGAGTATCGCAAGCAGTGGGACGTGGAAAACTACGGTGAGCGGGCTGCGGATGCGATCGAAGAAGTGATCCTGCGCGAAGGCCCCGATACCGTCGGCGCGATTGTGCTCGAGCCGGTGACCGCCGGCGGTGGTGTGATCACCCCGCCAGTGGGCTATTGGGAGCGGGTTCAGGAAATCTGCAAGAAATACAACATTCTGCTGCACATTGATGAAGTGGTTTGTGGCTTGGGCCGCACCGGCACCTGGTTTGGCTATCAGCACTACGGCATCAAGCCGGACTTTGTGACGATGGCCAAGGGCGTTGCCTCGGGCTATGCCGCGATCTCTTGCACCGTGACCACCGAAGCGGTGTTCTCGATGTTCAAGGATGCCGGCGATCACATGTCCTATTTCCGCGACATCTCGACCTTTGGCGGCTGCACGGCAGGCCCTGCGGCAGCGCTGGAAAACATGCGGATCATCGAGGACGAGGGGCTGCTTGAAAACACGCTCAAGATGGGCGCACGCATGATCGACAATCTCAACGGGCTGATGGAAAAGCACAAAGTCATCGGCGATGTGCGCGGCAAGGGGCTGTTCTGCGGGGCAGAACTGGTCGCGGACCGTGTCACCAAAGAACCGATGGACGAGAAAAAGGTTGCGGCGGTGGTGGCCGATTGCAACGCTCAGGGCGTGATTATCGGCATGACCAACCGCTCGTTGCCGGGGCTGAACAACACGCTGTGCCTGTCGCCCGCACTGATTGCGACGCCCGATGATATCGACCAGATCACCGGCGCAATCGGCAACGCGTTGACCAAGGTTTTCGGCTGATCCACAGAGCGACGCTGAACGCCCGAAGCTTCTGCTTCGGGCGTTTTTCTTTGCCCGGCGGCGGCTTTGCCTCCCTTGACAGTCCGTGTATCTGCGCGGCCTATATATCCAGCGACCGCTGCGAAATGAGGCCAGAATGTCTATCCCCGCCGAAGCCTTTGTCTTGCCCCCCGCCGCGCGAGGGACGCTGCAACAGCGGATCAGGCAGATGGTTACGGAATCGGTGCTGTCGGGGCGGTTTCGGGCCGGGCAAAAGATGCCATCCTCGCGTGGTCTGGCCGAGCATCTGGGGATCAGCCGGATCACGGTGACGCTGGCCTATTCAGAGATGGTGAGTGCAGATTATCTCACCGCGCGGGGGCGGTCGGGGTATTTCATCTCGGAAAATGCGCCGCGTGCGCCGGAATTGCCCGCCCGCGCGCCTCGGGCCGAGGGTGCGGATTTCGCCCGGCTGACCGGCGCGCGGTATTCCGGGTTCGAGACGGTCAAACGGCCGCTGGACTGGGATAACTATGATTTTCCCTTTATTTACGGCCAGGCGGACCCGACCCTGTTTGACCATCAGAACTGGCGGCTCTGCGCGCTGCGGGCGCTTGGGCGCAAGGATTTCGCGGCGCTGACCAGCGACATGTATGACCGCGACGACCCGTTGCTGATCGAGCACCTGCTGCGCTCGATCTTGCCGCGCCGGGGGATTGCGGCGCGCGAGGACGAGGTTTTGCTGACGATGGGCGCGCAGAACGGGCTGTGGATTGCGGCGACAGCCCTGCTTGGCGCGGGTCGGCGGGCGGTGATGGAAAATCCGGGCTATTCGGGGCTGCGCGGGATTTTGGCCCCCTCGGGAACCGAAGTTGTGTCGGTGAATGTCGATGCTGACGGGCTGCCGCCGGATCTGCTGCCAAAAGGCGTGGATGTGGTGTTCACCACCGCAAGCCATCAGTGCCCGACCAACGCAACCATGCCGCTCGAGAGGCGCTTGGCGCTGTTGGAGGCCGCAGCGCGCGACGGTTTTGTGATCGTCGAGGATGATTACGAGTTCGAGATGTCGTTCCTGAAGCCCGTCTCGCCCGCACTCAAGTCCTTGGACACTGAGGGGCGCGTGGTCTACGCAGGCTCGTTTTCCAAGTCGATTTTTCCGGGGATGCGGTTGGGCTATCTGGTGGGGCCCGCGTCCTTTATCCGCGAAGCCCGCGCGCTGCGCCTGATGATGCTGCGCCACCCGCCGGGGCATATTCAGCGCACGGTCGCCTATTTCCTCAGCCTTGGCCATTACGACGCGTTGATCAATCGGATGCGCAACGCCTACCGGCGTCGGCGTCAGGTGATGGATGAGGCGATCCGCGAACATGGCTTGAGCGTGGCGGGGCAGGGCGGCTTTGGAGGATCAAGCTTTTGGATGCGCGCGCCGGCGGGGGTTGACACGGAAGTGCTGGCCGAAAAGCTGCGCGCCGAAGGTGTCCTGATCGAACCGGGGCGGGTGTTTTTCGACCCGCAACAGGCGTCGCGGAATTTCTACCGGTTAGGTTATTCCTCAATTTCGCCAGCAAAGATTCCTGAGGGAATTGCGAAAATTGCGCGTGCGATAAAGTCGGCATGAGCGATGTTTGAAGCGCTGGCGGCTTGGGGGAATTTCGAGATTCTGCGTCCCCTGACCGGGGGCGCACGATCGCACCTTTGGGTGTTGCACGGGGCAGCAGGTTTGATGGTGGCGCGGCAGGTCAGTGCCTCGGAGCCTGCGCTGCGCTGGCAGAATGCATTGATGCGCAGGGCCGCAGATTTTGGGATTGTCGTTGCGCCGATGCTGCGCGCGGGCGGTGGTAGTTTTGCGTGCGGCGGATGGACTCTGGAGCCGTTTTTGCAAGGGCGAGCCTGTGTGGCGCAGGATCTGGCGGGGCTTTTGCCCAGATTTCAGCGGCTGCACCGTGCGACGCGGGCCTGGCCTGATCGGGCGGGCCAGCAAGCCTGCGGGTTTGGACTGCCGCCCAAGCTCGCGGGGGAGGTGAGGGCGGCTTGGCCAGAGGGGGGGCGGGCGGCGGTGCATGGTGATCTGCATTTGGGCAATTTGATTGGTCTCGGTACTGGCGCTATTGCGGTGATAGACTGGGAAGAGGCGCGGATGGACTGTGAGGCCATTGATTTGCAATCGTTTTCGCCGAGACGGTTTGCGCGCGATGCGCATCTGGCCACCGAGGTGCAGGCCTGTTGGCACCGGGAACCTGCGCGGGGACGCAGAATGGCGCGACGGCTCTGGTGTGTTCGGTGAGGGGATCGGCGGGCTAGCGTGACCGTTTGGGGCGGGTTTGCGGGGCGCCGCCCCGCACCCCGGGATATTTATGCCAGTATGAAAGCCATAACTGGTCTTATGACGGTTTAAGCTCTGGCCCTAAGGTAGTTTTCGGCGCCGGATTAGAACGGGCGTCAAGGCTGCATGCCACAGGGAGAAACACGATGCGAATGACGACAGAAGAAGCCTTTGTCAAAGTGCTGCAAATGCATGGGATCGAGCATGCCTTTGGCATCATCGGGTCGGCGTTCATGCCGATTTCGGATCTGTTCCCGCGCGCGGGCATCCAGTTTTGGGA
>JAHEBX010000013.1 GCA_024642045.1 Pseudorhodobacter sp. | reverse complement strand
CCGCGGTCTGAAAACCCAGATGATAATCGCGATGCGCCGATTGCGCCGCTCCGCCCGGATTGACGACATTCAGCTGTGCGGTCATCTGGTAATGCGGGCCAAGCCAAGCCTCGGAAATCAGGGCCAGAAAGGGGTTGGCATAATAGCGTGCAAAGTTTTCAGGGTCGGCAAGGCAATGTTTTTCCAGTGAATTCCACAGCCGATCATTCGCCCCCGGCTTGGCAAAATGATCGCCGCCACCCGAGCCGGCGCGGTTCTGTGCGTCAATCAGGGCGCGAAAGATCTCGGATGCCTTGTCCAGCATGGCATGGTCTGTTTCCGCGCGCTTGAGCACCACGACACCGGGGCCGGTTGCCAGCGCATCGGAAAGTTCGGCCATCACTTCGGATCGCGCGTCGGGATCGCCCAGCAAAGGCGTCAGGGCGGTGCAATCATAGATCAGCACGTTTTTTGCGACCGCGGCGGCAAAGGGATAGTCGGCCAACACGGTCTTACGCATGGTCAGCTGGCGCAGAACGTCCAGATCCACAGCGCTGGCCAAGGCATAGACCCGAGACCTCCGAGTGGAAGAAATCGCTTGGTTTTGCATAGCCCCTCACTTTCCAGCGAAAGTCTGCAACGGCGATTTTATCGCATCAAGAGGGGGTTCATCGATATTCGTCAAATCCTGTCGCAAAAATCCTTTGTGTTGTCATATGGGATTTCCTACGCTCGGCTGGTTAGACAGAATTTTTTTGACATGGAACATTCTCGTGGCAGGTAAACTCCTGATTGCCCTCTTTGGCATTCTCGTGCCAGTAGCGCTGGCCTTTGCGGCGGCGGGGCATCTGGTGGGCAACACCTGGATGGTGATCGCGCTGGGGGCTACGGCGTTCAGTCTGATGGGCGTCAATCTGGTTCTGGCGGCACGGCTTCCTGGGGTCGATCGGCTATTCAGTGGGTTGGATCAGGTCTATTGGGTTCACAAATGGCTGGGGATTTCGATCCTGGTGTTGGCCTTCAATCACCAATATTTCAAGGTCGCCACCGATGGCCTGCAGGTCATGCAAGAGATCAGCAAGCTGGCCATTACGGTTGCGAAATACAGCTTTTACACGCTGCTTGTGTTGGGGCTGATCAGCTTTTTCAAGCGGGTGCCAAAGATGCCCAAGATCACTTGGGAGATCCCTTACGGGGTCTGGCGGCAAACGCATCGGTTGTTTGGCCTCGTGTTTCTGGGCATTGCCTTTCACCAGTTCTTTGTGAAGGCGCCGTTTGACAACAACGCCTTTCTTGCAACCTATCTGAACTTTGTCGCGCTAATTGGTGCGGCGGCGTTTCTGTATTCTCAGTTCGGCTTTCTGTTGCGCAGGCGGCGGTTCAAGGTGGTGAGTGTCGACAAACATCAGACCGCCACCATCGTCGATCTGGTTCCCACCGGCAGGCCGTTGAAGGTGCGGCCCGGCAGTTTTGCCTTTGTCAGCTTTGCCACCAAAGGCTTGGGCGAGCCACACCCCTTTACCGTCTCGCAGGTGCGCGCTGATGGGGGCATCCAGTTTTCGATCCGGGGTTTAGGGGATTACACACGCCGGCTGCGGGATGCGATTGCGGTGGGGGATATGGCGCGCATCGAAGGCGGCTATGGGCGGTTTCATCACCATCGCGGCGGGCCCCGGCAGATCTGGGTGGCGGCTGGCATTGGGGTTACGCCGTTTCTGGCATGGGCGGATCACCTGAAACCCACAGACGCCGAGCAGATCACCATGGTCTATTGCATGCGCAACCCTGAGGAGGGTGTAGCGCTTGACCGTTTGCGCGCCGCGCAAGAGCGTGTTCCGGGCTTCAAACTTGTGTTACATTGCAGCGATACCGACGGCCGTTTTGATGCGGCCAAGCTGGTCAGCTATCTGCCTTTCGAGCCTGCTTCAGCGAGTTTTTGGTTCTGCGGCCCGGCCCCGATGCGCGACGCGCTGCTCAAGGGAATGAAGTCCCTCGGGAAATCTCCTGCCTCTATCCACTTTGAAAGATTTGAATTTAGATAATTAGAACGGAGAACATCATGTCCTCGATGAAACATCGGACGGCATCCGGGATTGCAGGGTTTGTGCTTGCGATCTGGTCCACTTCGGCCACGGCCGAACTTGCGGCTTTTACCGAAAATCAATTTGCCAGCTATACCCCGAATGCTGAACACGGGGCCGAGATTTACAATGCAGCGGGGTGCGGCACCTGCCATTCCGTTGAAGGCGAAATGCAGCTTTTGGCGGGGGGACGCGCGTTTGAGAATCGCTTGGGCAAGGTCTATGCGCCCAATATCACCAACGATACGACCGCAGGCATCGGCGGGTGGACGGATGCGCAATTTCTGAATGCGCTGATGCGCGGCGAGGCCCCCGATGGCAGCCGCTATTACGGCGCGTTCTTCCCCTTTGCCGCCTATTCGCGGATGAAGCCCGAAGACGCGCTGGATTTGCGCGCCTATCTGAAAACTCTGCCGACCAGTGATACCGCCTCGCGCGAGAATGAGGTCAATCTGTTCAGCGATCAGGCCTTGCTGATGCTGAATTCTGACCGCGCGCCGCTGACCCCGCCTGCCGATGCACAGCTGGCGCGGGGGCAGTATCTGGTCGAGGCGCTGGGCCATTGCGCCGAGTGCCACACGCCCCGCGACGGCTTCAGCCTTGACGAGGCCAAGGCCTATACCGGCTTCATGGGCTATTTTGGCGATTATGCCCCCGATATTTCGGGGGCTCGCCTGCAAAGCGTCGGCGCCGAGGCTTTTGTGATCGGCAGCCTTGCCGAGGGGAAAAAGCTGAGCGGTCGGCCGTTTGGCGCAGGTTCGATGCGCCGCGTGGCCGAGCAGACCGCGCATCTGAGCCTTGAGGATCGGGCCGCGATGTATGCCTATCTGACCAATCAGCCGCTGGATGTGGCAAGCCTGCCGCAGGAACCGGTGAAGCTGGCTGATGCAAGCGAGCCCGCGCCCAGTGCTACGGCGAGCGATGCGACCGCCGTTGTGCTCGATCCGGTCGCGGTTGGCGCGATGACGGGATCAGAGCCGCTGATGCAGGTGGTTGCGGCGGCCTGCGAAAAGTCACTGGAGCCGGTGACGGCAGAGGTCGCCCCTGCGGCACCAGCTGCCGCCGCCGTCGTGGCGGGCGTGCCCGAGGCCGTCGAACATGCCGCCGATGTCGTGTTCGATAAGGCCTGCCGCACCTGCCACGGGCCGGGCCAGCGCAACGATTCGACCTTTCCGATGCATGATATTGCCGATCTGGCTGCCAGCCCTGCGGCGGTGGCGCCGGGAGATCCGGATAAGTCTCCGGTCTATGCTTCGATCGCGCGCAACCGCATGCCGCTTGGCACAAAGCTGACAGCCGCAGAGCTGGACCAGATCAAGGCCTGGATTATTGCGGTGGGGGAGGCAGACAAAGCCAAGGCGGCGGCCCCTGCTGCGTCTGCGGCTGTCGCGCCGGTGGTAAGCTCTGATCCCGCCCAACCGCGCCCCGAGGTGCAAATTCCGCGCTTTGTCGGTGGCGATTATTCGCAACTGATGCTGGCCGCCGTCGCCGATCTGCAAGCAACCGATGACCGCGACCGCCGCTACATGCGCTATTTCAGCTTTGCAGACACCGCGCTGCCCGCAGTGGACTGCACCCAGACGGGGATGGAGGCCAATCCGATGGCGTTCCTGCACGGCGCGCTGAACAAGTTCATCAACTCGGTCAGCCGTGCGCCGCGTCTGCGCAAGGTCGATCCGGTCAAGGGCACCGATGGCGCGCTGGTCAAGATCGACATCCGCGACTTTGGCTGGACCGAAGATGACTGGGTATCTTTGTCGACGGGCGCCTATACGTCGGGCGCGCAAGAGGCGGGCTTTACCGAACAAAGCTGGGCTGACCTTGCGACCATCTATCCCTATGCCGCCGATCCGACCTCTGACAGCCTGCTGGGGGTGCTGGCCGATGGCACGGGCACGGCGGTGCCGATCCTGAGTGCAAGCTGGTTCACGCATTTCGGCTCGGAAGGGCCATTCTATGACATGCTGTTGCGTCTGCCGCCCACCATCAAGGATCTGGAGGCGCGGATGGGCGTCGATGTCGATCACAACATCCAGACCGCAGATGTGGCCCGCGCGGGCTTTGGCGAAGGCTCGTCGGGCGTGTCCGACCACAACCGGATGATCGAGCGGCATGACCTGCCGCGCGGGGGATATTACTGGAAGTCCTATGACTTTGCCGGCAGTGGCAACGAGCAATCGCTGCTGTTGCACCCCGATGGCCCGAACGAGACGCCGAACCTTCCCTCGGCCACCGAAGCCTTTCACCACGATGGCGGTGAGATGATCTTCAGCCTGAACAACGGCATGCAGGGGTATTACCTGTCGACCAATCTGGGCAAGCGGTTGCAGGTCGGGCCGACCACTATCGTGTCCTATCGCAACAAACCGATTGGCAAGGGTGTCGAGATCGTCAACGCGCGGTCCTGCTTTGATTGCCATGACAATGGGTTGATCCAAAAGACCGACGAATTGCGGGCGTTTATCGAAAGCAACAACCGGCTGACCCGCGATCAGCGCGAGATTTTGTTGCAGATGTATCTGCCCGCGGCGGAAATGGATGACCTGTTCACCCGCGATATGGGCGCTTTCCGCGCAGCACTGGGCGAGCTTGGCATCACGCAGAAATCGGCCTCGGGGATGGATGTGTCGATGCAGGGCCCCGGCCCGCGTGGCGGTGAGATCATGACCTATCTGGCCGATCTGCAATTCGACAACCTCGATCTTGCGCAGGTGGCGCGGCTGTTCTTTCTGACCGAGGATGAATTCCGTCAGCGGATGCGCGAGGTCGGCGACCCTGCGCTGATGCAGACGGTCGATCTTTGGGTGCAGCGGATCGACAAGGGGCTGTATATCAAACGCAGCGAGATTGACTCGGTCTATGCCGATCTGTTGCCGCGCCTGACGGACCTGCGCCCCTATCGCGCGACCTATGCCGCGTATCAGCCCCAGCCGGTCGCCAACTATGACCAATATGCGGCGACAGCGTTGCAGACCGAGGTGCAGCAGGCCCAAACGGCCTATGTGCCGCCCGCGGAATCGACGCTGCAACCCTATACGCCGCCCGTGGCCATATCCGATCCGTTGGTGCTGGAATTGTCGGTGCCCTATGTCGAAGTGCATGTGAACGATCTGCTGCAATTCGACGTCAAGGCGAACCGCCGCTGTGAATTGCAAGTGCTTTACGTCGAGGAAACCAAGACGGTCGAGGAAATGCCGCCCGAGGTGCTGGGTCCGGCCTTTCTGGAGGCCGGCGAGACGCGGCGTATTCCTTATCCCGGTTCGGAATATCAGCTGCGGTTTGACACGCCCGGCAAGGGCGAAACGATGGTCGCCTTTTGCCGCGAGGGGGGCTTGGGCGACAAGCGGATCAGCGGTCAGGGGGCGATTGACTATGCCAACGAACGCTATCAGCCGCTGTCGCGCGGGCTGGTGATCGAGCGCACCCAGACTGTGGCGAAAGACAACGGCCAGAGTGCGACGAATGCCGTTACCTTTAACGTGTCGCAATAGGAGGGCGGTCGGATGTTTATCTCCTCTCGCCTTTCGCGCATTGCCCTCGGTCTGACGCTGTGGCTGCCGCACGCCGCGCTGGCGCAGTCGGTCTGCAACGATGTGCTGGCCCGCCTGCAACCCATCGCGGCAGCGGCCGAGGTGCCTGCGCTGCTTGCAACATGGAAAGACATCGAGGCCTCTGATTGCGATCCGCGCCAGATCCTTGCGGCGCGCTCACAAACCTCGGCCTTTATTGCGCAAGTGGCGCAAGACTCGCTTGACGCGGGCGATGCGGCCGGCGCCGAGGCGCTGATCAAGCAGGCGCCCGGTGTGCATTGGGCGGTGCAGGCGCTACGCGGCGATCTGGCGGCCAAGCGGGGCGATCGGGGCGAGGCTGCCAAGATGTATAACGCCGCCATCGACACCATCGGCGACCCGCAGCAAACCGTGCAGAACGAAGCACTGGTGCCCGTGGCGGAACAGCTGGCGGCCCTTGCGCAGGAAAACATGATGCTTGCGGGCAGCATGGAAAGCTCGGTCACCCGTGGCGGCGGGTCAAGCGGGGTGATGGCGATGGCCTCGCGCGGGCTGTCGGTGGAAAAGATCAACGCGGCCCCAAAGGCAACGGATGCTTATGTAGCCCCCGCCGACCCTGCGCCCGACTATCAGGCGCCGGCGGCGGATTACCAACCCCCGGCTGACGATTACAACGTCGTCACGGCAGCGGCGGCGCATGTGAATTCGGTCTTTCTGCCGATCCGCTTTGGCTTTGACAGTGACAGGCTGGATGCAGCGGGCACCAAAGAGGCGCTGCGGCTGTCAGAGTTTATCAAGGCGAACAACGTCGGCACGTTGATCATCACGGGCCATACCGATGATGTCGGCGATGCCAATTACAACCTTGATCTTTCGGCGCGGCGGGCAAAATCGCTGGCCGATTTCCTGCTCAGCGATGGGGTTGATGCGCGCATCACCCTTATCGGGAAAGGCGAGAGCGAGCCTCCGGCCTATTCCGATGCCACCGTCTATTCGATCGAGGAACTGCGCACGATTGCCCGCAGGGTCGAGGTGGCCTTTGGCTATTAGACCCCTCTTGACAGCGGCGGCCTGCCTTGCGTTTGGCATGGCCGCCCCTGCCTCGGCCAAGGATTGGGGCATCGTCATCGGCATTGATGACTACGAATTCTTCGAGCCGTTTGACCCCAACAAACCCGTGGCGGGGCATACCGACCTGCAAGGCGCTGCTGCCGATGCCACAGTGATCGGCACTGCGCTGCGCGAGGTGGGGGTCGATCTGCCCGACAGCCGATTTCTGACCAACCGAAAGGCCACGCTTGCGGCCTTTGAGGCGGCTTGGAACGAGGTGGTTGCCAAGGCCGCGCCGGGGGACCGGCTGTTTGTCAGCTTTGCCGGCCATGGGGGTCAGGAAGAAGAGATCGCGCCGCCCTTTGACGAAAAAGACGGTTTGGACGAGACGATCATGTTCGCCGATTTTAACCCGGATCACCCGCGTGAGGGGCGGCTGAATGACGATCAGCTGCACGAGCTTTTGGCCTCTGCGCCGCAGTTGCAAATCATCTGGGTGATGGACAGCTGCCATTCAGGCGGGCTGGAACGCTCGGTCAATGCCAGCGTGACGGGGCTATCGCGCTCGGGGGGGCGCTGGAAAATACCGATTGATCCGCTGCCTGACGAATTGCCCTCGGGCGCGGGTGAAACGGGGCAGCCCGATCTGCCCAATGTGACGCAGATTCTGGCAACGGCGACCGATGACAGGCTGGTCAATGAAACCACCTTTGAAGGCCAACCGCATGGCGCTTTGTCATGGTATTTCGCCAAGGCGATTCTGGGCGAGGCTGACACCAATCAGGACGGCAACCTGACGCGGCTGGAACTGGCCAGCTTTATCGGGGACCGCGTTTTCACCCATATGGAGCAGAATCAGCAGCCGCGCTTTTTGCCGCGTGGTGATCCGTCCATCATGCTCAGCCTGCATGCGGCACCCCCACCGCCGCCGCCCGTCGATACCTCGCTGCTGGCGGTCAAGTTTGAAGGCGCGCCGCCGCCCGGTCTGTCAGCGCAGAATTGCCCCGGCTGCCGTGTGGTGGATCAGGGCCAAGAGCTGACCTTTCACCAGCAAGCCGACGGCTGGGCGGTGTTTTCGGGGCAGGGCGACCAGATCACAGTGATCAAAGGTGATGCCCGCGCGCAGATCGTCCGGCGCACGTTCCTGCTGGATCTGAACGAGGCCAAGGTCGCCACCCTACCGCCGATTACGCTGCATCCGCGCCAGTCGGCAGCGCGCCAGCCGATTGGCGCGCGGGTGGGCTTTGATGCGCCGCCACCGTCGGCCGACCTGCCCTATCTGACGCTGTTCAATGTCGCCTCGGACGGCAGCGTGCAATATCCGCTTTATCCTTCGGGGTTCAGCGAGACCAAGCCCGCGACCAAAGGGCTGTCACTGCTGTTCGACGTTGCCCCGCCAACGGGCGAAGATCAGTTGGTGGTGATCTGGTGCAAACGCCCGCCACTGGCGCTGCATGGCTTGCTGGCGCAGGCCAATGGCCATACGGTGCCGCCCATGTCGGAGATCATCGCCACAACCGCAGACACCCAGTGCCAATACGGCCGGATCGGTTTGTTCACGGAAGGCTGACGAATGTTTCTGTGTCGTTTCATACGCTTACTGGCCATAGCGCTGGTGTTGCCCTTGGCTTGCACCACGGCAGAGGCGCAGGCGCGACGGGCGCTGATCATCGGCAATGCGCAGTATCAGGACCTGCCCGATCTGCAAAACACCATCGACGACGCGAATGCCTACAAGGATACCTTTGCCAAGCTGGGCTATCAGATCAGCTTTTATCACGACCTTGATCTGGATGGTTTTGCCGAGGCGGTCGACAGCTTTGCGGCCTCGATCCAGTCGGGCGACACGGTGGTTGTGGTCTATACCGGCCACGGGTGGAGCGATGGGCGTGAGAACTTTCTGATCCCGACAGATGCGCCCGTTTCGGGGTCGGAGACCAAGCTGCGCGGGGCTTCGTTTCCGCTGCGCGACGGGCAAAACGGCCTGCTGGATTTGATCGACGCCGCGGGGGCCTCGCTGAGCGTGGCGATCATCGACGCCTGTCGAAACAACCCCTTCACCGCGAAAGCGGGGACGCGGTCGGTTGGTTATTCGCGGGGGCTGGCGCCTGTTTCAGCGCCTAACGGCAGTTTCGTGATCTTTTCAGCCGGTGAGGGGCAAGAGGCGCTGGACCGCCTGCCCGATGATCCGCCCGAAGAAAAGCTGTCGGTGTTTACCCGCAACCTTGCCCCCCTGCTGCAAAGCGGCGCCTACCTCGAGGATGCCATCGCCGAGGCACAGCTGGAAACCGCGACAATGGCGGCGACTGTGGACGGGCATTTGCAGCATCCAGCCTATTACGACCAGACGCTGGGCAAAACCTGTCTGGCGGCGCGCTGTCAGGATCTGGACACGCTTGCCTCGAACACGCCCACGCCTGCACAACCCCCTGCGCAACCTCCAGCACGGGGCGTGGACGAGCAGAACCCGCTGATCCTTGCATGCGACACCGCTGCACAAAACGGCGGCAATCCCGACAACCCGAATGGCGTCGCAGGCGTGCCGATGGATCAGATCGATGGACCCTCGGCTGAAAGCGCTTGTGCGGCTGCGGTGGCGCAGTTTCCCGACCATCTGCGCAGCGTCTATAACCTTGCGCGGGTCAAGGCGGCCTTGGGCCAAGATGCGGCGGCGCTTGGCCTGTATCAGGGGCTTGCGGGCAAACAGTATCCGGCGGGGATCTTTGGCCTTGCTGATGCCTATCAATACGGAAAGGGCATCAGCGCCAACCCAGGCCTCGCCCTGCGCACTTATGATGTCGCCTGTAAGGCCAACCACCAGACCAGCTGCGCGATCTACGGCGATATGCTGTTTCGCGGCGAAGGCGTCGCGGCCGATCAGACACAGGGGCTCAGGCTGTTGCAGCAAGGGTGCGCGGCGAACTCGGGCTATGCCTGCGAGCTTGCCGCCTATGCGCTGCAATCCGACGCGACGCGCAAGGCCGAGGTGCCGCCGCTCTTTCAAAAGGCCTGCGATCTGGGCAATGAAACGGGGTGCGCGCAACAGGCTTATTTGCAGGTGGGGCAGGGCGATTTTACCGCCGCGCGGCAGAACTATCAGACCGCCTGTGACCGATCACTGGGCTGGGCCTGCCGCGAACTGGGGCTGATGGCGAAAAACGGGCAGGGCGGGCCTGCCGATCCGCAGCTTGCGGCGACGCTTTATGAAAAGGGCTGCGCGCTGAAGGACGGGCTTGCCTGCACCAACCGAGGGTGGATGTTTTTTGACGTGGCCGATCACGCGAATGCAAACCCCTACTTCGAGAAAGCCTGCGCGCTGAAAGAAGGAAGCGCCTGCACCAATCTGGGGTTTCAAAAGGAAAAGGGAAATGGCGCGGCCCCCGATCTGCAAGAGGCGCTTCGGCTGTACGAACAGGGCTGCGACTATGGCAACGGCACGGGTTGCGACAACGTGGCGGGGCTGCACTTTCCACCCTCGGTGGCGGGCGACGATGCGGCGCTGTCGCTCAGCTTTTACAAACGCGGCTGCGATCTGGATACGCCCGCGTCTTGCAGATCGGCCGGCATGATCATTTTTGATGGCACCGTTTCTGCGGCGGATCAGACTTTGGGCCTGACCTATCTGCAAAAATCCTGCGATCTCAAATGGGGTCAGGGATGCAACACGCTTGGCAACTACCTTGAAAAGCAACGCAGCACCGCGCCCGAGGTCAATGCAAAAATCGCCACGGCTTACACGCAGGGGTGCGACTTGGGCTGGGGCAATGCCTGCGCAGATCTGGCTTTGGGCTATCAATACGAGCGCTTTGGACAAAGCAAAGATGAGGCCAAGGCGCGGGCCCTGTTTCAGTCCGGCTGCGAAAAACCCGACAGCGCTTATGCCTGTGACAGGTTGGCCGCGTCGATCCACGACAAAAAGGATGCCGAAGTGTTTGTGGATGCGGCTCTCAAGGCCTGCGATGGTGGCTTTGGCGA
Organism: Pseudorhodobacter sp.; assembly: GCA_024642045.1. Lineage (GTDB taxonomy): Bacteria > Pseudomonadota > Alphaproteobacteria > Rhodobacterales > Rhodobacteraceae > Cypionkella. The sequence continues at coordinate 23,781 of JAHEBX010000013.1, read as the reverse complement.
CCGTTGCGCCCAGCTTGCGTTGTTTGACTATGGCCCTGCGAAACCGCGCGCGCCGGTCGATCTGCTGGTGCAAGCGCTTCAGGTAAAGTCGACGCTGCCAAAGGCCAATCTTTCATCGCTCGACAGAGGCCAGATCGTCTTGCTGCAGCAGGCGCTTGGCCAGCTTGGGCTTTACAAAGGTGCCGCGGATGGCAAACGCGGGCCTGCAACGGTGGCGGCGCTGGAGGCGGTTTATACCCCATAGTTCACCTTGACCCTTTGCCGCTTTGCCCCGAGACTTGGAGCCACAAGGAAAGGCCACCCGAATGTTGCTGCGGGCTTTGTTGATATTGCTGTTACTGGCAGCGCCCGCGCTGGCAGACCGCAGGGTTGCGCTGGTGATCGGCAACTCCGCCTATGTCCACGCCCCTGCCCTGACCAACCCGAAAAACGATGCGGCCGAGGTGGCGCGCAAGCTGAGCGCGATCGGCTATGAAGTGCAGCTGGAAGAAGACCTGACGGGCCAGGCCTTTCGGGTGGCGCTGGGCCAGTTTTCGGAAAGCGCCCAGCAGGCAGATCTGGCGCTGGTGTTCTATGCGGGCCACGGGATCGAACTCGGCGGCCGCAATTTCCTGATCCCGATTGATTCCGAGATGAAATCCGAAGCCGCAGCGCAGTTCGAAGCTGTGCCGCTGGATCAGGTGCTGAGCACTGTGCGCGCGGCCAAAACGCTGGGAATCGTCATGCTGGACGCCTGCCGTGACAATCCCTTTGCCAATTCGATGAGCCGCTCGAACGGCACGCGGTCGGTGGCGCGAGGGCTGGCGCCGGTTTCGGTCGAGGGCGACGGCGGGCTGGTGGTGTCTTTTGCAGCCGAGGCGGGCAACACCGCCGCAGATGGTGACAGCGGCCACAGCCCTTATACCGAGGCGTTTCTAGAGGTGCTGGATCAGCCCGATCTGGAGGTCGGGCGGATGTTTCGTACCCTGCGCGCCAAGGTGCGCGCGAAATCCAAGGGCCAACAGGTGCCGGTCGAACAGGCGCAGCTGCCCGACCAGGACGTGTTCATCACCCCGGTCAGTGACATCACTGCGACGCCGGAGACGCCAACGCCGCAGCCCGTGGTCGTCGCGCCTGACCCGAACACTTTGTTTTTTGAGGCCGCGCGCGAAAATGACGGCCAAAAGCTAAACGATTTTATCGCCCGCTTTCCTGACCATCCGCGCGCCCGCGATGCACGCAAGCTGGCCGAGGCGCTGGTCGACGATCAGACTTGGACGACGATTGCGGCAGATGGGTCGGCAGACGCGATGCGGCGTTATATTCTGGTTTTCCCCGAAGGCCGGCATCTGGGGCAGGCACAAGCGGCGCTTGAGGCGCTGAACCCATCGCCCACGCCCGCGCCGTTGACGCTTGAGCCGACGTTCAAGTGTTCGCTGGCCAAGACCGATGTCGAGCTGGCGATCTGCGCCTCGGGGCAATTGGTGTTGCAGGACCATGCCATCGTCGGCAGCTTCAAGCGGGCGCTTGCAGCGGGGCGGGTGACCAAGGCACAGCAGAAAGACTGGGTCTTGTCGCGTGAGGAAATCTGCGCGGGGCGGGGCGCTGCCGTAAGCGACTGCGTCTATCAATACACGGCGGCGCGCATCACAGAGCTTGGGGGCTAGAATGCTGCGACTTGCCCTTTCGGTCTGCATGGTCTTGGCGCTCTCGGTTTCGGGTGCGGTGGCGGAGAACCGCGTGGCGCTGGTGATCGGCAATTCTGCCTATCAGAACGCCAGCGCCCTGCCCAATCCGCGCAATGACGCCGAAGCGATGGCGGCCAAGCTCAGCTCGATCGGCTTTCAGGTGTTCTTGCGCCAAGATCTTGACGGGCAAGGCTTTCGCATCGCTTTGGGTGAGTTTTCCGAAGCCTCCCTGAACGCCGACATTGCCGTGTTCTTTTACGCCGGCCACGGGATCGAGATGCAGGGGCAGAATTATCTGATCCCCGTGGATGCCAAAATGCGCAGCGAGGCAACCGCGCAATTCGAGGCCGTGCCGCTGGAACAAGTGCTATCGGCGGTGCGCTCGGCGAAAAAGCTGGGCATGGTGATGCTGGACGCCTGTCGCGACAATCCCTTTGCCGCCACAATGTCGCGGTCGAATGGCACGCGCTCGATCTCTCGCGGGTTGGCACCGGTGTCGGTCGAGGGCGAAAAGGGTCTGCTGATCTCGTTTGCGGCGGAGGCCGGGCGGACGGCTGATGACGGTGATGCCGCCCACAGCCCCTATACCGAGGCTTTGCTGGAAACCATCGACCAGCCGGGGCTTGAGATTGGCCGCATCTTTCGCACTGTGCGCGCCAAGGTGCGCGATTTGTCCGATGGCCGACAAGTTCCGATAGAGCAGGCCCAGCTGCCTGACGAAGATATCTTTCTGGTCAGCGCAGACGCGTCCCCTACCCCAACTGCGCCACGCGTGACGCCCGCACCGCAAGAAGACCCGCTGCTGGTCTATCTTGATGCGGTGGGCCGTCAGGATCGTGCGGCGCTTGAGGATTTCGTGCGCCGCTATCCCACCCACGAACGCGCCAAAGACGCAAGATCGCTGATTGTCGCGATGGCCGAGAAATCGGGCTGGGATGACGCGCAGGCGCTGAACACCGAAGCCGGGTATCGCAACTTTCTGGCGGCCTTTCCTGACAGCCCACATGCCGACAAGGCGCAGACCGAGCTGATCGCACTGGCGCCCAAGCCTGAGCCGCAACCGGTTCCCAAAGTACCGCGGATGACGGCGAATGGCTGTTCTTACCCTGATGGCCCGGCCTCGGTAGTTGGGATCAAAGAAAATGACACACTGTTCCTGCGCGCCGGCCCTGCCAGCAGCTTCAATCAAATCGGCGCACTCGCCTATAATTCCGACGGGATCAGCCTTTTGGATTGCGCTGGCGGCTGGTGTCAGGTGCAACAAGGCTGCCTGTCGGGCTATGCGTTTCAGGAATATCTGTCGAGCCAACCGCAGGGCGCGCGACCCTCGCGGCACAGCGGCATGTACGACGTCACGAATCACCCCGCGAGTGAGTTTTTGAATGTGCGCGCTGGCCCGGGCCTAAATTTTGAAATCGTCTCTGGCTTGCCCTATAACGCCACAGGTCTTGAGGTTATCGACTGCCAAAGGAATGCCAAAGAGGCTTATTTCTGGTGCTATATCCGCTGGAATGATATCTCGGGTTGGACTTATTCGCGCTATCTGACGCGGGTGCAATAGGGCAGATTACATCCGTTGTTTGAGCCGCAGAATGCGGTGATACGAGGCCGCGATTTGCGCTTGGGTTATGCGCCCCTTTTGCACCGCCGACAGAATCGCCGCGTTGATCGTATCGCCGATCTTTGCATCCGGCACCTTGAAGGTGTTGAACAGCAAAACGTCGTTCCCCGCGATCACCGCCTGAACCGCAGCTTCGGGATCAGAATAGAGATCGCGCACGGCCTGCATTTGCAGATCGTCCGTCATGATTACCACATCGCCGCCCACCAGCGCGCGCAAGGCTGCCACCCCGCGTTTAGAGATCGAACTCGGCCGGTTGGGCGCATCGGAAAACGCCGGGTGATACAGATGCCCCATCATCACAAGGTCCAGCTCGCCCGCGCCCGCAAGAGTGCGGTAGGGCAACAGTTCGTCATCGCGCCAACTGTCGGCAATCGAGGGCAACGCGTGATGGCTGTCGCCTGTGGAACTGCCGTGACCCGGAAAGTGCTTGGCCACAGTCAGCACCCCGTTTGCGTGGTGACCGCGAATGAAATCCTCCGCCACGGTGGCAACGCGCGCGCTCTCGGGCGAAAAGCTGCGGCCCAGCTTGCCAATGACCGGGTTCGCCGGGTTGACGTTCAGATCCAGAACTGGCGCGAGGTTTAGATTGATCCCAAGCGCGTGCAGGGCCTTGGCGCGGGGGGCGTAATACTGTGGCGCGAAATCTGCTTGCTGCGCGGCCGCGCGGCCAATGCTTTGCGCAGAGTCCCATGCCTCGAATCCCTTGGCGGCCGGCAGACGCTGCACGCGCCCGCCCTCCTGATCGACGGCGATCCAGGCGGGCGCTGGCAAATTTGGCGGGTTCAGAGCCGAAATCAGCGCGCGCAGCTGCTGTGGATCGGCAATGTTGCGGTCCAACAACAGCACCCCGCCGATGATGCCTGCGCCAAGCTGGTTGCGCACCGCCTCGACGCCTTGATCGCCAGTTTGGGTGCCCGTAAAGCCGACGATCAGCATCTGGCCAATCATCTGCGCCAGCGGTGGGTCGTCCTGCGCTTGCAGGGGCAAGAGGGCCGCCAGCCATAGCAGACCCGTGAGCGCAATGCGCGCGATGATCCTGCCCGTCTGCATGCGCCCCCCTTTTTTGAGCGAGGCCTACAGCTTGTAGGCCGCAAGCCGATCGTAGAGTGGCATGGCCTGTTCGACCAGCGCGCTGTAGGCCGGTTCCAACTTTGGCAGCGCGGCTTCCGGCTCTTCAAAGCCAACCGAGCGATGCACCGCGCCATACCAATGCGGCGCCCAGACGCCGTCATAGGGCTTGGGCCCCAACGGCCAATGCAGCATGCGGTCCGTGTACTCGATGCCCAGCGCCGCACAAAGTTTGCCCAGTGCCGCCTTTGGGTCGGCGCGAATATCGGCCGAATCGATGACAAGCGGTGCTTGGCCCAACCAGCCGGCCACCTCATCAAAAAGCTCGGACTGCTGCACAAAGCCGATGTCGGCCAGCGTCGGGCCTTCGCGCTTTTTGGCATAGCTGGCAATCACCCGCGCAGGATGGCGGATCAGAAACACATTCTTGAGCTGCCGCATGAAGTCTCGCGGAATCTCGGGGATCATGTGCAGCGTCATGTGCTTTTGGTAAAACAGGCTCTGTTGCTGCGGATTTGGGCCGGTGCAGGCGCGCGCGACCGCCCCTGCATCGGTGCTCTGCGAGGCTATGACCGCATCGCGCATCGGATGATCCAGTCCGGTTGCCTTCAGATAAGCGGCATAAAACGGCTCGTCCACGACAGCGCAATCGCCGCGCGCCGCAAAGGAATACATCATCGCCGTCGACAAATTGCGCGGCCCTGACCACATCGCGATTTTCATGCGCCCACCATCGCTTTGTAGAGGCCGCGAAGTCGCACCGTCATAGGCCCCATCTGCCCCGTGCCAATTGTCCGTCCGTCGATCATTCCAACAGGCGTTTGCGCGCCAAAGGTGCCGGTCAGAAAGGCCTCGTCGGCGGAATAGGTCTCTACAAGGCTAAAATTGCGCTCGTAGACAGGAATTTGATTGGCGCGGCACAGGTCAATCACCTTTTGCCGCGTGATCCCGTTCATGCAGTAATCACCGGTCGAGGTCCAAACCTCGCCCTTGCGAACGATAAAGAAGTTACAGGCGTTGGTGGTGTTTACAAAGCCATGCACGTCAAGCATCAGCCCCTCATCCGCGCCCGCCTTTTCTGCAGCGATGCAGGCAAGGATGCAGTTCAGCTTCGAGTGCGAATTCAGCTTGGGGTCTTGGGTCATCGGCAGGCCGCGCAGGTGCGGTACAGTGGCAAGACGGATCGGGCGTGGCATGTTGGGGCGGCTGTGCTCCATGATGATCACCATCGTGGGGCCCTGCTGCGACAGTTTCGGGTGCTGGAAAGGCCGTGTCTTTACCCCCCGAGTCACCATCAGCCGCGCATGGGCATCGGTGGTCATGCCATTGGCCTTTTGCGTCTCTAATACCGCTGAAATGACCTGTTCGGGCGTCAGCCCAATCGTCAGGTCAATCGCCTTGGCGGCCTCAAACAGCCGCTCGATATGTTCGTCCAGAAAGGTCCATTTGCCGTTATAAAGCCGGATCCCCTCCCAAACGCCATCGCCCAGCATGAAGCCGCTGTCATAGACCGAGACCGTCGCCTGCGCCTTGGGCACGATCTTGCCGTTGACATAGATCAGAATTTGCTCGTTGCGCGCGTCGTCTTCGGCCTGATGGGTGGAAATATGGTCTGTCATGGCAACCTCCGGTTAGGCACAGGCTAGGATGGCGCGGGGCAAAGGCCAAGAGGCAGCTTCACCTTCGCGTGACCTCACAGAGCAGTGAGTTGTCCGCAGGTGCGATGACGGTCACGGTCAGCCAATGTAAAAGGAGATCGAAATGTTGCGTCTTGCCCTTGCCCTGACCCTTGCCACTGTTGGCGTTGCCGAAGCAAAGACCCAAAAGGCCGTGTTGGCGGGCGGGTGTTTCTGGTGCGTCGAGTCGAACTTTGAAGGCGTGAAAGGCGTCAGGGATGTAATCTCTGGCTATACCGGCGGGTCGTCGGCGAACCCGACCTATGACAACCACGAGGGCCACTACGAGGCGGTGCAGATTACCTTTGATGATGCCCAGATCAGCTATGGCGATGTGATCGACAAGTTCCTGCACTCGACCGATGTGGTCGATGCGGGCGGGCAGTTCTGTGATCGTGGCAATGCTTACCGCTCCGCGATTTTCACCTTGGATGCCGGTCAGGCTGCGACGGCAAAGGATGCGGTGGCAAAAGCCAGTGCCGCGCTGGGGCAAAAGGTGGTGACGCCGGTGCTGGCGGCCAAAAAATTCTGGCCCGCTGAGGCCTATCATCAGAATTACTACAAAAGCACCGATATCGTGTTGACCCGGCGCGGGCCAAAAGAAAAGCGCAACGCTTACAAATTCTATCGCGAGGCTTGCGGGCGCGATGCGCGGGTCAAGCAGCTTTGGGGCTCAGCGGCCGAATTCGTGCATTAGGCGTTCGGGCGACGGGCCTGCGGTGACGACATCTCGGCGATAATGGCGCGTGCGGCGGAGGCTGGGTCGGCGGCTTGCCAGACGGGGCGGCCCACCACGATATGATCGACACCGTCAGCGATGGCCTGCGCCGGGGTGGCGACACGTTTCTGATCGCCCAGCTCCGACCCGGCAGGACGCACGCCGGGGGTGACGATCAGCTTGCCCTCGGCCTGAGGCAGCGCGCGGATCAGCGCGGCTTCGAGCGGGCTCGCGATCACGCCGTCGGCGCCCGCCTCCAGCGCGCGGGCAGCGCGTTCCAAGGTGATCTCGCGCAGATCGCCCGCCTTGATCAGATTGGCATCCAGATCGGCCCGGTCGAGCGAGGTCAGAACTGTGACTGCCATGATCTTGAGGCTTGATCCGCCCTTGCCCTCGGCGGCGGCGCGCACGACTTGCGGGTCGCCGTGGACGGTTAACAGGTCAAGGTCGTATTGGGCGATGCCGCGCACGGCGGCCTCGATGGTGGCCCCGATGTCAAAGAGCTTCATGTCCAGAAAGATGCGCTTGCCGTGTTCCTGCTTCAGCTCATTGGCCAGCGCGAGGCCGCCGCCTGTCAACATTCCCAGCCCGATCTTGTAGAACGACACTGCCGTGCCGATCCGGCCCGCAAGCTCTAGCCCTTGCAGAACGTTGGGGACATCAAGGGCGACGATCAGGCGGTCATCAGACATGGCAGGGTTCCTTTTCGCAGGTTCGCGGGCCATTGGGGCCAAGCTGCGCCTGCTGTCAAGCGCGCAGGCAAGGTGCAGCAATCGGCTGGAAGCCAAAGCAACGCGATTTCAGAGCGTTGCCCAAAACGACGGATCACGTTTTCATTCCCATATTGCAGAAAGGTCGCTGCCCCCTTGTCATTTCCAGTTCTCACGGGATAACTCGCGCCATGGCTTCCAGCGCACGCATTCTGCCGTTGATCATCGCCACTGCTTTGCTGATGGAGAACATCGACTCGGCGGTTTTGTCGACTTCGTTGCCGCAAATCGCCAAAGACCTTGGCTCTGACCCTATCCATCTGAAACTGGTGCTGACCACCTATCTGCTGGCTTTGGCGATTTTCATTCCGGCGTCAGGCTGGGCTGCCGACAGATATGGGGCGCGGCGAATTTTTCGCTGGGCGATCGTGGTCTTTGCCTTGGGGTCGATTGCTTGCGGGCTGTCGAACAATCTGGGCGAGCTGGTTGCCGCGCGCGCCTTGCAGGGCATCGGCGGGTCGATGATGACTCCGGTCGGCCGCCTGATCGTGCTGCGAGGGGTGCCGCGCGAAGAATTGGTCGGCGCGCTGGCCTGGCTGACAGTGCCCGCGCTGATGGGGCCGGTGATCGGGCCGCTGCTGGGCGGCTATATCACCACATACTGGGATTGGCGCTGGATCTTCTGGATCAACATTCCGATTGCTGTGCTGGGGATTATTCTTGCCGGGTTGTTCGTGCCGGATTTGCGCGAGCCTGCGCCGCGCAGCTTTGACGGCTTTGGGTTCCTGCTGCTGGGGCCGGGTTTGGCCGGTTTTCTGACGGGGGCGACGCTGTTGGGGTTAAGCCTTGCGACGCCGACGGTGGTGGCGGTGTTGCTGATCGGGGGCGCGGGTCTGACGGCGGCCTATGTTGTTCACGCATTGCGGGTGCCTGCGCCTCTGGTCGATCTGCGGTTGCTGAGCCTGCCGACGTTTCGCACCACGATCACGGCGGGGACGCTGTTTCGCATTGGTGTCGGAGCCTCACCGTTCTTGCTGCCGTTGATGTTGCAGCTTGGGTTCGGGATGACGCCGTTTCAGTCGGGCGCGCTGACCTTTGTGTCAGGGCTGGGAGCGATGGTGATGAAGTTTGCCGCCCAGCCGATCTTGCGCCGCTGGGGTTTTCGCCGTGTGCTGACGGTGAACGCGGTGATCGCCTCGGCTTTCGTGCTGGCACCGGCGTTTTTCACCGCCACGATGCCGTGGGAGCTGATGATGGGCGTGCTGTTCATCGGCGGTTTGTCGCGATCGTTGCAGTTCACCTCGATCAACGCGATTGCCTATGCCGATGTCACCTCCGAGCGGCTGAGTTCGGCCACCAGTTTCTCGGCCGTCATGCAGCAGTTGACGGGCACGATCGGGATCACGCTTGCCGCGATGATGCTGGAGGCCACGGGGGCGTTTCGCGGGGTCGCCGCCACCAATCTGGGCAACTTTCCCATGGTTTACGGGGTGATTGCGACGCTGACACTGATCTCGACCTTTGCCTTTACCCGGCTGTCGGCACAGGCGGGTCAGAATATGTTGCGCAAGCAGGCCAATTGACAGCGCGGGACTTTCGGTCAAGCGTGGGGCCAAACCGAAAGGCCAGAACATGGACATCAATCTTACTTTCGAGCGCCCCGAAGAGGGCCCGAAATCTGGCCCGATCAACGTGGGCTGGTTCCTGACGACGGATAAGGGGGCGGTGATGTATGATCCGCCCGAGCGGGTGTCGTTTCGGCAAACCAACAAGGCGCATGCAAAGTCGGCCAGCCGCTGCCCTGCGGTTATTCAGCTCGAGAGCCGGTATTTCATGGTGAAATGCCCGTTTGACATTCACATCGGCTTTAGTCGCGATGACAAGGGCAAGGCGCAGCTGGTCAATCGGGCGGGGGCGGGGTCGCCCATTCGCGGCAACAAGCTGGGCGAAGTGCTGACCTTGGTGAACGAGGCCGAGTGGCGCTATCCCGATCGCCCGACGGTGCAGCTGTCGCTGCCCTATTGTTTCATCGCGGATGAGTTGGTCTATCTGACGCAGTTGTCGGCCTTTGCGCATTACCGCAAGGACCAACTGCCGGGGACGATCTTTGGCGGGCGGTTTCCGTTGAATCTGTGGCCGCGCCCGCTGATGTGGGCGTTCGAGTGGCACGAGCCTGAAAAGGATCTGGTGCTGCGACGGGGCGAGCCGCTGTTTTATTGCCAGTTCGAGGGCGAGGGGCCGGATCGGCCGGTGCAGGTGATCGAAGCCGAACGGACACCCGAGTTGCAGAAATATATGGAGCAGATCGGCGGCGTGGTGAATTACGTCAACCAGACCTTCGGGCTGTTCAAGGCAGCCGAGGCGCTGCGGCCAAAATCTCTGCTGACGCCCAAGACACGCGGTTAGCGGATGCAGAGTTTCCTGGAAATCTATGATCTGGCGACAGCGCAGTCGCGGCTGGTTCTGCAAGTCGAGGGGCGGATCGAGGCGCCTAACTGGGATCCGGATGGGCAAAGTCTGCTGATCAATGGCGAGGGGCGGATTTACCGCGTGCCTTTGGCCAGCCCCGCGATGCAGGTGGTCGAAACGGGCGCTGCTGTGCGGTGCAACAATGACCACGGGATCAGTCCGGATGGGCGGCAGATTGTTATCTCTTCGCATCACGAGGGGGAAGGGTCGCAGATTTATCTGCTGCCTGCGGCGGGCGGAGAGCCCGTGAAGGTTTCACCGCAAGCCCCAAGCTGGTGGCACGGCTGGTCACCGGACGGCACCACGTTGACCTATGTGGCGGCGCGGGGGAGTCGGGTGATCGACGTCTATACCTTGCGACCCGGTGAGGCAGAGCGGCGGCTGACCATGGGCGAAGGGCATTGCGACGGGCCGGATTACGCGGCTGACGGCCGCCGGATTTATTACAATTGCGACCGCGACGGCCATGCGCAGATCTGGGTGATGCAGGCGGATGGAAGCGGGCAGCGCAAGCTGTTTGCCGACGACCATGTCAACTGGTTTCCGCACCCCTCGCCTGACGGCAGTTGTGTGATCTATCTTGCCTATCCCCCCGCGACCGAGGGGCATCCGGCGGATTTGCCGGTATCCCTGTGGCGGATGAACCCTGAGGGCGGAGAGCGGCAAAGGCTGTTGTCGTTTACCGGCGGACAAGGCACGATGAATGTGCCGAACTGGGCGCCCGACAGCCGCGCCTTTGCCTATGTGCGCTACGAGGCGTGATCCGAGTTGGCAGGCGTAACGCCCATCAACCGGTCCACCGTGCCCCAGACCGAAACGAACACCTCTGGCTCGCGGGTTTCGCTCAGATGTTCGGGGGTCAGGCCGACGATGCGCACCCGCAAATGCATCTCTTTGCGCATCGGTTCAGACAGAATATCGCTGGCAATCGGGCCCATCTGACCCAAGTGCAGCAATCGACGCCGTGGGAACAGGCCCAGCCAGCGCTGGCGACCTTTGGCGAACAGGCCGATCTGTCCATCGTCCAGAAACTCCAGATGCGCCGTGTCCCCGATGCAAAGCCCTGCTTTGCCTACATTTACCCGTAGCCCGACGATCTGGGCCTTACTGATCAAAGGTTGCAATTGTTCGTGCATAGTTGCCGCCTTTTCTTGTTCTTGAGTCGGTCTTGGCCTGATCAGACAGGCCATGCAAGGCTGGGTTGAGCGTGACAATGCCGATATTGCGTTGCGGGCGAGATCACGCCGAACCTGCATGAGGCTTTCGGCGGGAAAGCGTCGTCTTGCCTTGGGGATGGCCACAAATTGGCGAGCAGTCTGGTGCGACCCATGCGACAAAAATCCCGCTGCTCTGGCCTGTTGGCCCATTGCAAACCCGCGACCGCCTTCCCAAATTTAGAATAAGGCCAAAGCGGCTGTGCCGAATAGTCGGGCAGCGCAGAGGTGCTTATAAAAGGAGTTGAACCGATGAATTTAGAGAAATTCACGGAGCGGTCGCGCGGGTTCATCCAAGCCGCGCAGACCATTGCCACACGCGAAAGCCATCAGCGGCTTGCGCCCGAGCATTTGCTCAAGGCGCTTATGGATGACGACCAAGGGCTCGCCTCGAACCTGATCAGCCGTGCTGGCGGCGAACCCAAGCGGGTGACCGAGGCGCTTGCGCTCAGCATGGGCAAGCTGCCCAAGGTTTCGGGTGATGCGCAGCCCTTTATGGACCCCGGTTTGGTCAAGGTTCTGGATGAAGCCGAAAAGCTTGCCAAAAAGGCGGGCGACAGCTTTGTGCCGGTCGAGCGGGTGTTGATGGCGCTGGGCATGGTGGCCTCGAAGGCCAAGGACGCGCTGGACGCCGGTGCCGTGACGCCGCAAAACCTGAATACTGCGATCAATGACATTCGCAAGGGCCGCACCGCCGACAGCGCCAATGCCGAAGAAGGTTATGAGGCGCTGAAGAAATATGCGCGCGACCTGACCGAGGCCGCCGAGCAAGGCAAGATCGACCCGATCATTGGCCGCGACGAGGAAATCCGTCGTGCGATGCAGGTTCTGTCGCGCCGCACCAAGAACAACCCCGTTCTGATCGGCGAGCCGGGCGTGGGTAAAACCGCGATTGCCGAGGGCTTGGCCCTGCGCATCATCGACGGCGACGTGCCAGAGTCCTTGCGCAACAAAAAGCTGATGGCTTTGGACATGGGCGCTTTGATTGCGGGCGCGAAATACCGCGGTGAGTTTGAAGAGAGGCTGAAGGCGGTTCTGAACGAAGTCACCTCGGCGGATGGCAATATCATCCTGTTCATCGACGAGATGCACACGCTGGTGGGCGCGGGCAAATCGGATGGTGCGATGGATGCGGCCAACCTGATCAAACCGGCGCTTGCGCGGGGGGAATTGCACTGCGTGGGTGCCACGACCTTGGACGAATACCGCAAGTATGTGGAAAAGGATGCGGCTTTGGCACGGCGGTTCCAGCCTGTGATGGTGGAAGAGCCGACGGTCGAGGACACGATCTCGATCCTGCGCGGCATCAAAGAGAAATACGAGCTGCACCACGGTGTGCGGATTTCCGACAGCGCTTTGGTGGCGGCGGCGACGCTGAGCCATCGCTATATCACCGACCGTTTCCTGCCCGATAAGGCGATCGATCTGATCGACGAAGCGGCAAGCCGTCTGCGGATGGAGGTCGACAGCAAGCCCGAAGAATTGGACCAGCTTGACCGTCAGATCCTGCAATTGCAGATCGAAGCCGAAGCGCTCAAGAAAGAGGACGACGCGGCCAGCAAGGACCGTTTGGAAAAGCTGGAACTCGAGCTGTCGAACCTGCTGGAACAGTCGGATTCGATGACCGCCAAATGGCAGGCCGAGCGCGATAAACTTGAGGTCAGCCGCGATTTGAAAGAGCAGCTTGACCGCGCCCGCGCCGATCTGGACCAAGCCAAGCGCGACGGCAACCTCGCCCGCGCAGGCGAGCTGTCCTATGGCATCATTCCCGGCCTTGAGAAAAAGCTGGGCGATGCCGAAGCGCGTGAAGGCGATCTGTTGGTCGCGGAATCGGTGCGCCCCGAGCAGATTGCCGAAGTGGTCGAACGCTGGACGGGCATTCCCACCAGCAAGATGCTGGAAGGCGAGCGTGAAAAACTGCTGCGGATGGAGGACGAGCTTGGCAAGCGCGTCATCGGCCAACGCACGGCCCTTACGGCGGTTGCCAATGCCGTGCGCCGCGCCCGCGCAGGTCTGAACGACGAACGCAGGCCTTTGGGGTCTTTTCTCTTTCTCGGACCAACGGGTGTGGGCAAGACCGAACTGACCAAAGCCGTCGCCGAATACCTGTTTGACGACGATCAGGCGATGGTGCGCATTGATATGTCCGAATTCATGGAGAAGCATTCGGTTTCCCGCCTTATCGGCGCGCCTCCGGGTTATGTCGGCTATGACGAAGGCGGCGTTCTGACCGAAGCCGTCCGGCGGCGTCCCTATCAGGTCGTGCTGTTTGACGAGGTGGAAAAGGCGCATCCGGATGTGTTCAATGTGCTGTTGCAGGTGCTTGATGACGGCGTTTTGACCGATGGTCAGGGCCGCACCGTGGATTTCAAGCAGACGTTGATCGTGCTGACCTCGAACCTAGGCGCGCGGTCTTTGTCCGAACTGCCAGAGGGTGCAGATCCGACACAGGCGCGGGCGGAGGTGATGGAGGCCGTGCGCCAGCATTTCCGCCCCGAATTCCTGAACCGTCTGGACGAACAGGTGATCTTTGACCGCTTGGATCGTGCGGACATGGGTGCGATTGTCGATATCCAGCTGCGCCTGCTTGAGGCACGGCTTGCCTCGCGCAAAGTGAAGCTGGAGCTGGACGAAGCCGCAAAGACCTGGCTGGGTGATGAGGGCTATGATCCGGTGTTCGGGGCGCGGCCGCTGAAGCGGGTGATCCAGAACCACCTGCAGAACCCGCTGGCCGAGATGATCCTGGCGGGCGAGGTGCTGGATGGCGCCACCGTTCAGGTCAGCGCCGGGCCGAACGGCCTGATTATCGGCGACCGTATCAGCGCTTCACGCCGCAGCGCGCCGAAAGCCGCGATCCACTAACCAACAAGCCCCGCGCTATCCAAGCGCGGGGCTTGACTTCGTTTCGGCGGCCACATAACAGGTCGCAATCAGCAAGTGCTGCGATCGCTCAGCTGGTGGAGCATGTCATTCGAAATTAGCGGGTCCGCTAGAGAATGACGTTCAATACCAAGGTGTTAGACGATGTAGGCTGTAGCTGGTGGGGCCAAAGTAGGGCCGTCAGAGAGAAGAATGCCGCTGTAGCTCAGCTGGTAGAGCACGTCATTCGTAATGATGGGGTCGGGGGTTCGAGTCCCTTCAGCGGCACCATTCTTCTCAAAAGCTCATGTTTAACCAACTTCGCTTGACGCCGGCCTTGAGGGCGTCGCCATCAGGGGCACGTGTCGCAAGCATCACTTTCAGCCGTGCCAGTCTCGGCTTGCGGTTTGCGCGCGGAGACGTTTGAGAATTCGCAACGGACAAACGTTGTGCCCTGAACGCATCGGCCTGATCTCTCGAAGCTCACGGGGCGGGGGCGGTTTGTTCACGGCCCAATTCCGACGCCGTTTCGATTGCCCCATTCTGACGCGAGAGGGGCGTTGAGGCCAAGGACAGCCGCCTTCGACACGTCAAATGGTTCAGCGCCATACTGCAGGTGATCGCCATTTGTCTGAACGCGCGCGGCAACAAAGGTCAGAAACAGCTTGCCGGCCGTCGTTTGCCGCGTAAATCACCGGATACCATGACAATCGCGGCGCCCGAGCTTGCGCCGACGGCCGCAAACCACTGGACCGGCGGGCCTTATTTCGAAAAGCCTCCGAGCAAGAGCATGCCGAGCGGGATCGGGCTGACAGCAATCGCGACGCAGAGCACAAACATTGGAAAGGAGACAAGGCGGCTGATACCCACAGTCACGGCAATACCGCCGCCGCCGCCCAGCAAAGAGTTTCCGGGCATATTAATCAACAAAGCGAGCCCCCAAAACCTGTGCCGCAAGACCCATGCCGCCCAGCCCGAGGGCACGATCTTTAGCAAATGCTGAATGCGGTCAGAATCTTGCAGTCCGCACAGGCCTTGCAAAAGTGCGGAGGTGCGATCCATGCCAAGCCGCGAGAACAGTCGCACCAATGATGGCTCGGGCACGAGGCGTCCGACGGCAAAGGCCAGTAAAAGCGCCATAACGGTTGCAAGGTAGACGACCGGCAAAATTCGGTTTCCAAAGATCATGATCAACGACAGCCCGATTTCTGCTCCGGGCACAAAAGGCAAAGCGGTCGCCACGATGTAAAGGCACACCACCAGGACCCACATCCAGTGCAGGCCCGGACCTGCGGTCGATACGCCGTGTTGCAGCAAAAACGCCTCTGTGCGGACAGAAAGCCAGTGTCCACCCCAGAGCAAAACACTGTAAAACGCCAGCATCGTCCCGATGACCGTCAGCCT
The DNA here is from genome assembly GCA_024642045.1 of Pseudorhodobacter sp. Taxonomy (GTDB): domain Bacteria; phylum Pseudomonadota; class Alphaproteobacteria; order Rhodobacterales; family Rhodobacteraceae; genus Cypionkella. Next base: position 8,372 of record JAHEBX010000013.1, on the reverse strand, counting down.
TTCGAGCCGGCTCCGCCTTTGGGCGACCATTGCCTGACTGCTGCTATCCGCCTCCGGCGTTTCCGGCTGACCGGAGCTTAACGCCTTGGGAATGGGGTCCGTTGGTCTTTGATCTTTGCCCATGCCATCCCTTACGCTGGATAATCCAGTCCGGTCACCAATGCACCAATGTCGCCTGTGCTGTCTTTAGCTAACGCGACGCGTTGGCCGAGTCTTGCCGCCAAGATTGCAGGCGTGGGCAAATTGCCCTGTCTGCCGTTTGTATAAGGGCGTTTTCAGACAGTCCGGTGCTCTGACTGAAAGGCGCGCACCTCGGCCAAACGTGGAATGGCACCAACCGCGCCCGCACGGGTGACTTGGATCGCCGCCGCCGCCATGGCTGTCGCCAGCGCTTCGTCTATCGCGGCGCCTGCATCCAGACGTGAGAGGAAATAGCCCAGAAACGTATCGCCCGCCCCCGTGGTATCAATCGCAGCGACCCGATAGGCGGCGGCCTTGGTGTGGTTGGCCCCGCGCTGATATTCCGCCCCGCCGGCCCCCTTGGTGATCAAGACAGCGAGATCTCTTGGCAGCTTTGCCCCCTGCCCCATCGCGGCCTGAAGTTGTTCAAACTCCACCGCGTTGACCGACAAAAGGTCAATCACCCCCAGATGCGGAATCACATCTTCGGGGCGAAAAGGTGCCGCTGACAGCGCCACACGCAGGCCGCGCGCTTTGGCCTCAGTAATCGTAAAACCCAGCAGATTGGTTTCGTTCTGCATCAAGAGCCAGTCGCCTTCATTTGCCTGATTCAGCGCGTTCAGCACAGTCGCTTCGGGGATCAGCCCGTTCGCGCCACGATCAAGCACAATCACATTCTCTGCGGCCTCATCGACAAGGATCAGCGCCGATCCCGTCTCGGTGGCCTGCAGCAAAGCGACGCCCGCCACATCGAGCCCCAGATCGCCCAGCGCCGCACTCATGCGTGCATCATCGGCGGCTATTGCGCCAATATGGCGCACGGCCCCACCGGCGCGCAGGATCGCAACCGACTGATTCAGCCCTTTGCCGCCCAGTCCAACCAAGGCACTTGAGGCCGAAATCGTTTCGCCTGGAATTGGAAAGTGGCGGACCTGATACACCCGATCCCAATTGATTGATCCGACGTTCACAATTGCCATCGCTGCCCCCAAGTTTGCACCATCATCGAACACCAGCGCCGCTGTGGGGGCAAGCCCCAAGCGCGCGCATGGATTGTTGCCACATTTGCACCAAAGTTAGGCCGAAAAGCGAGACTAGACGGAACCCCAGATCACCTGTGCCGCGTGGCAGAGGTGAAATCCCGTCAGACAAGGCCAGATCAGGATGCAGAGTTTCGAAATCGCAGCGATCAAACAGCGGCATCTGTGGATCGCGCTGGTGACCGCGCTGGTGGTGATCCTTTTACCGATGATCTGGGCCGCGCCCTTTGCGCGCGAAACCCTGATCGGTGGCGATAATGACGACATCATGCGCTGGATGTCGGTCAAGGATTTTCTGGCGGGCCAAGGCTGGTTTGACATGTCGCAGCACCGGGTCGAGCCGCCCGAAGGCCTGTCTCTGCATTGGTCGCGCTATCTGGATGCAGCGCTTGCGGGGCTTTACAGCCTGCTGGCCCTTATCCTGCCGCCCGAAGCGGCCGAGCGGTGGACGCTGGTGATCTGGCCCAACCTGCTGCTGGTCGCCCTGATCGGCGTGGTGGCCAAGGGCACGGGGCGGATTTTGGGCAAAGCGGCCGTGATGTTCGCGATCATGGCCGTGCTGATGTGGTATCCCTTGCGCGGGATCACCTTTGCCAATGCGCGCGTCGATCATCACGATCTGCAGATCCTGCTGATGACCTGCGTCACCATGGCGATGGTATGGCCCGAGCGCAATTTGCTCAGCGGTATCCTTGCGGGCTTGGCTGCTGCGTTCTCGCTGGCCATCGGGCTTGAGATGCTGGTCTTTGTTGCCGTCGCGGGCATCATCCTGTTTCTGCGCGCAGCCTTTGATGCCGAGGGCGCTCGGGCGCGGCTTGCCGGGTTTTGTGCGGCCTTGCTGGGCGGCTCTGCGATTTTCTTTGCGGGGCAGACGGCCCCTTCGGAATGGCTGACCCCGCATTGCGACGCGCTCTCGATGCCGTTTCTGGCGATTTTGCTGATCGCTGCGGTCAGCTGTGGCGTGCCGCTGGCCTTTTACGACCGCATCCGTGCCCCCGCGCTGCGTATCGCGATCACGGGCGGGCTGACGGTCGCAGGGCTGTGGCTGTTTTCAGCGCTGATTTCTCCCTGTCTTGCAGGCCCCTACGGCATGTTGCCACCCGAAGTGCAGGATCTGATCACCTCGAAAATCACCGAAGCCATGTCCGGCTATGACTTTGCAATGATCCGCCCGCTGACGCTGATGGATATCGTCTTGCCGATCTTTGCGGTAACGATGCTTGGCTCAGCCTTCTGGCTGCACGACCGCAAAAACTGGAGCGCAATCGAGCGCGCCGCAATCGGGCAAATGCTGGTGTTTTGCTGGATGGGACTGCTCGGCAGCATGATTCAGATCCGCATGAACATCATCGCGGCCCCTGCGCTGCCGTTCTTGTCGGGCTTTGTCTTTGCCCGCATGGTGCTAAAATTGCAGGCCACACGACACCTGCGCGAGGCGGTCTTGCTTGGCGTGGCGGTGATCACGATCTTTTATGCCCAGCAGTTGAATGGCCCCGTGATGAAGATTGCCAATCTTGTCTCACAACAGGACCTGTCGCAAAAGATCGAGTCTGCCACCAAGGACAAGGGCTGCCGTGACGAGACCACGCTTGCGCATCTGGATGCGCTGCCGCCCGCCCGCATCCTGACGCAGATGAACCTTGGCGCTGACCTGCTGTTGACCACGCACCACTATCCGCTGTCGGTGCCCTATCAGCGCGGCGCGTGGACCTTCTGGAACGGGTCCTTCCCCTTCCGCAGCCAAGAGCTGATGCTGCGTGCGATTGCGCAGAGCAAGCCGGAGTATGTGGTGCTCTGCAAAACGTCGATTAACGACGCGCTGCACCCCTTTGCGCAAGAGTTGCGCGCAGGCAAGCTGCCATCATGGCTGCAACCGGTCTCGGTTGGTGATGATCAACTGCTGGTGCTGCGGGTGGCGCTGCCAACCCTGCCCAAGCCACTGTCCTAGGGCGCGTAAAAGCCCAGCGCTGCGGCAAAGGTCTGCCGCAGGATGTCACGTTTGCCACGCCAGCCCGCGATTTTGGTCGGCGTCGCTTCATCCTTGGGATAGCTGCGCTGGACGGGCACTTGCGTTACGCGCTTGCCGATCTGGCCTGCGCGAACCGTCAGATAGAACAGCAGCTCATACCGCATGAAAATAGCGCGAAACGGCTGCACGCGCGGGTCAAGCAGATAGCCGCGCGAATAGCCGCGAAAGCCGTTGGTGGTATCGGTGAACCAATGCCGCCCCGACAGGCTAAGCACCGGCGCGTGAATACCCCTGTTGGCAATCGTGCGTTCCAGCGGCGTATTTTCCGCCAACCCCCCCTGCATATAGCGCGAGCCCTGCACATAGTCGTAACCGGCGTCCAGCTTGGCCACGATCTCGCGCACGGCCCCAAGACCGTCTTTGCCGTTGCCATCTATGGTCAAAATGCCGTCGTAACCTTGGCTCAGACACCAGGCATAGGCCATGCGCAATTGCGCGCTCAGCTTGCCCGGTCCGGTTTTGGTCAAAAGCGCGCGCACGCCGCACTCGGTTAGAAAAGCCGCGTCCAGCGAGCCGTCGGTCGAGCCGCCATCGGCAATCACCACATCGACCGGCAAGCCTTCGGCTGCAGTCCGGGTCAACTGGCCGCGAATACGCGCGCCCTCGTTGATGACAGGCACCACCAAGGCATAGCGCTGCGCCTTGGGCCGGAGCTCGCTCACGTCAAAGCTGGGCAATTCCCATTCTGCTGGCAGCGCTTGGCTCATCCTGCATCCCTTTTTTCGCCATCGCGGAACACCAGAAACTTGGTCGCCACAAAGCTGACCACAAAAGACACCGCGACGCTGGGCAACAGCACCATCAATGGGGGTGCCGCGGCACCCATCAGCGCGCCAAAGCCCAGAACCGCCAGCATCCGCGCCCCAAAGGTCAGCCCCAGCGACGCCAGATAGCGCAGCACCCGAGCCCGCTCTGCCATGCCGCCCGCCTGTTGAAACGTCCAACCACGATGCAGCCCATAGTTCAGCCCCGCCGCAGCCGCAAAGCCGATGGCCGCAGCCAGCCAAAGTGGTGCGCCCAAACTGGCCAAGACCCAAGCCGTGCCGATATCCACCGCGACACCAAGAACCGAGACTGAAAGAAAGCGCATGAACTCCACTCAGCCACCCGTTCGCAGCACGAAGTCATCGCGCGCGCCTGCAAACTCGGGCTCGGTCTGGCGCACCAGATCGAACAGATCATAGATGTTGTCGATCTTGGCCCCCAAGATCGAGATCACGCGACTGGTTTTGGGGCTGCGCTGATACAGGATCGGCCTGCCATCGTCGCGCTCGTTCTTCAGCAAAACCGCCTTCACTTCATAAAGTGACCGCTGGTAAACCGCGCCGCTCAGACTTGGCACATAGCGCTTGCCATCCAGCACCATATGCCGCGCCAGAGACTGCTGCGGGTCGGCACTCAGCCTGTCATAGGCGGCAACTTCGTCCCCCGTCCAGCTTTGCTGCGGCGTATAACGGACATGGGTCAGCGAATGCAGCCCCTCGGCCGGATAGGGCATGCAGGAAAAGAACGGCCCGTCCATAACCGTAATGCCATAGGCCGCAAGTTCGGGCGGTGGCGAAACAAGCGCCAGCTCACTCACCTCATATTTCAGCAGCGCGGGCGGCAATTCCGCCTTGGTCAGCACGTCATTAATCTGCGCATAGGTCACGTTAAAGGCATAGCCCGCTGCCGCCTCGGTCCCATCCGACAGCTGGCAGACAACCCCAGCCGCGCCATCCGAAACGGCGGTAACCTTGGTGTTCAGGCGCAGATCGATACCTGCCGCCGCCAGCCTGTCCTGCATCAGATCGCGCAGGACCGAATAGTCAAACGCCATCTCGCGGCAGGCAAAGGCCTCTTCGATCAGGTCGCTGTCAAACAGCGCGGATTGGACGGTGGACGCAGGCGCAATCGGCGCGCCCAGATCGCGGAACATGCGGTAAAACCGCTTGGCCGAAACCTTGGACCGCCGCCGCGCAATCGCATACAGCATCTGGAAATCATCGCGCACCGCCTGCGGAAAGTCGCGGGCAAAGCGGTCATGCAGGAGCATGGACTTTACCGCCGTCAGCGCCGAACGTGGATAATGAAACCCCGTGTGCACCCGCGCCTGATTGATCCGCGAGGCGCGGCCCAGCAGCACATCGCCCACCTCGATCAGTAGAACCCGTTGCGAAATCGACCGCAGAAACAGCGCCAGACAGCAGCCGTAAAAGCCGCCGCCGATGACGATATAGTCCGCATCCTGCCGCCTCATCGGGTTTGCACTTTTCCTGCAGCATCCGTCACGATCTCGACGTTCAGATCAGCCGCCACTTTGCCGAACAGATCAACGCGGTTCACCTCTCCGGCGACATCGGCGTAATCATCGCGCCCGCCGCGACTGATCAAGAACAGCATGCCAAGGCAAAGCGCGCTGGTGGTGCAGCCCAGCATAAAACCCGTCACGCTGAGCATCGCCGACAGCGTCAGCCAGCCCGGTGCGACTGTCGGCAACCAAAGCCAGACGCCGATGACATAAAGGCCAAAGGCCATCGACATCAGGGCGGTCAGCGATGAAATCAACGTCACGGCCTGCAACAGACGCGGGGCAAGGTTGACCAGCAACTGTTGCGCCAACCCCAAACGCCGCCCCAGATTGCGAAAAGACCGCAGCGGCGGCGCCTTGTTCTGCGCGGTTTGATAGCTTTGCTGCAGGCCAACATCGCGGGGCAGAAACCGCAGCGCCAGCTCTTTGGCGGGATGGGCGAGCAGTTGGTTCAGCAGCGTGCGCGGAAAGCCTACCGTCTGCATGTCGTAGATGCCAACGTTAAACCCCGCCCAGCGCCCCAGCGCCACAAGCGGAGTGGAGACCAGCAGATCCGTCGCAGCAACTGTCTGCATCCGCCCGACAACCAGCGCGCCTTGGGTGTTCACCTCGTCGATCATTGCCAGAACATCCAGCAGCGGCATCTCTGCAACTGTCGTCAGAACAACGACATCGCCGATCGCTTCAGCGGCAGCAATCACCCTGCGGCGGTAAAAGGCTGTGCCGTGACGCACCTTGATCAACCGAATGTTCGGCACGTCTTTGACCAAGGGCAAAAACGGCTCTACTTCATCGGCCGCAGCGACAAGAATGATCTCCCAAAACCGAAACTGCGCGTTCATCTGCTCGGCAAATTCGGCCAGCTGGCCAAAGCTGGCAGTCGAGCCATCCAGCTCGCCAAAGCAGATTGAGACAAGGATATCTTCGCGCAAGGTGGTCGCTTTGGTCATTCTTACCCTATCAGCCCAAGTCCGCGCGCCGCCGAGGCCAAGCTGGCCACGCTTTGCGCCAAATCGGAAATCCCGTTCGCAGGACGCTTCATTTCTATCGACACCACGCCATCATATCCAAGCGCTCGCAATTTCGCCAGCAGCCCCTGCGCGGCCTCGGGCGAGACCGGCGCAGGAGCGAGGTGCGGCGCACTGCAATGCACATGGCCGATGCGGGGCAGATTGACGGACAGGTCGGCAAAGGCCTCGCCATTCATCAGCATTGCGCCGCTGTCGATGATCCCGCAGATCGCAGGGTGATCGACCAGATCCAGAAAGGCCTCGGCCTCGCTCTGACAGGTCAGGAAGTTGGTGCCATATTCCGCCGGATTAGGCTCGATTGCGATCCGGCAACCCACCGCCTGTGCTGCATCGCCCAAGCGCCGAAACGTATTGACCGCGATCGGCAATGCCGCATCGCTTGGCACGTTGGCGGGGATCACCCGCTGTTTGGGCGAACCAAAAACCAGATTGGGAATTTCAAGGCGGCCCGCCAAGGCAATCGCCCGAAGCATCGCGGCTTCAAAGGTCGCGCGCTCGGTGCTGCTACCGAACAGCGCGGCGCCCTGAACGCCAAACAGCAGCGCCTGCATGGAGGTGATCTGCAAGCCGGCTGCCGACACTTCGGCCAGCGCCGATGCAACGCGATGGTCGGGCGGCAGAAACACATCCACCTCGCCTTCAAACAGCAGCCCTGGTGCGATTTCAAGGCCAGTAAAGCCAGCGGCGCGCAGCACATCATAGGCCGCGATGCGCTCGGCAAAACTCCAGCCGATGTTCGAGGCGCAAAATTTCATCCTGCGGCGAACTCTTGCACGGCAGCCATGACCTGAGCGGCATCGCAAATATAGCGGCCCTGTCTGCCCCAAAGCTCGGCATGCCCGGTCTGCATATCCTCGACATGCAGCCGCGCCGCGGTGGGGGGCATCGCGCGGCCCGTCACCTGAAGATGAACATCGCCCGCCCGCAAAGCCTCGGGCGCCAGATGCAGCACGGGCACGCCCGCCCGCAGACCGCGTTGCAGATCGTCCCAAAGCCGCGACATGTCATAGAACTGAAAGCGGCTGTCAGGGTTGGTAAAGCCCAGCGCCGAAAACCCCGCTTCGGTCACCGCCGCCGCAATTGCCTCGCGCCGGGGCGATGCTTGCAAACCCTCGCGGTCCAGCACCATCATGCCCAAGGCCTCGTCCTGATGATAAAACCCAGCCACCCCGTCGCCCAAAGCCCGCGCGAAATCGTCAAACCGCGCTTGGGGCAGCATCGAAGGCACCGGGTTGCGCAGATCAAACAGAAAGTTCTTCTTCAATCCCGCGCCGAAAAGCGCTGGCAGCCGCAGAATCAGGCAGTTGGGGAAGTGTTCGGCGCAAAACGACTCGAGCCGCCGCCGATTGCGCCCATATGCCAGATCGGTCTGAAAGGCGTGCGTGGTTTCATCCGCGCCGCCATCAAAGCGCGCCAGAACGGCGATGGTGGAAATCAGCACAAAGCGTTTGGCGGTGATCTTTGCCAGACTGGCGCAAAGCCGGTCGATTCCCTGAGCGTCCTTTTCAGGAAAGCGGTTGGCCTCGAACATCGAGCCGGGGGCGGCAGCGCAGACCGCCAGATCAAAGACCTGTCCCGCCGCCTGCGCAATATTGGCCGAGTTGAACCCCGCCGCAAAGCCATGCTGGCGCCGCAAAGTCTGGCCGACAAAACCCGTATGCCCGATCAGGGCCTGCGTGTTCACTGGTCTAGTCTTTCGGCGAGGCGGCAATGTCGATGACATCGTCGTCATCTTCCGGCTCCGTCGCAAGCGCGTTTGGCGACCCCACCAGCAGGGGCAACAGTTCTGCCCCTGTGGTCGA